>CAZENI010000509.1:0-6114 GCA_964513055.1 uncultured Opitutus sp.
ATTGATGCGGCCTTGACCCGAACCCATCGAACCGCCGAGGGTGCCGCAGACGACTTGGTTGCCAAGCTGGGCAGCCACGGTTCCAATAGAGAAATGCGCTCCAAGACCACCACCCCGAAGCCCGCGCACACCGTGCCCGTCCTGTGCAAGGCCATCGACGTGTTTCAGGCCGTCGCGACCGCCAACGGCAGCGTCACCACGAAGAGCCTCGCGACCACGCTGCGCATCTCCCCCACCACCTGCTACCGCATCCTGCAGTCGTTCGTGGCCAAGGGCTGGCTCCGGCCGGGCCTGAACGGAGCGTTCGAGCTTTCGTTCGGGCTGGTGCCGCTCCTGCGGCCCTTGCTCCGGCACGAGGTGCTCATCGAAACGGTGCGCGAGCCCCTGGCCCAGCTCGCCCGCACCACCGGGCTCACGGCCAAACTCACCGTGCGGCAGGGTGACGATGCCGTGACCCTCCACAGCGCCAGTTCGCCCAAGGGCACCGCCATCACCTCGCGAATCGGCTCGGTCGTGTCGCTCGCCATCGGTTCGAGCGGCGTGACATTCCTCGCCGCCATGACCGACGACGAGATCGCGCGGCTGCTGCAGGACGCGCCTCCCGAAGTCTGGCGGCATCAGAAGCGCGAAGATGTCCTCCGCCGCGCCCGGGAGGCCCGGCGCAACGACTGCTGCTTCGACGGCGGCTCGTATCAGCCGCATATCAACACGCTGTCCGCCCCGCTGCTGGGCGCGGGTCGCGAACTCGTCGGCGTGATCACGCTGCTCGGCTTCCCGCAGGATTTCGATCCCGCGGTGCGCCCGGCGCTGATTCGCGAGCTGAAATTCACCGCCGGCGGCTGCACGCAGTTGATCACGGGACACGCTTCCCCCGCTGCGGCCTGAGCGACGCCCGCCCCGCCCGCTCGCCATGATTCTCGCCGACTTCCTGCCCCCCAAGCGCGACCGCTCGTGGGACTACGCCCGGCAGGCCGGCGTCACCCACGTCATCGCGCGCTGTCACCCGCGCGACACGGGACTGAATCCTCCGTGGGATCGTGACGCGCTTGCGACCGTGCAGCGGAATTTCGCGGACGCCGGGTTAAAACTCATCGGGCTCGAAGGCGACGAGTTCGACATGCGCCGGATCAAGCTCGGGCTCGAGGGTCGCGACGAAGATCTGGAGCTCTATCGGCGCATGCTCGCCAACCTGGGCGAGCTCGGCATGGGCCTGCTCTGCTACAACTTTATGGCGACCTTCGGCTGGTGCCGGACCGACGTCCACGTCGCTGCCCGCGGCGGTGCGCTCACGAATCGCTTCGAACTCGCCGCCCTCGATCCATCACCGGTGCCGGCGGCAGATAGCATCACCGAAGAGAGGCTGTGGGACAACTACGCCTACTTTCTGCGCGCCGTGCTGCCCGCGGCCGAAAAAGCCGGCGTGCAACTCGGCCTCCATCCCGACGATCCTCCGCTGTCGCCACTGCGCGGCGTCGGTCGCATCTTCAAGAGTGTCGCGGCGTTCGAGCGCGCGCTGGCGCTGAGCGATTCGCCGTCGCACCGCGTGACGTTCTGCCAGGCGAACTTCAAGCTGATGGGCGGCGATCCCGCCGCGGCGGCGCGGCGGCTCGCGCCCCGGATCGCCTTCGTCCACTTCCGTGACGTCGAGGGCACGGCGCAGGACTTCACGGAGACCTTTCACGACAACGGCCCGACCGACATGCCGGCGATGCTGCGGCTCTACGCCGACCTCGGCTTTCGCGGCCCGATCCGCGTCGATCACGTGCCGTCGCTCGCCGGCGAGGAGGACCTCCCGCACGGCTATGCCTACCTCGGCCGGCTCTTCGCGCTCGGCTACATGAAGGGCATCCTCGACACCGCGCGCATCGCCTACGTCTGACCCGCCCGCTCCTTTCCAATGACTCCTCAACCCGCCCAGGAAGGCCTCCTCCAACGCGAGGCCAAGATGATGAAACTCGAAAAGCTGATCGCCGAGCGCGAACGCATTTCGACCGCCGCGTTTCCCGTTCCGACGAAGGAGCTGCTGGCGCGCTACGAGCAACTCTACACCGGTGCCGTCTCCGATGTCCTGCGCGAGTTTTGCCTGCTCGATCAGGCGCTGCCCGGCTATCTCCGGCCGCTCAACGACGACCAGATCGTCGCCGGCATCGCCTTCACGGTGAAGAGCGCGCCGCACGTCCAGATCAGCGGCGAGATGACCTTCCGCACGGAGATGCTCGAGAAGATGGGCGAGGATGATTTCATCACCTGGGACACGAGCGGCGACGAGAAGGCGACGCTCTGGGGCGGCGTGATGACCGCCACCGCCGTGGGCAAGGGCATCAAGGCCGCGTGCATCGACGGAGGCATCCGCGACACCCATCAGATCAAGGACAAGCACTTCCCGGTGTATTACAAATACCGGATACCGAACGGCAGCCTGGGCCGCTGCCTCATCACGCACTACCAGGTCCCGATCAAGATCGGCGATGTCGTGATCAAGCCGGGAGACGTGATCCTCGCCGACATCGACGGCGTGATCTGCATCCCTCGCGACCTCGCGCATGCCGTGCTCCTGCGCGCCGAGGAAATCCGCGCCAACGAGAAGCAGATCTTCGGCTGGGTCGCCGCCGGCCAGACCGTCCGCCAGATCACCGACAATGGCGGCTATTTCTGAGCACGAGCCGGCACTGCCTTTCCCCGTTTCCTCCGACGTTGCTCCGCGGTGGATCGGCTCCCTCAAGCGCCCGGTGCTTGCGCGCGCCGCCGCACCGGCATAGCTGCATGGACGATGAAGAAGGTCCGGCTCCCTACGATGAAAGACGTCGCGAAGCGCAGCGGCGTGGCGGAGTCCACTGTATCGCGGGTGATCGGCGGGACGAAGTTCGTCGCGCCGGCAACGCGCGCCGCGGTGGAACAGGCGATGCGGGCGCTCGGATTTCATCGCGACTCTCACGCCCGGCGGCTGGCGCGCGGGCGCAGCGACTTTCTCGGGCTGATCATCTCGAATATCGAGAACCCGTTTTATCCCGGCCTGATCAAGGCCTTCGAGACTGCCGCGCTCGAACATGGGTTCGAGGTGCTGCTCAGCACGACCAACTACGATCCGGCCCGGACGGAGCAGGCGTTCCGAAAGATGGTCGAGAACAAGTGCCCCGGTGTGGCCGTGATGACTTCGCGGGTAGACCCTGCCATGGCGCATGTGCTGAGCGAGCGCGGCATCGCCTCGGTGTTCCTCGACTCCGATGGCCCCGGGCCGCTGAAGAGCAATATCACCCTCGACTACACGCAAGGCGCCGGAGAAGCCGTGCGCTATCTGCACACGCTGGGCCACCGGCGGTTTGCCCTGATCGCCGGTCCGCAGATGCGCGCGTCGCACGCCGGCTACCGGCGCGCCGTCGAGACCGAATTGAAGAAGCTCGGCCTGAAACTCACCGTGATCGAGGGAAACAACGATGCGGATTCCGGGATGGCGGCAACGACGCGCCTCTTGACGCTGGCCGAACTGCCGACCGCCGTGCTGTGCAGCAACGATGTCACCGCGCTCGGGGCGATGCGGGCACTCACCAAGACCGGTCTGCGCGTGCCCGGCGATGTCTCGGTGGTCGGGGCCGACGACATTCCCTTCGCCGCCCTCGCGCATCCCCCACTCACGACGGTGCGGATTCCGCGCGAGCACCTCGGCGCGCTGGCCTCGGAAATGTTGCGTCAGATGCTCGGCGCTTCCCGCAAAGCCGGCCGCGAGGCGACGGTGCCGACCGATCTCGTGATCCGCGAGTCGACGGGGCCGGTGCGCGCGTCGCCCTGACTCGCCGGTTTCCCGGCCCGGCGAACGCCGGCGACCACCCCGAGTGGGCGGTGATGCGCCCGCGGTTTCCCCGTTGGGCAAGCGAATGCCTTGCTCGGGACTCCAGGGCGGTAGGAAAATGCTTGCACCAGGTTAGGCCTGAGCTAGGCAAGCGCTTGCCCTCAATCGCGACAGACCCCGCCTGTCCGCCCTGTGTCATGTCTTTCTCGATCATCCCCGGCTCCTACCTCACCGATTTGCTGCAGCAGCCCGACGCCTTGCGCGCGGCCTGCACCGCGCTGGCCGGAACGGACTTGCCGTCCGCGGTGGGCGTGAAACTCAGGAGCGGCGAATGGCGGCGCGTGGTATTGACCGGCATGGGCAGCTCGCTTCACGCGCTCTATCCGCTGCATCTCGCCCTGGGCGCAGCAGGCATGGCGTCGCACTGGATGGAAACCTCGGAATTGCTGCTTGGGTTTCCGTCGCTCTACGCGCCGGACACGCTGCTCATCGCCGTCTCCCAATCCGGCGAGAGTGCCGAGATTGTCGCACTGGCGCGGCGCGTCCATGAGTTTGGCCACGTCATCTGCGTGACGAATCGCCCGGATTCCACGCTCGGGCGGATCGCTCATTTCGTCCTGCCGCTCCACGCCGGATTGGAAACCACCGTTTCGTGCAAGACCTACGTCAACACGCTCGCGGTCCTGCACTGGCTGGCGGCGGCGCTCACCGGCCGGGACGCGCCCGCCGCCGTGCGTGAGCTGGTGGTGGTGGAGCCTTGGGTGCGGGATTATCTCGCGCGCAGCCACGCATGGGTGGAAGCGCTGAAGGAAACTGTCGCCCGCCTCCACACCGTCTTTGTGACCGGACGCGGCGGGTCGATGGCGACCGCGGGAACCGGCGGATTGATTCTGAAAGAGTCCACCCGGCAGCCGGCGGAAGGCATGAGTTGCGCCGCGTTCCGGCACGGCCCTTTCGAGATGATTGGCGACCAGGTGCTCGTGCTCGTCTGCGAGGGCGACGCGCGCGTCGCGCCGCTTCATCGCCGGCTGGTGGCGGACATCGTGCGGCTCGGCGGGCGCGCCGAGCTGATCGCCGGCGAGGCCGCGTCGGGGGTTTTTCGTCTGCCCAAAGTGCCGGTGCCGCTGCTTCCGCTCGTCGAGATTCTGCCCGTGCAGATGCTCTCGCTCGCGCTCGCCGCGCGCGATGGACGTGAGGCCGGCCGCTTCGAGCGCGCGACCAAGATCACCACCGCGGCCTGATTCGCTCCCCATGTCCACCGCCGATGCCTCCGCCCGCCGCCGCGCTTTCCCCGCGTGGCTGGTTTACGCCCTGGTGGCCGCAACCTGTTGGGGCATCTGGGGCGTGCTCTCGAAGGGGCCCAGCCGCGAACTCTCGGGGTGGATGACGCAAATCCTCTTCACGGTCGCGCTCATCCCGTCGGCGATTCTGGCGGCATGTTCGAAACAGGTGCGCACCGGCAGCAACAAACCGCGCGGCCTGTTCTGGGGTTTCGTGTCCGGGTTGCTCGCTGCCGCCGGCAACATCGCGTTCTACCTCGCGCTCGAAAAGGGCGCCGAAACCGCGATCGCCATCCCGCTCACGAATGTCTATCCACTCGTCACGCTCGTGATCGCATGGTTCTGGTTTAAGGAGCGGCTCAACGGAATCCAGGCGCTCGGCATACTCATTTCGGTCGCCGCGATCGTTCTCTTGAGTGGCGAGGCCAAGAATCTCGGCCAACCGGCCGAACTGCTGCGCCGGATCGGGCTCAACGCTTGGATGGGCTACACCCTCGCCGCGATGTTCTTCTGGGGCGTCTTTAGCGCCACGCAGAAGGTCTCGACGAATCACGTCTCCGCCGAACTGTCTTATCTGGCCTGGTGCGCCGCGTTCGTGCCAATCGCGCTCGGGATCATTGCGACGAAGCCGCTCAACTGGTCCGGCCTCACTCCGCCGATGCTCTGGTCGGGCCTCGCCGCCGGCGCCCTCAACGGTTTCGGCGTCATCGCCGCGTTTGCCGCCTACCGCTACGACGGCAAAGCGTCGATCGTCACTCCCCTCGCCGCCGCCGGCCAACCGGTCGTCACCGTCGTCCTCGCGTTGGTTTTTCTGGGCGAGCGCATCGGAGCAGCCGAAGCCGTCGGCGTCGTGCTCGCGATCATTGCGGCCCTGTCGCTCGCGTGGGAGCGGCCGCGCACCGCCGCCGCTTAGACCGGCGGGATCTCACTCAATTTTTCCGACCCACTTTCTGTCACCTGCACCACCATGAAGATTCCCTCCCCCCACCAAAACGCCCCCGGCCTGAGCCCGTTTGCCCGCAGGATTGTCGTCCTTCTGAGTTGCGC
>CAZENI010000510.1:0-6112 GCA_964513055.1 uncultured Opitutus sp.
GGCGCGACGAGACGATTCCGCTCCCGCACCTCCGCCGGCTCGCCGCCGACGGCGCCGTCGCGGAGGCCATGACGATTTCGAATCCCGCGATCACCTGGCCCAATCACACCACGCTCGTCACCGGCGTGACCCCGCGCCGCCACGGCGTCCTCTTCAACGGCCTCGTCGTCCGCGGCGGCCCGGGCAAGCCGAACAAGATCGAGCCCTGGGTCGATCGCGCGCGCCTCGTCTTCGCGCCGACGGTCTACGACGCCGCGTTCAAGGCCGGCCTCACCACCGCCGAGATCGACTGGGTCGCGATCACGAACCCCGGCACGGTCACCTGGAGCTTCCCCGAGGTCTTCAACCCGGACTCTACGCTCGCCCGCGACATGATCGCCGCCGGCGCCATCAGCCCGGCCGAGGCGAAACTCGCCGCCAGCGGCAAGCCCAACATCGTGTGGCGCGACGAACTCTGGACGCGCGCGGCGAGCTTCGTCATCGCGAAACATCGTCCGAACCTCGTCCTCTTCCATCCGCTCACGACCGATTCGACGCACCACCGTTTCGGTCCCGGCTCCCTCGCCAGCTTCACCGCCCTCGCCCTCGCCGACCGGCTGGTTGGCGACGTCATCCGCGCCATCGACGCGAGCGGCCGGCGCGATCGGACCACGTTGTTCATCACCACCGACCACGGCTTCAAGAAGGTCGACAAATACATCTACGCGAACGTGGTCCTGAAGAACGCCGGCCTGCTGCGCGCCGCCGGTCCGACCGTCAGCAGTTGCGACGCTTTCGTCGGCCCGCAGGGCGGCATCGCGTTTGTCTACGTGACGGATCCCGCGCGCCGCGCCGAGCTCCTGCCCAGGCTGAAGTCGCTCTTTGCCACCGTCGAGGGCGTCGCCGAGGTCCTCGATGCCGCCACCGAGGCGCCGGCGCACGGCATGCCCACGCCGGCCGAGAACCAGGGCATGGGCGACCTCATCCTCTACCCAAAAGCTGGATACGCCTTCAGTGGCGCTCCCGCCGGCGACGCCGTCACCGGCCCTGCCGTCAACTACGGCGGCACCCACGGCTACTCATCCCGCGATCCCGAGCTCGACGGCATCTTCATCGCCAGCGGCGCGGGTATCAAAAAAGGCGTGACGGTCCCGCGCGTGCGCAATCTCGACGTTGCTCCGACCATCGCCCGCCTGCTCGACGTCCCGCTGCCCAACGTCGAGGGGAAGGTCCTTGAGGAAATCCTGATCAGGAAATAGTCCGCGCCGCGGTGGAGCGGCTTTTCCCCGAGCCGCTGGTTGGAGTTTGCGTGCGGATGTCCTGAAAGCGCGCTGTGCCCAACGCGCCCCACCCTGCTACTTCAGGTATTTCTCCAGCGGCGGGTGCAGCAAATCCTTCATTTCCTGCACCACCATGTTCTCCTTCGTGATCAGCGCGACGCGCGTGCCGATCCGTCGCTCGACCGGTTTGCCCTGCAGGTGCCGCACCATCGTGCGCACCCCTTCATAGCCGATTCCAACCGGATCCTGCACCACGAGCGCCTGCACATCGCCGTTTCTCAGATCCTCGATGGACTTTGTGCCGGCATCGAAGCCGACCATCTTCACCTTGCCGCCGCCCTTGCCGATATCGCGCAGCGCCATCGCCATCGCGCCCGTCGGCAGCTCGCAGGGGCAGAAGACGCCGTTCACGTCGCGCCCATACCGGTTCAATAGATTCTGCGACGCCCGATACGCCGTGTCGCGCGTCGGACCGGCGTGCTGGTCGGCGGAGAGCAGTTTGATGCCCGGGTGCTTCTTCATCGCGTCGAGGAAGCCCGCCTCACGCTCGTCCGTGCTCGCGGAGCCGACCATGTAGCGGAGCAGGATCACGTTGCCCTTGCCGCCGAGGAGCTTCGCCAGGTGCTCGCCTGCCATCACGCCGCCCTTGAAATTATCCGTCGCCACGTAGCTCGCGTAGCGATCCGTGTTGAGCCCGGAGTCCATCACCACGACAGGAATCTTGGCCTGCCCCGCAGCCAGGATCGGCTGCACCAGCGCCCGCGAGTCGAGCGGCGCCACCACGATGCCGCTCACGCGGCGGCTGATAAAGTTCTCCACCACCTGAATCTGCTGCTCGCGATCGTCCTCCTTCAGCGGTCCTTTCCAGATGATCTCGACCGCGACGCCCTCCGCGCGGAGTTCGTCGCGCGCCTTCACGGCGCCGGCGTTCACCGCCTTCCAGAATTCGTTGGTCGATCCCTTCGGGATCACCGCAATGGTATAGGCCTTGTCGGCGCCGCGGACGACCGGGAGCAACGCAGCGGCCAGCACGAAATACAGGGGTAGGATTCGCTTCATGGGGTATCGCGAGCTTGAGGGTCCGGCCCGCGGCGCGCGAGCCCGCTCTGGCGATAACGTAAAGCGCGCCCGCCCCGGCAAATTTACGCTAAACTCCTCGCCGGCTCGCCTCAACTGGCGCTCACTTCATCACCTCAAGCCTCCTCCCCCATGCTTCGCTTCGCCCAGTTCGGCGCCGGTCGTATCGGCGCCATCCACGCCGCCAATCTCTCCGCTCTGCGCGACACCGCGCTGCTGCATGTCGTCGACGTCAACGCCGACGCCGCCCGCACGCTCGCCGATCGCCATGGCGCCCGCGTCGCCACCGTCGTCGAAGCCTTGGGCGATCCGGCGGTCGACGCCGTGATCATCGCCTCCTCGACCGACACGCACGCTGATCTCGCCATCGCCGCCGCTCGCGCCGGCAAGGCCATCTTCTGCGAGAAGCCGATCGATCTCTCGCTCAAACGCGTCGACGCCTGCCTCGCCGCCGTGAGAAAGGCCCGCGTGCCGCTCTTCGTCGGCTTCAACCGCCGCTTCGATCCCAGCTTCGCCGCGCTGCACGCCCGCATCGCCCGCGGCGACATCGGCAGCGTCGAACAAGTCATCATCTCCAGCCGCGATCCCGGCCTGCCGCCGATCGCCTATCTCAAGGTTTCCGGCGGCCAGTTTCGCGACATGACGATCCATGATTTCGACATGGCGCGCTGGCTCCTCGGCGAAGAACCCGTCGAGCTCTTCGCCTACGGCAGCTGTCTCGTCGACCCGGCCGTTGCCAAAATCGGCGACACCGACTCGGTGATGATCGTGATGAAGACGGCCTCCGGCCGCCTCTGCCACATCAACAACAGTCGCCGCGCCAGCTACGGCTACGACCAGCGCCTCGAAGTCCACGGGGCCAAGGGCCGGCTGCTCGCCGGCAATCGCACGGCGACGACGGTCGAACTCGCGGACGCCGGGGCCGTCACGAGCGACAAGCCGCTCTACTTTTTCATCGAACGTTACGCCGAGGCCTACCGCGCCGAGCTCACGGCGTTCGTCGACGCGGTCGTGAATCGGAAGCCGATGCCCGTCGGTGCCGCCGACGGTCGCCAGGCCATCGTCCTCGCCGAAGCCGCCGTCAAATCCCTCCAGACCGGCCGCCCGGTCAAGCTGCGGTAGGGGCGGTTGTCCCCAACCGCCCTCGCTGGGCTTCCGCACGCGCGCCAAGCGCCGCCGCGGACAACCGCCCGCGCCTCAGACGGAACACAGCGCCACCGCCTCGCGCAGCGAGGTCAACGGGTTCCGTTTCGGCACAAACTCCTGCCCGATGTAGCCGCGGTATCCAGTTTCCACGATCGCGCGGATGATGGCCGGATAGTTCAGCTCCTGCGTGTGATCGATCTCCGCGCGACCGGGATTCCCGCCCGTGTGGTAGTGGCCGATGAAGGTGTGGTTCTGCTGAATGGTGCGGATCACATCTCCCTCCATGATCTGCATGTGATAGATGTCGTAGAGCAGCTTGAACCGCTCTGATCCCACCCGGCGGCACAGCTCGACGCCCCACGCGGTCCGGTCGCACTGGTAATCGGGATGGTCGACCTTGCTGTTCAACAGCTCGAGGTGGAGCGTGACTTTCTCCCGCTCGGCCGTGGCCATCACCTGCCGGATGCCTTCCGCGCAGATTTCCAATCCCTCCTCGTCGCTCTGCCCGCGCCGGTTGCCGGAAAAACAGATGAGGCTGGGCAGGCCCGCCCGGGCGCACTCCCGCAGCCGGTGCTGAAACGCCGGCACGAGCCGCGGGTGATTCTCCCGGCGGTTAAAGCTGTCCGAAATCGTGTCGGGTCCCCGTGCCATGGCGCAGGTCAGGCCCGCCGCCTGCACCACCGGCCACTGCTCCGGTTCCAGCAGCTCGATGGACTCGATCCCGAGTGCGCGCACGGCCCGGGCGAGTTCGGGCAGCGGGATTTTCTCGAAGCACCAGTGCGAGACGGAATGACGGATTGGGGACATGGCGTAGCGACGTGTAAGGACTTGAAGGTGGAAAGCCGGAATTCTGGAAATCAATCCGCCCGAGGCAGCGACCCGCCTCACGCGATGAACGCGAGTTCGGCCTCGCGCACCTCGCCCCGCAGTGGTTCACCCGCGCCGTAGCGGCGGAGTTCCTCCACCATCATGATGCCCATGCGCCGGCACTCCTGGTTCATGCTGCCGGCGAGATGGGGCGTGACGAATGCGTTCGGCAACGCCAGCAAGGGGTGGTCCGGTCGCGGCGGCTCCTCCACGATCGTGTCGAGCACCGCCTGCAGATCCGGACGCTCCACCAGCACCGCGATCAATTCGGCCTCCTTCACGACCGCCCCCCGCGCCGTGTTGATGAACGTGGCGCCGCGCTTCATCCGGCGCAGCAGCGCGCCGTCGACCAGCCCGTGGGTGCCCGCATGCAGCGGCAGGTGGCACGACACCACGTCGGCCGTCGCGAACAACTCCTCGAGCGGGCACAGCCGCACCCCCAGGCGCTCCGCCTCCGCCCGCGGCACGTGCGGATCGAAGGCGAGCACGCGCACATCCATCTCACGCAACCGCTGCGCGACGAGCCCGCCGATTTTGCCGAGCGCCAGCAGCCCGACGGTTGTGCCGTATCCGCCGGGGAGCGACGGCTCGTGCCGGAGATACCGGCCGTGCTCGCGCAGCACCCGGGCGCGCTCCCACACGCGTTTCAACGCGAACACAATCGCGGCCTGCGTGAACTCCGCGACCGGCTTCGCGTTGGCCAGCGCCGCCGTCGTAAAGCGGATGCCCCGGCGCCACGACGCCTCCGTCACGATGCTCCGGATCGTGCCCGCGGCGTAGAAGACGACGCGCAGCCGCGGGAACCCCCGCAACAGGTCCTCGTCGAGGACCGGCATCCCCCACCCCGCCAGGATGGCCTCCACCTCTTCCGCCCGCGCATGGCCGCGAGCCAGCGCCTTCGCCCCGACGCACGGACCGACGAAGCGCGCGAGCTGCCCGAGGGCGGCGCATTCCCCGGGGCCGAACAGGAGGGGAAAGAACTCCTCGTCCATCACCGCCAGGGTCGCGACGCGGCGGTGCGGCGCGTCTCCCGCCACCGCGTCGGGCGGCGGGGGCGCGGCGGGGTGAAGGGCGGCAGCCGGGGGATCGAGGCGCACGAGTTCGAGGTGGGCGCGACACCGCAGTGGCATCGCGCGGACAGACTGCGCGTCGCCGGCCCCGCCGACGAGTCGTCCCAGGTTCTAGCGTAAACTCCGTCGCCGCCGCTCACGTCATCGCGCTCACATCCCGCAGCGGCGGGACGTCGCCCACCACTTTTCGCGACAACACGAGCTTGCCGTCGATCAAGGTCGTGCGCGGATGCGCCGGGATCCCGGCCTCGTGGTAATACATCATGCCGCCGAGCAGATCCATCGCGCCCGAGCCCACCAAATCCGCGCGTTCGTCGAGATAGGGAAAACCCGCGCTGTTGTGCGCCCCAAGCCCGATGATCTGGAAGTTCAGCCGCGGACGGATGCGGCGCAACCGCGGGATCGCCGCGATCAACTCGGCGCTCTGCGCAAAAACCGCCTCCGGCTGCTGCGCCACGATCCAGTCGGCGACCAGCGCCACCTTCCGGCCCGGCGCCAGGGCCTGCGGCACCACCAGCATCCTCCGATCGCGCGGCTGCCAGTTGAACGCCGCCGTGAAATTGCGCCCCGTGCGCTCGTCGAAATACTCGTCGAACACCGCGCAGATCCGCCGGTGCCCGTGCGCCTGCAGGGTGTCGAGCAGCCGCATCGTGTTCCCGAACTGGTTCGGCACGACGCAGTGAAAGCGCGGCG
>CAZENI010000511.1:0-6109 GCA_964513055.1 uncultured Opitutus sp.
ATAGGGGGTGACCGGCGCCGCGAACAACCGAGTTCCCGCGCGCGAGTGCAAAGCCCAACTCGCTCTAACTGTAGTTCGGGCCGACCAAGCGAACATTGGTCATAGTTCCGGGTATCTCGTTGGTCATAGTCCGCCGGAATTCCCGGAACGTTGCCGGAAGTCCGCGCGTCACCCACGCCCGGTGCGCGGCCCGGTCCGTGCCCGACAAATCGCATGTGCCCGCTGCCACTTCGCCTCCTGGCTCGCTTCGCCACCCTGCTCGGCCTGCTGCGGCCGCTCGGGCAGTTGGCGGCGGTCGACGCTCCCGCGGCACGCGCCCCGCACACGATCGTCGAGACCCTGTGCGCGGGCTGTCACGGCCACACGCTCACCGGCGGCGCCGGACCGAGCTTGGTGGACGAATTTTGGAACCATGGGGACGATGATGCGGCCATCGCCCGCAGCATTCGCGACGGCTGGGCCCTGTCGCGGATGCCGCCGTTTCGACAGGCGTTGAGCGAGGCCGAAATCGACGGGCTGGTGGCGTATATTCACCAGCAGCGCGCCGAGTTCGTCCAAGGACGCCTGAAGGTCCCGCCGCCGCCGCCCGACCAGACGATCACGAGTGAAAAGGCGACCTTTCGGCTCGAGACGCTCGCCAGCCACCTCGAAATTCCCTGGGGCATCGCGTTCCTGCCGGACGACAGCATGCTTGTCTCGGAACGGCCGGGCCGCCTGCGGCTCATCGAGCGCGGCAGACTCGAACCGCAGCCCATTCGTGACACGCCCAAGGTGTTCTTCCGCCAGGATGGTGGCTTGCTGGATGTGATCGCGCATCCCGACTATGCGAAGAACGGCTGGATCTATCTCGCCTACAGCGAGGAGGGCCAGGAGCGCGATACCTCGATGACCGTCGTCGTCCGCGGGCGCATTCGAGGCGGGAGCTGGGTCGATCAACAGGAAATCTTCCGGGCCGCGCCGTCATACTACCAGCGCGGATACATTCACTACGGCTGCCGGTTCCTGTTCGACCGGGACCAACACCTCTTTTTCACGCTCGGCGACCGCGGGCGCCCGGCCCAGGCGCAGGACCTTTCGAGCCCGCTGGGAAAAATCCACCGCGTGTTCGACGACGGCCGGGTTCCGCCGGACAATCCATTCGCCAACCGCGCCAATGCGCTGGGTTCGATCTGGAGTCTCGGCCACCGCCATCCGCAGGGCCTCATGTGGCATCCCGTGACGGGCGAGCTTTGGGAAACGGAACACGGCCCGACCGGTGGCGATGAGCTGAACCGAATCGAACCCGGCCGCAACTACGGCTGGCCGATCATTTCCAACGGCACCGATCGGCAGGCCAGGATCGAGGGCACCACGCGCGACGGAATGGAGCCTCCCGTCAGGTTCTGGACGCCGGCCATCGCGCCTTCCGGGATCGGATTCTACACGGGCCATCGCTTTCCGCAGTGGAAGAATCACCTCTTCGTCACCGCACTGGTGAAGGAGGCGTTGCTGCGACTCGAACTGGACGGCGACAAGATTGTCCACGAGGAGGTCCTCTTCCGCGGACTGGGCCGGGTGCGGGACGTCACGACGGGGCCCGACGGCTTGCTCTACGTTTCACTCGAGGGCCCGGGCCGGATCATGCGGCTGGTGCCCGTCGACCCCACCGATCCGACACCGGAGGCGGGTTCGGGACAGCGACGGTAAGGGACGGGACGCAGCCGGCTGCCGCCACCGGGAAACCGGCCTGGCGCTGCGCGCCGCTTATTTCAGCGGCAGCACAAACAAGGTCGCGCTCAAGGCCGGCGCGCGCAGCGCGGAAGTGACCACGTTGTTGGTCTGCTGGATGTCGACGACGCGCGGTTGACCCGGAATATTGTGCGCGAACTCGTCGGATCCGCTGATGTGCCAGCGCGTGCCGGCACCGGAGACTTCGCGACCGCTGAGCCCAAACGTGAGGGCGAGTTCCTCCCTGGTCGGATTCACCACGGCGAGCGTGAGCGACCTTCCGTCGGTCGTGAGCGCGGCGGCGACATCGTAGGGCGCGGCGACTTCTGGGAACTGCAGCGGAATCTGGCCGTAGCGCGCGCGATAGAGCTGGAGCACGAGCCCGGTGGTCTCCATCTCGGCGGCGGTCTTCGTCGTCTTGATCGCGCCGATCACGTTAACGGTCTGCGCGTAGTTGGCCATGTGGATGAGGTCGCTCTGCCGATAATATTCGTGCAGGCCCCCGGCGATGCCGAGGCCGTCGGCGAGATCGTAAATGCATCCGAGTTCTCCATACACGTAGTCGCGATGCCAGTAGTTCCACTCGTCCATCGCGATGGGGACGATCCGGCCTTTGAGCTGGGCGATGGTCGGCTGCAGCTTGCGGTGGCCCTCGGCCTTCTTGCGGATGCTCTCCTTTATCTTGGCCACAGAGGTGAGGAGATCACCGCGGACTTCCTGCGTCCACGGCACGCGCCCCTCGTAGAAATGCTCGGACATGACGTTCATCTTGTCGCCGGATGCCTCGAGCATGCCCTTCGACCACGTCTGGTTGGCCTTCACCATGTCGGGGTCGTAGTCCTTGTTCACGCGATCAATGTCGCCCACGCCGATGAGGATGGCGGTGGGATCGACCTTCAACATCGCGTCGGCCACGATGTTGTGTTTGATCGTGTAATGCCGGTGCTGCATGAAGCCGAGTTGCCACTGGCCATACATCTCGTTGCCGACGCCCCAGTATTTCACGCCGTAGGGTTTCTCGTGGCCGTTTTTCGCGCGCCAACCGCCGGCGAGGGTCGCGGAGGAGGCGTTGCAATACTCGACCCATTGCGCGGCGGAGTAAGCCCCCTCGAAGCCCGTGTTGACGGCGATGAGCGGCTCGGTGTTCACCTCGCGGCAGAACGCGATGAACTCGTCGGTGCCGAAATCGTTGTGCTCGACGCCAGTCCACGCCGGGTTCTTGCGCGGCGGGCGGCGATCACGCTCCCCGATGCCATCGTGCCAGTCGTAGCCGCTGACAAAGTTGCCACCCGGCCAGCGATAGTCGGTCGCGTTGAGTTGCTTGAGGAGCGCGAGCGTGTCGGCCCGCAGGCCGCGGACATTGTCGGCGGGCATGAGCGAGGGTGGCCCGAGGAGAATCTCGCCGGTGCCCGGCCGGGTGCGGATCTCCAGCGAGGCCTTGTCGGTGGCGCGGGCCGCCGTGAACGTGAAGGTCTGCTTGGAATAGCCCGCGCCCGCGAATACCAGACGCGTGGTCGCCCGGTCGGCCGCGGCCTCGCCCCAGACGAGGGTGACGTCGACTTCGGCCCGCCCCGCCATCGGATTGACCCAGACGTAGCCGACGTAGGACTTCCCGGCGATGACGCCAAGGTCGCGCTGGCGCACGCCGGACCCCGCGCGGAGGCGCGGTGAGTGCTCGCCGACGAACGCGTCTTTTTTCGCCATGGTCACGCCCTCGACGTCGCCCATGATCTCCCACGGCGACGCACCCACGACGGGAAAGGCCGAGTTTCTCAGGTCCTTGTAGGGCGCGTAGTTTTTCGTGATCGGAAAATAGAATTTCCGGTCCTCCAACATCTCGGCCCAGATTCCGCCGTAGATGCAGCGGCCCAGGTGCTCGATGAACTGGCCGTAGATGAGCGGATTGATCGGCGCGCCGGTCTTGGTGGCGTCGAGCTTCACCTCGAGGGATGCGGCACCCAGCCGGACGGCCATCGCCGCCATGAGGCAGAACAGGGTCAGCGTGCGCGGGACGAGTTTCATGGGGCAGACGGAGCAGCGGATTGAGCGACGCGAGGTGCGAACTCAGTTACGCGTCGAAACCTTTCCCGGGGACGGGAAGTCGGCGGGAATCTTCTGGCTGACCTTGCCCGTGGCGGCCCACTCGGTGCCGCGTTGAAGCGTCACGATGAAACCGACGCAGGTCAGCGAGAGAAAGGGCGGCGTGCTGTTCGGGCTCACATGCCCGAGTGTGGTGTGAAACACGCGGCCCTTGCCATAGTCGATCGCCATCAGCACGGGTTCGTTCTCGCCGGATGCAGTGGGAAACTTCGCTCGGTCAGCGAGCGCGGTGGCGAGGATGGTCACGTTCTTCGCCGGGCCCCGCAGATGACTGTAGATTTCGTCTTTTGCGTGCAGCCACTCGACGGGCAGCCCTTTCATGATCGGATGCCCGGGCGTGCGCGTGACGATGGGGAAATCGTGGGCCGGAGGATGACCGTAGTTGCCCGGGCTGTCTTCGGCGACGGTGTGGCCGTCGCGCCAGCGGACTTTCAAACCGACCCCGGGCTTGCGGCCGTTGAGTCCGCCGCCGGGCGCCATGCCCCAGCCGCCGACGCCGATCATTTCGTTGAACTCGGGCCAGGACGGAAAGCTGTTGTCGGCCGCGTGAATCGTGACGAGCCCGCCGCCGTTCTTTATGTAGTCGACAAACGCCTGCTTCGCCGGCGCAGACCAGTCCATGGTCTCGTAGTCCATCACGACAGCGGCGTAGTCGGAGAACTTTGGATTGAAGTCGGAAACCTCGACGTCCTTGGCGGGTGCCGTGATGACATCGACGGCGAAAAGCCCGGTTTGCTCCAGATACGTCTTCACGAGCGGGCTGCTCTTGGTCCAGTCGTGAAATCGATTCGACTGTCCGGTGAGCAACATGACCTTGATCGGAGCGGCGGCGAGGCCGCACGCGGTTAACCACAGGGTGAGGAGGAGGCAGGAGACTTTCATGAGGCAGAGGGGGCAGGCAAAACCGGCGGGCACAATGCGCGGGTGGACTTCAGTGACGCCGGTCGCGGAGGCCGACAAGCGCAACGTGCGCCACTATTACCAATGTCTTTGAAGGATGAGTCGCCCACCGGAGCGGCGAGGTGAGAGTTGTCTGACGGTGCTGTTTCGATGCCCCGTCAGGACCGGCCTGTTGCAATCGCTCCCACCCAATGACCAGAGAATCCTCGCCAAGCGCGAAGATGCCCAACCCGTTCCGGGACCGTCGCGGCACCCCATCGCTTGGGTTGGCAAGGGACCGCCTCCGCCCCATTCTCGTTGGGCTTGGCATCGAACTGCCCGCGGGCGAGTTGCGCCTCGCGCTGCATGATCTCACGGGCTTCGAGGGCGGGTGCGATACGATCCTGTTCGCCCGTGACCCGCAACTCGCGCCGCCGAACGCGGAGCCCGCGATGGGCACCCTGCGGCGAAGCCACCTTGGCCTGTCCGCGCGGCCGGAGGCGTCTTGGGCTATGCCCGCAACGGCACCGTGGACTCGCCGGTCCGGGATTTCACCGTGCAGTGGCACGCTGGCCGACGCCGCGCGTTAGCGTCTGATGGGAGCGCGCCCGGCGCACGACACCGGATGTTTCCGCCAAAAGATGCGCAGCATTCGGACTCGTGGCGCGCCGCCGCCCGCGCCTCAATTTCCCCTCGTGAACCCGCCATCGGCGGCCGCATCCGCCGGGGTTCCGTCGTGCTGAACGAACCCCCAAGAAATGTGAACGCGAGATCCCTCCGCCCGCGCACTGGAATGTTCCTCGCCGCCCTTGGCTTGGCGTCGGCCGCTTTCGCCGGCCCGGCACTCACCGGCGAGGATTGGACCCGGCGCCTCGAAGCCGACTGGCGGCTGGCGGCGAACCTTGCCGCACAGGGCAGCGTGACCGAACCGGTCACCACGCAAAACGACGCCGCGGGCGGCTGCGATGGCGTGAAGAACGGCGAGTGGGGCTTTCACACCGGCGACATGAACGAGCCGTGGTGGCAGGTGGATCTCGGCGGTGCACAGGAGCTCGGCCGCGTGGTGATTTGGAATCGCGGCACCGCCGCCGTCCGTGCGGCGCGGATCAACGTGCAGCTCTCGGACGATGGCCGGCAGTTCCGGGTCGTCTACCGGCACAACGGCACGGTCTTCGGCGGCGTCGCCAGCGGTCAGCCGCTGGTCGTGTCGCTGCCGGGTGAGCGCGCGCGTTTCGTGCGGCTCAGCGTGCCGGGCAAGGACCGCCTGCATCTCGACGAGGTGGAGGTTTTCGGCGCGGCCCATCCCGAAAAGAATCTCGCGCTGCATCAGCCCGCCGACCAGTGCAGCGTGTCGAAATGGTCGGTCGCGCATACGCGGGCCAAGGACGTGGATTGGACTGCCTGCGCCGCCGAGACGCTCGCC
>CAZENI010000512.1:0-6097 GCA_964513055.1 uncultured Opitutus sp.
AAAATCCAGAGCAGGCCCGCTGGTTCGCCGCCGAACTCGCGCCGCACGAAGCCACGCTGCGGGCCTACCTGCGGGGGCAGTTTCCGTCGCTGCCGGATGTGGACGACGTGGTGCAGGAGAGCTTCGTGCGGGTGCTGCGCGCCCATGAGAAGGGGCGGGTCGAGTCGGCGCGCGCGTTGTTGTTCGCGACGGCGCGGAACCTCGCGCTCGATCTGGTGCGGCGGCAGCGCGTCGTGGCATTCGAGCCGATGACGGAAAACGCCGACTCGTTCGTCTTCCCGGGTAATGCCAACGTGGTCGAATCCGTCAGTCAGACCGAGGAGCTCGATTTGCTGCGGCAGGCGATCCAGACGCTGCCGGAGCGGTGCCGGCAGGTCTTCACCCTGCGGATGGCGTATGGACTTTCCCAACGCGAAATCGCGGCGCGTCTCGGCATCACGGAAAACACGGTCGAGCGCCAGATGGGCAAGGGCATCCGCCGCTGCACCGAGTTCTTCGCCCGGCACGGCCTGCCGTAAGCGCCTGCGTCCCGATGAGCCTTCGTAACGAAGATTCTGATGCGCAGGCCCGGGCGGCCGACTGGGTCGCACGCCGCGACCGCGGGCTCAGCGCGGCCGAGCAGGATGATTACCTGCAATGGCTGCGCGACGATCCGCGGCGGGCCGCCTTGATCGCGCGCCATGAGGCCACGGTGCGGCGCATGCAGAATCTGGCCCGGTGGCAACCGGCCTGCAGCAGCGAGCCGGATCCCGATCTCTTCGCGCGCCCGCGCCGCCGCGGGTGGCGCGGAGTGGCGCTGGTGACCGCGGCGGCCGCGGCCCTCGTGCTCGGCGGCCTCGCGCTGCGGCGCGCCTCCGGGCCGGCGGCGCCAGCGGCGGCGGTGGCGCCGGCGAAATCCTTCCTGCGCGTGAACGAGCGCCAGTTGCTGGCCGACAACTCGATGGTCGAGCTGCGCGACGGAAGCCGCGTCGAAGTGAAGTTCACCGAGGCGGAGCGGCGCGTGCGGCTCACCGGCGGCGAGGCCCATTTCAATGTTTCGAAGAATCCCGCGCGGCCCTTCGTGGTCGAGGCGGGCCGGGTGGTTGTGCGCGCGATCGGCACGGCCTTCGTCGTGCGGATCGACGCCGCCCTGGTCGACGTGGTGGTGACGGAGGGCCGGGTGCGGCTCGAGCGGCCGGCGGACCCGGGCCAGCCCGCCGCGTCCCCCGACGCGGACGGACCCGTCCTCGAAGCACACCAGCGGGTCGTCGTGCCGCTGACCGGAATTGGTCCGGCGCCGGAAGTCACGGCCGTCACCGCGGATCAACTCAAGGATACGCTGTCCTGGAAGGCGCCGCGGTTTCAGTTCTACGAGACGCCGCTCGCCGAGGCGGTGGCGGAGTTCAACCGGCACAACGCGCAACAGGTCAGGATCGCCGATCCGGCGCTCGGCCGCGAGCCGATCGGCGGGACGTTCCGCGTCGATAACGTGGACGGCTTCGTCAGCCTGCTCGAGTTGACGCTCGGCATCACGGCTGATCGAGCCACGGAAGGGCCGATCGTATTGCGGCGTGCGCGGTGACGACCTTCGCCCATGCGGGCGGGGATTTCCCGGCCGTGCGCGCGAGGGCGCCCTGTTCGTTGACCGCCGGCTGAGGAGACGCCAGAGCTTCCCTGGCGAATCCGCTCCATGAACCCCACCTTTTCCGTCGCGTCCGTCTGTCGCCGGCTGCGCCGCGGCGTGCGGGCTGGCTCGTGGTGGCTGGCCGCGCTGGCATTGGCCGTGGGTGCGTGGGGCGCGGAGCCGGAGAAACGAAAATTCGACCTGCCCTCCGGCGATGCTGCGGTGACGCTGCGCCAGCTCTCGGAAACGGCGCGCAAGGAAATCCTCTTTTCCGCCGAGATCGTGCGCGGCGTGAAGACGAACGCGGTGCGGGGTGAGTTCACCGCGCTCGAGGCCGGCAACCGCATGCTCGCCGGCACGCGGCTGTATGCGTTGCAGGACGAGCGCACCGGCGCTCTCGCGGTCCGGCAGCACACCCGCCCTCCGGCCGGGTCGCGCGCCGCCGCCACCGCCCCGCCCGCGAGGCCGCGGGCGGAGCCCGCCGCGATCCTGCGCGGCCGCGTCTTCAACGCCGTCACGCACCAGAGCCTCGAGGGTGCCACCGTGCAGGTCGCCGGCGCCGCGCCGGTCGCGACGGAGCGCGACGGCACGTATGCGGTCGAGCGGCTCGCCGCCGGCGTCGCCACCGTCAAGGTCGCGTATCCGGGCCTGGAGGACGTCACGGTCGCGGTGGAACTCGGCGCGGCGGGCACGGTGACGCGGGATTTTCCGCTCACGTCCTCCATCTACGCCATGGAGGCCTATGACGTGATGGCGCTGCGCGAGGGCAATGCCGCCGCGCTCGCGCGCCAGGAGCGCGCGCTGACGATCACGAACGCCGTCGCGATTGATGCCTACGGCAACATCGCGAAGGGCGATCTCGGGACGTTCCTCCAGCGGCTGCCGGGCGTGGTCGGCGAATACGGCGGCTCCGCGGTCGATGCGATCGTCGTCCGCGGCCTGTCGCCCGAGTTCACCTCCGTGATGATGGATGGCACGCGCGCCGCCGTGGCCAACCCCGACTCCCGCACGCAGATCGTGAGCAGCATGCCGTCCGGCGCGATCGAGAGCGTGGAAGTGATCAAGACCCCGACGGCCGACATGGACGCCGATTCCCTCGGCGGCGTGGTGAATCTCCGCACGCGCAGCGGCTTCGACCGCACCGGCCGGGCCGTCGTGCTGAACCTCTCCGGCAACTACAACGAGACGATGGGCCGCCACCTCGATCCTTCGGGCGGCGCGCGGACGGTGTTTCCCCAGGCGTCGGCCGAGTATTCGGACGTGCTGAACCTCTTCGGCCGCAAGCTCGGCGTCTCGCTGACCGCCGGTTACCAGGAGGTCGGCGACGGGCTGCAGACCGTCCGCGCCGATTTTGCGGGCAACTGGGACTACCAGGGGCCGACGCTGCCGCGGCGGGTGGTCTACGCCGATCAGGAATACCACCGGAACACGCGGGCCGACCTGCATTCGAAATTCGACTACAGGCTCTCCGCCGACGCGTCGCTCTCGCTGGCCGCGGGTTTCACGCGCTTCCGCAACGTCATGGAGCAGGTGCGCCCGCAATACGTCGACAACCTCGTGATCGATCCCGTGCGCACCACCGAGGATTACTGGGTGTTCAGCCGCGTTCGCTACCGCTCCACGCGCGAATTTCGCGACTCGCCGACCGCGACGTGGCGCTTCCAGCTCAGCGGCCGGCACGCGCCCGGCGAGATCAAGCTGGCGTGGGATCTGTCGTTTTCCGATTCCGTGCGGCCGCTCACGCGGATGTCCGCCTCGGCCCGCAGCAACCACGACTTCGGCCTCATCTACGATCGGCGCGGCAGCCGCGAGTTTCCCGCCCTGAGCTTCGGCGGCGGCATCCCGCCGCCGGAGGATCTCTTCGACGACCTGCTGCTCATCAACCTGACCGGCACGCGGGACCGGGCCAGCGACCGGATCAAGGCGGCCAAGCTCGACCTCACGCGCGATTTCGCCGGGTGGCGCATGCCGGTGAAGTTCAAGACGGGCATGCGCGTTCGGCAGCAGGATCGGACGCGGGATTTCGACGAGATCAGCGGCGCCCTCGGGGGGGGCGACCACCGGGTGTATCGGGATTTCACCTTCACGCGCGGCTGGGTCGACGGCCGCTACCCGGCGACGCCGATCGTCGACACCCGGGCGCTGTTCCGCGACGCCGCCATTCGTTACCTCCCCTCCGGCCTCGCGGCGCGTCCGTCCGTGCAGTTCGCCTACGATCCGTCGTTCTTCCCGGCGAATCTCGACGCCTCCGCGACCAACTCCCTGCTCAACGACTATCGCACGCGCGAAATCATCCCCGCCGGCTACCTGCAGTTCGAGACCCGGCTGGCGCCGCGGCTGCAGGCGACCGGCGGGCTGCGCTTCGAGCAGACACGCACGCGCATCACCTCGCGCCTCGACGACGCGCGCTTCACCGTGGCGGAGGGGCGCTACGGGGCGTTCAAGACGGTGGAGTCGGACTACGCGGACTGGTTTCCCAATCTCCAGTTTCGCCATGCGCCGATCGAGCGCCTCACGCTGCGGGCCAATCTCTCGACGACGATCGGGCGGCCGCGCATGACGGATCTCGTCGGCCGCTTTTCGGTGAACGAAATCGGCCAGATCGTGAGCTTCGCCAATCCCTCGCTGCTGCCACAGAAGTCGCGCAACCTCGACCTGAGCGCCGAGTATTACTTCAGGCCCGCCGGCGTGCTGTCGGTCGGGCTCTTCCGCAAGGAGATCAAGAACTACGTCTCCGCGACCTCCTTCCGGATCGTCGGCAACGAATACGGCTACGACCTGACGCCCTACGCGGGCTGGACCGGCAGCACGCGCGTGAACACCGGCGACGGCCGCGTCGAGGGCGTCGAGTTCAACTACGTGCAGCAGCTCGCCTTCCTGCCCGGCCGCTGGCGCGGGCTGGGCACGATGGCGAACTGGACCGTGCTCACGAGCGCCGGCGACTACAACGGCCTGGTGCCGGCGCTGCCGTTCAAGAACTACCTGGTTGGCCTGCGACCCCGTTCGGGCAACGCCGGGCTCACCTATGATCACGGCCGTTGGGACCTGCGGCTGATGTGGAATTTCGCGAGCAGCTACCTCAGCTCGCTCGATGTGTCGGATCCCTCCAGCTCGGAGTTCATCGGCGCGCGCGAGCAGTGGGATTTTTTCGTGCGCTTCCGGCTCAGCCGGCCGGTGAGTGTGTTTCTCGACGTGATCAATCTCGCGCAGGACAACCGCGGGCGCTTCCGCGGCCTCGACCGCGCCGACCGCCAGACGCAGACCAACGTGTTCCCGCGCTCGATCTCGGCGGGAGTGCAGGCGCGGTTCTGAGCGGGCGTCGAAAAGGGCCTTTTCCGGTAGCGGAAGCTGTGAGGCTTTCGTGCCTGTGCCTCGCGGCGCCGGACGAAACGCTCACGCGTTCCGCTACCAACGAGACTCGCGCTTCACCTTTTGCGACGCCTTCTGGCCGGGCCACGTGCGGGGTCGCAAATTTTTCGCGGCGGCGCGTTACGGAAAAATCCGGGTGGTTCGTCTTCCGCAGTAGGCCGAAATCCCCGGCGCTGCCACCATGACCCTCCACCCACTCGTCCGGCTCGCGCGCCCCCGCGCGCTCGCCACCGCCTCGAAGTCGCTCCTGCTCGCCGCCGCGCTTGCGGCGGGCCTCAGCCCCGCCGCCGCCCAGACGGCGCCGGGCGCCGCCAGCGGCGAACGTGCCGGCCCCGCGACCCTCCGCGGCCGCGTCTCCAATCTCGCGACCGGCGCCAGTCTGGAGGGCGCCGTCGTCCAGATCGCCGGCACCGACCGCACCAGCGCGACCGAGCGCGACGGCACGTTCGTGTTCACCGGCGTGCCGGCGGGCCCGGTGACGTTGAAAGTCACGTATCCCGGCCTGGACGACGCGACCACCGCGGTGATGGTCGCGGGCACGGGCACCACCACGCAGGATTTCGCGCTCACCGCGGAGGTCTACAAAATGGAGGCGTTCGCCGTCACCGGCCTGCGCGAGGGCAACGCCGCCGCCATCGCGCGCCAGGAGGCCGCCCTCACCGTCGGCAACTCCGTCTCGACCGATGCCTACGGCAACATCGCCAAGGGCGACATGGGCTCCTTCCTGCAGCGCCTGCCCGGCATCGTCGGCGAATACGGCGGCTCGGCCGTCGACGCCATCATGGTCCGCGGCCTCTCGCCCGAGTTTACCAGCGTGATGATGGACGGCACGCGCACGGCGAGCGCGAATCCCGACTCCCGTTCGCAGCTCGTGAGCGGCCTCGCGGCCGGCTCGATCGAGAGCGTCGAGGTGATCAAGACGCCGACGGCCGACATGGACGCCGACTCGCTCGGCGGCGTCGTGAATCTCCGCACCCGCAGCGGCTTCGACCGCAGCCAGGAGATCCACATGGCCCAGAAGGGGTCGCCGAAGAAGGACACGTACTCGTACTGAGCGGTGATGCGCGCGGCAATCGCGCCGCGCGCGCCGTTACTTCCGGAACAGCTTCTTCAGCAGCCCTTCCT
>CAZENI010000513.1:0-6092 GCA_964513055.1 uncultured Opitutus sp.
ATCCGAGGCATGCCGGAATCGGCGCTGGCGAGGGCGGCGAAGCAGAGGGCGAGGCTGGCGAGGTTCTCGCGGGCGTTGTGGGTGGGCGTGCGGTTCTCCTCGATGGCGCAGAGCAACTCGCCCATCGCGCCCTGGAAGCCGTTGACGAACCACGTGCCCTCCAGGGCGGCGGTGGCGCGGCCGGAGGCGGTGGTGAGCGTCACGGTCTGTTCGGAGAGACTCGGACCGAAGCTGCGCAGCGTGCCCGCGGTGCCGCAGACGACGGTGCGGTCCTCCTGACCGAGCTGCACGTGGCCGTTGAACGCGAGACGCGCCTGGGCGCCCTCGAAGTCGATCGCGGCGTGCGCAAGGATGGGTGGTTTCATCTTCTGCGCAGCGGTGCGCGCAACGCTGGCCCAGACGCGTTGCGCGCGGCGGCCACGCAGGAGGCGCGTGACGATGTCGAACCAGTGAATGCCGAAATCGAAGAGGACGAGGTGATGGACGTTCTCGAACGGTGTGCCGGTGGTCCACGTGTGGTCCCACTGCAGCGTGCAATCGAGGCTGGTGACTTCGCCAATGAGGCCAGCGTCGATCGCGGCGGCAAGGTAGCTGAAGTGCGGCGCCCAGCGGCCGTTCTGGTTGACCGCGAGTTTGACGCCTTGGGCATCGGCCAGCGCGACCAGCCGCTCGCCGACGGCGAGATCGAGCACGAAGGGCTTCTGGCTGAGCACGTGCTTGCGCGCGTGCAGCGCGGCCTCGATGACCGCGACCCGCTCGGCGGGATGGAGCGCAACGTCGACGACCTCGATCTCATCGCGGGCGAGGACCGCGCGATAGTCGGTGAACACGCGGGCGGCCGGATAAAATTCGGAGCGGCGTCTCTCCGCGCGCGCGGCGTCGCGGTCGCAGAGGGCGACGACATCAAGGCCCAGTGCGACGTAGGCACGGAGGTGATACTCGGAGATGCCGCCGCAGCCGATCAGCGCGATCTTCGGGCGGTAGTTGCGCGGGCGCGGCGGCAGGTAGGCGAGGGCGGGCGCGGCGATGGCGCCGGCGGATTCGACGGAGCTGAGGCCGTAGCCGGGGGCGGAGGGTTGCTGGCTCATCTAGTCGACCAGTTTCACGGTCTTGCCGCGACGCGCGCTCAAGACGGCGCTGTCGACGATCTGCTGGCCGATGCGCGAGATCTTCGGCGAGAGCGGGCCGGTGATCGGCTCGCCGGTGTTGATGCAGTGGACGAAATACTGGATGGGGTTTTGCAGCGGCGCCTGGAAGGGATCGACGGGGAGGTCTTCGCCCGCGGGATTCTGGCGGGTTTGCACGCGGAGGGTGTTGGCGTAGTCGGCGGAGCTGATCGTGCCGTCCTCGCCCTTGAGCACGAAGCCGCATTTCGGCTGCGTCTGGTGGATCCACGGATCGGTGAACGTGCCCCAGCGCGTCTGGCTCGTCGAGAGGCCCGTCGCGTAGCGCATGATGGTGATGCTCTGCTCGTCGACCTCGAGGCCGCGGGGGCGATCGACGACGGTGGTGACATCGATCGGCTTCCGTCCGTCCTGATACCAGGTGCCAAGCGTCGTGCCGTAGCCGAGGTAGTCGAGCAGCGAGCCGCCGCCGCGCCTGGAGTGGTAGAACCAGCTCGCGCGTTTTCTCGCCGGGGTCGGCGTCGTCTCGATCTTATCCGCCGCGTGCCACAGCGGACCGCGGTTGCCACCGTAGTAGTGAAACTCCTGCAACGCGCCGATGCGGCCTTCGCGGAGCAGGCGGTGCGCGGTGACGTGGCCCGGGACCCAGCGGAGCGGCCAGTTGATCGCGAGGAGCCGTTTGGCCTTTTTGGCGGCGGCGATCATGCGGTCGGCGTCGGCGAGCGTGGCGGCGAAGGGTTTTTCGACCAAGAGGTGCGCGCCATACGGAGCGACGAGCTCGACATACTCGGCGTGACGTGCGGTCGCCGGGCAGAGCACGACGAAGTCAGGCGCGGTCGCCGCGAGGCAGCGGTGCGGATCGGTGAAGACGCGATCGGGGGGAATCTGGAAATTCGCGATCACGGCCTGCATCCGCCTCGGATCGGCGTCGCAGATCCCGGCGATTTCCACGCCCGGGTGCTCGTGGCACAGGCGCAGCAGATCGCCCATGTGCATGTGGTCGAAATTCAGGCCGACGACTTTGATTTTTTTCATGGGGTGGCGAAGGCGAAGGTGGCGGCGGGGGTGGTGACGAAAATCCGGTGAAGCGCTGCGGTGGATACGCCGGCGGCGCGCAGGGTGGCGGAGAATTCGGTGAGCAGAAACGTGAGTCCGGGGCTGCCGCCGTGGCTGCGCCAGTAGGCGGGACGCGCGGCGTCCATGCCGAGCATGATCTGGTCGGGAAACTCGGGCAGCAGCGCGAGGAGGAGATCGAGCGTGGGATTGCGCGCGCCGGCGGGGAGTTTCCAACGGAAGGCGCTGTCGAATTCCACGCGCACGCCGCGCGCGAGGATCTCGCGGTGGTAACCGGGGTCGGGCTGGCGGTCGGTGTGCGAGAGGCAGACGTGCGCGAGCGCGACTCCGCCGCGCGCGAGGCGATCGATCTGCTCCAGGGCGAGTTCGCCCTGCTCGGTGTGGGTGAGGATCGGGCAACCGGTGGTGCGGTGGGCCTGGGCGGCGGCGGCGAAGATTCTTTCTTCGCGCGCGGTGAACGCGGGGCCGCTGGCGATCTTGATGACGCCGGCGCGGTGCGCGGTGCGGCGGAGGAGCGGGCCGTTGTAGTCGTGGGAGTCGATGCCCTCGCGGATGTCGGCGATGAAAAGCGCGGCGAGTTCGTCCTCGGTGTAAGTGCCGCTCCAGTGGCCGGGGTCGTAGTATTTCGAAAGATGCAGTCCGGTCGGACAAACGAGGTGCACGCCGGTCTGCTGCGACAGCGCGGCGAGCTTCTCCACGCGGCGACCGGCGTCGCAGGGCATCGAGTCGATCATCGCGCGGCCGCCGGCCGCGTGGAAGCCGCGCAGTTCGAGTGCGGCGCGATCCAGATCGTCGAGGAGGAACTCCGGATGCGCGTGCGTCGCGAAGCTCGGGCCGATGATGACGTGCTCGTGGGCGTAGCAGACGCCGAGGTTCGCCGGCGGAATGTCGCCGAGCACGGTGCGGACGAAGCTCATGGCGAGGGCAGCGACCAGCGCGCGCCGGCGCGCAGGACCGCGTATCGCTGGCCGAGGCGCGTGCATTCGGCGACGAACGCGGCGGGGGACGCGGTGTTGAAGGCGAACATCTCGTAGTGGCAGGGCACGACCCAGCGTGCGCCGATCGCGCGGGCGAGCCGCGCGGCCTCGGGGCCGTCGAGATTGCCGGAGACGCGGCGCTCGGGGGCGCGGCCGTTGATCGGGAGCAGGGCGAGATCGATCGCGAACGGCCGGAGCCGGTCCGCCATTCCCGGATACATCACGGTGTCGCCGCTGTGATAGATCCGGTGCGGGCCGGCGGTGACGACGAAGCCGGCGAACTCCGGCGCGAGGTGTTCGTGGGCGGCGGGGACTGCTTCCACGGTGAACGCGCCGATGGTGGCGCGAGCGCCTTCGGCCAGCGGGGCAAGGCGGAAGCGGTGGGCGGCGCCGAGGCGCTGCGTGACGAAGTCGAGATTGGCGGCCGGGATCACGAGCCGGGCCTGGGTCGAGGCGGCGAAGAGCGGGAGCAGCGTGTCGGCGTCGAGGTGATCGGTGTGGTTGTGCGTCGAGGTGATGACATCGACGAAGTCGAGCTCGGCGGGGTCGACGACACGCGCGGTCAGGCGCACGTGGGGTTTGTCGGTCGCGGCGTATTTCTTTGTGAGCGAGTCGCTGAGATAGGGATCGAAGAGCAGGAACTCGCCGCGGAAGTGAAGGAGAAATCCGCTCTGCCCGAGCCACCAGAGCGTGAGCGCATCGGAGGCCGGCGCCGCGCGCACGGCGGCGACATCGGCGAGAAAGGCGGCGTCCTGGAGGGCGGGTTGGATCATTTTCTCGAACCGTAGTTGAACAGAAGATCGCGAAGGTAACGAAGAAGACGGTGAGATTCTTGTATTCTTCGCGATCTTCGTGGCCTTCTGTTCAATTGGCTCGGTATTAGAGCCCCAATTCCTTCTTCACCGCGCGGATGCCGGCGACCATGTTTTTCAGCTTCGGTTGCGCGGCCCAGCGGGCGGTCTGGCTGAGCCCGCAGTCGGGGGCGAAGACGAGTTTGTCGGCGGGCGCGTGTTTCAGGCAGAGGCGCACGCGGTCGGCGATGTTCTCCGGGGTTTCGACGTAGTAGCTCTTCACGTCGACGATGCCGACGGCAGCGTCCATGCGCCTGGCGATCTGTGCGATGATCTCAATCTCGGCGAACTCGCGGCTGGCCATCTCGACGTGCATCTCGTCGGCCTTGAAATCGAGGAACGCGGGAAACATCGGCGCGACCTGACGCGGGCCGATCGCGCGGCCCTTGAAGTTGCCGAAGCAGAGGTGCGTGCAGAGCCGCGTGCGGCCGTAGACGGATTCGACAGTGCGGTTGAAGATGTCGACGAAGCGGCGCGGGTCCTCCTTGTAGGCGTAGCAGCTCATCGACGGCTCATCGACGCTGATCTCGCGGCAGCCGGCGGCGACGAGGTCTTCGAGTTCCTTGCGCACGATCGGCAGCAGCGCCTCGGTGACGGCCCAGCGATCGGCGTAGTGGCGGTTGGGCAGGAGGCGGCCGCTGAGCGTGTAGGGGCCGGGAACGCTGGCCTTCAGGGTGGGGCGCAGGGGCGCGAGACGCTGGAGGCGCTTGAACTCATCGACGACGCCGAGGCCGCGGGGCGCGCGCAGTTCGCCGGTGATGGCGTGCTTGCCGCGCTGATCGTGGGCGGGCGGGCCGAATTTGCGCGGCGAGGCGGACTCGAGTTCGAGGCCTTCGAGGTAGCCGTAGAAGGAGAGATTGAAATCGAGCCGCGTCTGTTCGCCGTCGGTGATGACGTCGAGCCCGGCGTCGACCTGATCGTGGATGGCGGCGATGACGGCGTCGTTTTGAATCTCGCTCACGTCGGAGCGGCCGAACTCGGCGAGGTGCTGGGAGGCAAACTCGAGCCAGCTCGGAAACGGATAGCTGCCGATGACGGAGCTGCGGAGGGGACAGGATTGCATGAGGGAGGTTTTTTACCGCGGATTGCGCAGATAGCGCGGATGGTCGAGCGCGTGGTCTTTATCCGCGCCATCCGCGTTATCCGCGGCTAGATCTGTTTGGGAAAGATGGGTCGGAGGTAGTCGACGTCGTAGCGGATGCTGGGCTCGACGCCGAGCGGGGTCTTGATGCCTTCGATGCCGAGCCAGCCGCGGTAGCCGATGGCGTCGAGGGCGGTGCGCACATTCGGAAAATTCATCGAGCCCTTGCCGTAGAGATCGTCGTAGTCCTTCAGGTGCACCTCGCAAATGCGTTCGCGGCCGAGCCGGCGAATCGCGGCGCCGACATCCTCGCCGACTTTCTGCATATTGCCGACGTCGTAGTAGATTCGGACAGCGGGCGAGTTCACGGCGTCGAGAATGCGCTCGAGCTCCGGAGCCTTCAGCCATGACTCGATGCCGTAGACGAGGCCGGCGGCTTCGGCGCGCGGGGCGAGTTTCTTCAGGCGGCGGATGACCTCGGTCACGCCGGCGGGATCGTCGACGAGATCGCCCTTGCCGAAGAACGCGAGGAGGGCGACGCGCGTCTTCATGCGCTGCATCACGCGGATGCTGTCGACGACCCACTGCTCGGTGGCGGCATCGCTCTTGTAGGGGACGTTGTTGAGGACGCCCATGGCGAGCGAGGCGATGGTGACGCGGTGCTCCGTGGCGGCGGCGAGGATCTTGTCCTGATGCGCCTCGTCGAAGAGCGGCAGCGTGGTGACGCCTTCCTTGAGCCGGCCGAAGTCGACCTGCACGCCGTCGAGGCCGATGCGGGCCGCGAGCGGAAAGGCGTCGGGGCTGCAGGTTTTCTGGAGCGTCCAATCGCAGGCGAAGAGGCGGAAGCCTTTGGCGGTGGGATCGGCGGCGCGTGCGGAGCGCAGCGCCGCGGCGGCGCCGGCGAGCGCGAAGGAGGAGCGGAGGAAGGTGCGGCGCGAGAGGGTTTGCATAGTTGGTCCGGGGTGGAGCGCCTTTTGACAAAAGC
>CAZENI010000514.1:0-6090 GCA_964513055.1 uncultured Opitutus sp.
TTGATAATCGAACTTCTCGCCGGGGAGTGGCGGCGTGCTCTCGGGGGACTTGCGGCGCTTGGTGGCCTGCTCGATGCCGTAGGCGACCTGGAGCAGCTTCAGATCGGTGAAGCCTTTGCCGGTGACCTGGAGACCGACGGGGAGATTCAGCTTCGTGTAGCCGCCGGGAATGATGATGCCGGGGAGGCCGGTGCTGGAGGTGAGGGCGTTGCCGCCGCCGCGAGTGGCACCCGCGCCGCCACCGCCGGAGCCGCCGCGACCGCCGCTGGCGGCGGCACCGTCGTCGCCAGGGGCGCGCGTCGTGAGGAGGCCGGGCGGCGAGTTCCAGAAGGGCAGGACGAAGGCGTCGAGCTGGAATTTGTCGGAGGCGGCGCCGATGAGATTGTAGATCGCGATCTTTCCGGCGTAGCGCGCGAGGAAGTCGGGGCTCTTGTCAGGCGGAGGAAGATCGAGGGCGTTGAGGTAGCGCGTCGTGATCGTGTCGCGGCCGGCCTTCTCGATGAACTCCTGCATCGACTTGAACGGCGCGGCGTCGCCGAGGCGCGCGAGGTAGACGTTGCCCTCGGGGATGAGCTCGTATTGCGAGACGCCGATGACCTGAGTGCTCGATTCCTTCTGCAGGTTGATGCCGGTGAGAACGGGATCGACGATGACGGCGCCGGCCTTGCGCATGTCGTCGAGCGCGAGATCGAAAAGCTCGCGCACTTCCGGATCGACGGTGCCGCTGAACATCTCGCGGAGGACGCCGATGCGGCGACCCTTGAGGCTGGCGGGACCGAGCTGTTTCGACCAGTCGCCGTCGGGGAAGCTGCCCATGCCGGCAAACATGCCAAGGTCCTCGGCGTCCCAGCCGGCGATGACGGAGAGCGTGACCGCGACATCGTAGATGCTGCGGCACATCGGGCCGGCGCGATCCTGCGTGGGGCCGCGCGGGACGATCCCGGCGCGGCTCACGAGGCCCTGCGTAGCGACCATGCCGGCGAGGCTGCAGAACGACGACGGCTGTTGCACGGAGAGGCCGGTGTCGGTGCCGATGCCGATGGCGGCGAAGTAAGAGGCCATCGCGGCGCCGACGCCATTGCTGGAACCGCCGGTGATGTATTTGTCGTTATACGGATTGAGCGTGACGCCGATGGGATGCGTCGGGCCGAAGCCGTCGCGGCCAAACCAGTTCCAGGTCGAGACCTTCGCGATGACGAGGGCGCCGGCGTCCTTCAGGCGCGCGACGACCGTGGCGTCGCGCTTTGGCACGGGCGCGCCGAAGGGCTTGAAGCCGGCGGTGGTCGGGAGGCCGGCGACGTCAATCAGATCCTTGATGACCACGGGCAGGCCGTGGAGCGGCGAGCGCGGGCCTTTCGTTTTGCGCTCGGCGTCGAGGGCGCGCGCTTCGTCGAGCGCCTTCGGGTTGAGCGTGATGACGGAGTTGATCTTCGGGCCCTGCTTGTCGTAGGCGGCGATGCGATTGAGGTAGAGCTGGGTGAGCTTCTCCGAGGTGAGGGCGCCGGCGTCGAAGGCGGCGTTGAGGTCGGCGACGGTGGCGGTGGCGAGATCGAAGGTGGCGGCGAGGGCGCGGGTCGATAGGACTGATAGGACGAATAGGACAGAGAGGACCGAGCGACGGAGGCGGTGCATGGCCGTGCGCGCTTACTGCTGACCGGCGGCGATGGTGGATTTCTCGGAGGGGGACTTGTAGTCGAAGATCTCGCCGGGGAGCGGCGGGGTGGTCTCGGGGGTCTTGCGGCGCTTGGTCGTCTGTTCGTAGCCGTAGGCGATCTGGAGCACTTTGAGATCGGTGAAGGGCTTGCCGAAGAACTGCGTGGCGATCGGGAAGTTCTTCGAAGGCGTGTAGCCGGCGGGCACGACGACGGCGGGCAGGCCGAGCGTGGAGGTGATGTTGTTCACGCCGTGGCGCTCGATGCGGGCGCCGCCGGCGGTGCGGTTGGCTCCCTCGGTGCGGCCGGTGCGACCGCTGCCGGTGCCTTCCAACTCGGGGGCGGGCGCGACCGTGAACGGCAGCACGAAGGCATCGAGCGCGTATTTGTCGTAGGTCTCGCTGATGAGCGCGATGTAGGCCTGGCGCGACTTGTAGCGGGCGGCATACTCGGGATCCGCGCCGGGGGCGCCGAGTGCGAGCGCGGAAGCCATGCCGCTGGAGAACTTTTCGGCGCCGACCTTCTCCATCATTTCGCGCGTGTTCTTGAATTTGCCGTTGGCGCCGAGGCGGGCGAGGTAGGCGTCGGTGTAGGCGATTTTCTCATACTCGGCGGTGCGGCCGCGGCCCTGGCTGGTGTCGATCGAGATGTTCGGGCTGCCGGTCATGATCGGATCGATGACAAACGCGCCGGCCTTCTTGAGGTCTTCGAGCGCGCGCTCGAAGAGGGCGAGGCCCTCGGCGTATTGCTCGCCGACGGGGAGCATCTCGCGGAGCACGCCGATGCGTTTGCCCTTCACGTCGCGCTGCTTCAGCTCCTGCGCCCAGTCGGTCTGGGGGAAGTGGCCCATCGGATTGAAGGTCGTGAGGTCCTCGGCGTCCCAGCCGGACATGACGGAGTAGAGGGTGGCGACATCGTAGACGCTGCGGCCCATCGGGCCGGGGCGGTCCTGGGTTGCGCCGCGCGGGACGATGCCGGCGCGGCTGACCATGCCGTAGGTGCCGACCATGCCGACGATGCTGCAGTTCGACGACGGGCTCTGGACGGAGACGCTGGTATCGGTGCCGACGGCGAGGGTGGCGAAATAGCAGGCCATCGCGACGCCGCTGCCGTTGCTGGAGCCGCCGGGTGAGAGGGAAAGGTTGTAGGGATTGGGGCTGGCGCCGATCGGGTGCGTATCGCCAAAGCCGTTACCGAACCAGTTCGTGGTGGAAACCTTCGCGAGGATGAGCGCGCCGGCGGCGTGCATTCGGGCGACGATGGTGGAATCACGCGGGGCGATGGGGGCGCCGAAGGGCGTGAAGCCCGCGGTGGTCGGCAGGCCGGCGACGTCGATGAGATCCTTCAGAACGATCGGGATGCCGTGGAGCGGGGAGCGCGGGCCCTTGGCTTTGCGCTCGGCGTCGAGGGCGCGGGCCTGATCGAGGGCCTTCGGGTTGAGGGTGATCACACAGTTCACCTTGGGGCCCTGCTTGTCGTAGGCCTCGATGCGCTTGAGGTAGAGGCCGACGAGTTTCTCGGCGGTGAGGGCGCCGGCGTCGAAGGCGGCGTTGATGTCGGCAACGGTGGCGGTGGAGAGGTCGAAGGTGGCAGCGCGGGGCGATGGGACGAACAGGACCAAGAAGACGAAGGGGACGGTGCGGACGAAGACGCGGAGGCGGCGGTGTGTTTTCATGGGAGGAGGGCGGAGATCAGTAGCTGAAAGTTTCGCCAGGAAGCGGTGGCGTGAGGGCGGGGATCTGGCGGCGCTTGCTCGCCTGCTCGTAGCCGTAGGCGATGCTCAGGAGCATCTGCTCACCGTGGAGGCGGCCGAGAATCTGGATGCCGATGGGCCGGCCGTCGGCGATGTAGCCGCCGGGCACGATGATCGCGGGGAGGCCGGTGCACGAGGTGAGGTTCGTGGTCGACTCAGGCGGGCGCGGACCGGGATGCGGTTCAGGCGGGATCGTGCGATAGGGCAGCGCGATGGCGTCGAGCTGGAACTTGTCCATCGTGCCGTGGATGAGGTCGATCATCGCGGCGCGGGCGCGGTAACGGGCCTGGGCGTCGTCGCTTTTGTCGGGCGGCGCGAGTTTGCGGCTGCCGCGCTCCGACGTGACGGTCTGCGCGATCATCTCCTCGACGGACTTCCACTTCGTGGCGGAGCCGAGGCGGGCCAGGTAGACGTTTTGGTGGGCGCGCTGCTCGTAGCTCGCCGGTGAGATGAAGGCGCTCGACGACTGCGTCTTCAGGTCGATGCCGGTGAGCACGGGATCGACGACAAAGGCGCCGGCTTGGCGCATATCGGCGAGGGCGCGCTCGTAGATCGCCTTGGCCTCGGCGTGTGCGGGGCCGTCGTAGATCATCTCACGCAGGACGCCGATGCGTTTGCCTTTCAGGCTGCCGGGCTTGAGGTCCTTCGACCAATCGTGCTGGGGAAAATGGCCGACGCCGCGAAACGTCATGAGGTCCTCGGCATCCCAGCCGGCGAGCACCGAGAGCATCGCGGCGACGTCGTAGACGCTCTGCGCCATGGGGCCGGGGCGATCCTGGGTCGCGCTGTTGGTCATGATGCCGGCGCGGCTGATCATGCCCTGCGTGGCGACCATGCCGACGACGCTGCAGTTGGCGGCGGGGTGCTGCACGGAGGCGCTGTTGTCGGTGCCGATCGCGAGGGTGGCGAAATAGGCGGCGATGGCGGCGCCGGAGCCGTTGCTGGTGAAACCGGGCGAGTAGCCGGGCTTGTAGGGATTCAGCGTGTAGCCGATGGGATGCTGTTCATCGCTGCCGAACCAGTTTCGCGTGGCCACCTTGGCGAGCATCACGGCGCCGGCGGCGCGGAGGCGGGTGACGATCGTGGCGTCTCGCGAGGGCACGGGGGCGCCGAAGGGCGTGTGGCCCATCGTCGTGGGCAGGCCGGCGATATCGATCAGGTCCTTGAAGACGACGGGCACGCCGTGGAGCGGGGAGCGCGGGCCCCTGGCCTTGCGCTCGGCGTCGAGCGCGCGGGCTTCGTCGAGCGCGTGCGGATTCAGGGTGATGACCGCGTTGATCTTCGGGCCGGCTTTGTCGTAGGCGGCGATGCGGTTGAGGTAGAGCTGGACGAGTTTCTCCGAGGTGAGCGCGCCGGCGTCGCAGGCGGCGTTGATGTCGGCGAGGGTGGCGGTGGAGAGATCGAAGGTGGCGGAGCGAAGGGGGAGGAAGAGGAGAAATGGGACGAAGAAGACGGATAGGGCGAATCCGCGGGAGGGCTGGGAGGGCCGATTCATGGCGGGCGGGGCGCGATGCCTATTCGCGGGCGGAGGCCACGGTGGCTTTCGCGGGCGGTGGGGCGTAGTCGAACTTCTCGCCGGGGAGCGGCGGCGTGGTCGGAGGATTTTTGCGGATCTGCGAACGCTGCTCGTAGGCGTAGGCGAGCTTGAAGAGCGTGGGTTCGCTCCAGGGGCGGCCGAGAAACTCGATCGCGATCGGGCCGTTCGATTTCTCGGTGTAGCCGGCGGGGACGAGGAGAGCGGGCAGGCCGGTGATGGAGCTGAAGTTGTTGTCCTGGTCGCCGCCGCGCTCGAGGTGCGGCGGCGGCGGGAGCGTCTTGAACGGATGGACCACGGCATCGAGGCGGTATTTGTCCATGAGCTCGAGCAGCGCGGCCTTGACGGTCTCCTGCGTGGTGCGGCGCGCGATGAAGTCGGGGTGGTGCATCAGGGAGTTGAATTCCCGATACGCGCGGACGATGCCGGGCTTCACGAGGTCGCCGCCCTTGGCGATCAGCTCGTCCATGTTGCGGATGACGGCGTTGGGGCCGAGGCGGCGGAAGTAGAGGTTGTAGGAGAACTGGCCCTCGTAGGAGTTGGTGCGCGTGTCGGCGAGGAGGGCGAAGAGATCGAGGCCGGTGGCGATCGGGTCGACGATGATGGCGCCGGCTTCCTTCATCTGCGCGATGGCTTTCTCGATGAGTGCGATGCCCTCGGCGTGGGCTTCGCCCTTGCGGAAGAGATCGCGGAAGACGCCGATGCGCGCGCCGCGGAGGCCGTTCTTGTCGAGGAAGGAAGTGTAGGGCTCCTTCGGCGTCATGCCGGGCGAGGCGATCGTGAGGAGATCCTCGGCGTCGAAACCGGCGACGACCGAGGTCATGGCGGCGACGTCGTAGACGTTGCGCGCCATCGGGCCGCAGCGCTCCTGGGTGAACGAAGTCATGATCTGGCCGGTGCGCGGAATCAGGCCGCGGGTGGGAGCGAGGCCGACGAGGCTGTTGTTCGAGGTGGGATTGCGGATGGAGACGCCGGTCTCGCTGCCGAGGCCGAGGTGGGCAAAGGCGGCGGCGAGCGCGGCGCCGGTGCCGCCGCTCGACATGCCGGGCGTGAGATCGGTGTTGTAGGGATTGCTGGTGCGGCCGAGGACGGTGCTCTGGTCGCCGCGCTTCGGCGTGCCGAACCAGTCGCTCATGTTGACCTTCGCGAGA
>CAZENI010000515.1:0-6080 GCA_964513055.1 uncultured Opitutus sp.
GGTCACCAGCACTGCCGCCGTGCGCGCGGCGTCCCAGCGATACGACGCCGCCCGCACCGTCCGCGAGTGCGTGTCCGGACCGACGAAGCGCAGCACCTGCGTCTCGAGCGGCGCGCCTGTCTTCGTGACCGCGTGGTGCTGCACGACCAGGGTGCCGACGGGAAACGCGAACTCGCCGTCCGTGCCGACGCGCAGCCGCGTCGCGACCGGCAGCGAGATCCAGCGACGCGCGGTCACGCCCGGCAGCCACGGGGCGGCGTTGAGTTTCACCTCGGCGAAATCGATCCGCGGTGCCAGGGGAGTGAATTTCGTGAAGAGCTCCGTGTCGGCCAGCGTGCGCGCCAGCGGGACGGTCGCCGGCGCGGGCGCCAGTGTGCCGAGATGGCGGATACGCACGAGCGAGCCGGTGCCGGGCTTCCAGGCCTTGCCATCGCGCCAGATCGTCGCGCGGTTGAGCACGAAGAGCGTGCCGTCGGGCGCGAACTCCAGCGCCACCGGTCCGTCGAGTCCGCGGGCAAAGGTCGCCACGCGCTGCGGCGCGTCGGGGTCGAGGACCTTGATCCAGTTCGCCTTCCAGTCGGCAAAGAAGAACTTCCCGCGCCACTCCGCCGGCCACGGCTCGCCGCCCGCCGGCGCCACGGGCCCGCGCGGCAGGAATGCCGCCCCGACCACGCTGCGCCCAATCGCGGGCGCATATGCGTGCAAGGGATTCCGATACGCCGGCTTCGTCGACATCCCTTCCGCGTCCGGCCAGCCGTAGTTCCCGCCGCGCACGATCTCGTTCACCTCCTCGAACGCCGTCTGCCCCACGTCTGTCATGAAGAGCCGGCCTGTCTCCGGCTGGAACGCGAGGCCATAGGGATTGCGCAGCCCGATCGCCCAGATCACGCGATATTTGCCCTGCGTCGCGGTGAAGAACGGGTTGTCGGCCGGGATCGTGCCGTCGGCATTCAGCCGCAGGATCTTTCCCTGCAGGCGGTCGATTTGCTGCGCGGGCTGGCCGGTCGATTGCTCGCCGAGGCCGACGTAGAGTTTTCCATCCGGCCCAAAACGCAGCGGCCCGCCCTGGTGCCCCGCCGGCTGTTTGCTGCCGAGCACCCCTTGATTGTCGCCGGTGAGGAGGATCTTCTCGCTCGCCGGATTGAGCATCTCACCATCCCACGTGAAGCGGCTGAGCACGTGGTGCGTGTGGGGCGACTTCGCGACGTAGAGCAGGAAGACATGCGGGGTCCGCGGAAAATCCGGATGCGTCGTCACGCCGATCAGTCCGCGCTCCCACCAGGTGTCGAGCCGGTCGCTCAGGTCGAGCGCGGGCGCCGCGCGCATCGCGCCATTCTGCCAGACGCGCAGCCGGCCTGTCTGCTCCGCGATCAGGATGCGGCCGTCCGGAAGCAACGCCAGCGTCGTGACACTATCGAGCCCGGTCGCGACGGTTTCGGCCACGAATCCGGGCGGCACTTCCGCCGCGCGCGCGGCGGGAGGAGTGTTTGCGAGCGCGAGCGCAAGCGCGGCGGGCCCGACGACGGAGCGGAGAGGGTGGACCCAGCGGGAAATCACAGGCTACGGGTTCGTTGGATCGTTGGGCGTGACGTGCAGATTGCCGAAAGTCACGTCGGTGTTGTGCGCGACGAGCAGCGCGCCGCCGGCAGGAATCGCGGAGCCGCCGTCCTTGGAATCCATGTCCCACGCGGCGGGTTCGGGCTCGCCGTCCTTCCACGACTTCACGCGGTAGCGGGCGGCGGGGCCGGGCAGCGTGTCGACGCGGAGCTTCAGCCGGTAGCGGACACCGAGTTCGACGCGGCGCATCCGCGGCTCGAGGATCGTGGTGGGAAACGTCTTCGCGGCGCCGTCGCGGAAGATGCGCCATGAACTCTGGTCGAGATTCGCGCCGAGGCGGAACTCCGCGACCGCGCCGAGCGGATACCACTGCACATGCGGCTGCCGCGCGTCGACGAAGTGGCCGGGGAAGCGCGCGGCGATGGCGGCGTGCGAGACGCCGTAGGTCGGCGCCCCGCTGCGAGGGGGGGCATAGCTGTGAAACGTGACCGCGACATCGACGGTGTAATCGGTCCAGGTCCGATCGCCGAAGGCGAGGATGCGATCGTAGTGCGTATCGACGGTGCGGATGCCCTCGGGCGTGAGCCGCCATGAGCCGTCGACCACCTGCACGGCGTCCGGGATCGCCTTCACCTGGCTCCAGTCGACCGAGTAGGGGAGCGGCCAGGTGCGGCCGCGATGCCGGTGGACGGTGACCGTGCGCTCGGTCCGGCGGCCGGTGGCGTCGGTGGCGATGAGCGTGAGGGCGTTGGCGCCGTCGCGCAGCGCGTCAAAGTCGAGATCGACATTGAAGTCGCCGTCGCGGGCGAGCCGGTGGCCGTCGGCGCCGACGGAGAGCGGCTTCGGGGCGTCGCCGTTCAGCGAATACTGCAGTGCGGCGAGGCCGTCGCCGCGCGAGACGCGGCCGAGGATGTTGACCCACTGTTGCGGCACGCCGAGCCGGCCGAAGTGCTGCTCGTCGCCATGCCAGACGTCGATTGAGGGCGGCGCGAAGAAACTGCCGGTGCGCGATCCGGAAGCCGGCGTGCCGATGCGGCGCAACGCGGCGTCGGCCGCGGCGGCATCCGCCGCGGGCGTGATCGCGAGGCTGTAGCGGGCGGGCAGTTGGCTGAGCGGCGGCGTGTGCTGGTTCGGATCGTCCCAGCCGGGCCGGCCGAAGCCGAACACCGTCATCGCCGGCTTCGGCTCCCGCGTGCTCGGCGTGTAGGGCCAGGGCGCGTAGCTGGCCTCGGCTTGATCACCCTGGTGGTTGACGAGCAGGAGTCCGTGGGGCGATTCGGCGGCGCCGAACATCACCCACGGTGCCGCTTCCGACCATGGCCGGCCGAGGGGCGTGCGATGGCCGTGCGGCCGCAGGACGAAATCTTCCTCGGTGTCGAGGGCGCCGCCGGGTGTGCCTTCGTAGATGAACCAGTAGCGGCCGGGGATTTTCAGCAGCGTCATCGTCGCATGTGTCGGGAAGAAATCCCACTCGCACACCGCGTCGCCCTTCGCCGTCCCGGAGCGGAGGCGCACGTGGCCGGGCTCGCGGCGCGTCACCGTGGTCGTGAACGGGTTGTCGGTGAGGTATTGGCCGTAGCCGTAACCACAATGGAAATACTTCACGGGCTGGCCGGACTTCGGGAGGCCGCGATACTCGCCGGCCGAGCGGCCGCCGTGACGGTAGGAAATCCAGTCGCGCCCCTGCGGATCGAGGATGCTGGCAAAGCCGGCGCCGCGTTTGCCGAAGACATAGGTGGCGGCCGCCGTTTCGATGCGGAAGCAGTCGAGATCGCCGAAGAGCGTCGTCTCGCTCACGCGCACGGGTGCCTCCGCCTCTTGCAGCCAACGCCGGGCGACGGCGGTGATGCGCGCGTGGGCGGGCGCGTCCTTTGCGGGTTCCTCGACGAAGCCGAGCACGAAGCGCTGGCCTGCGCCGCGGAGCAGCGGGCCGTCCTTCCCGCGGCCGAAACCGAAGACCACCATGCCGCCGGGCGCGTCGAGTTCGGCGGGGGAGTCGCCCATATACCAGACCGTGTCGTCGGCATCGTCGACGTTGACGTGCGCGGCGAGGAGCACGCGCGGTGCCGCCTCGTCGCCGAAATACGCCCAGCGCCAGCGGTCGTAGAGTTTGTCGCGGCCAAACGGCGTCTCGCGCCGCGGACCCCCGCGGTTCGTGCCGAACGCGTGCGTGCGCGGCGACCACCGGCCGCCGACCGGGCCTTCGTAGAGAAACCAATATGCGTGCGCCGGATCGGCCTGCTCGATCGTGAGCGTGGCGTTCTCCTCGGTGAATCGCCACGTCCACGCCCAGCGGCCGCTCTTGCTCACCGTGCGAATCGCATCCGCCGCGATTACCGTGCTCTCGCACTGATCGAAGCCCGGATGCCCCGCACCCGCGTCGGGATTGTCCTTGCCGAACAGCAGATTCGGCACGCCGCGAAAGCCGGCGCCCGCCGCGGCCCGGCCCGACAGCGGTTCCTTCTTGAAGGCGATCCAGTCGCGCCCGTCGCGGTCGATCAGCCGTGAAAAGCCGCCGCCGGCGCGATCGAAGAAGTAGGTCGCGCTCGCGGTTTCGATCTTGAACTGCGCCCGGCCCTCGTGCTCCGCATCGGTGATGGTCACCGCGCGGGCCGCACCCAGTCCGGCGCCCAGCCAAAACACCAGCGCCGCGAGTCTGCGGGTCAGCTGTGCGACGAGAAAGCGACAGGGAGTGAAGAAAAGCATCGGAAGATCAGCGTTTGGCGCGCAAGTGCAGCACCGCGCCTCCCGCGCGCGGCGGCGTGAATTCCCGCGCCGCCCCGCCCCGCACGTCGGGCGCCGGGACGGATTCATCCGTGCCAGGGAAGAACCAGCTCGCCGCATAGGTCGCCGCCGCGTCCGCGAGCTCCACGGTGAACGCCGCGTCACTCGCCGGCTGGTAGACGAGATACTCGCGCCCCGGCGCCGCCAGGCACCACGTGGTCGAGGCGATCGTGGTCGAGGGCTGCATCGCGGCGAGATTCAACGTGCGAGCCCAGCGCACGGTCTGGCCCATGCCCGTCCGTGACGGGACGCCGACCGCCGGCGTGCCGTAGGACCACTCCAGATACAAGGTGTGGTTGCCGCGGCAGAACTGCCGCCAGAACCAGCCTTCGTCGCGCTTCGACCGCCAGCCCAGGTGGTCCGTGTCGGCGACGATGATCTTGCCGGGAAATTCGGGCGGCGGGTTCGGATCGAAGGGCAGCGTCTTGTCGTTGCCGGGGGAGATCCAGTCGGCGGTGCTGCGCAGCAGGCTCGCGTTGTCCCCGTGCGGTGTGCGGTCCGCATCGCGGTGGAACATCCACGTGATGCCCACGAGGTGCCGCTGCGCCTGCGCGGCCTCCTCGCGCCGGATGAACGCCGTCATGTGCTCCTGCCACGGCAGCGTGTAGGTGCCGCCTTCGTTGCCGATCTCGTAGATCACGTTGTCGCAGTCGCGCAGCGTCTGGAGCACGCGGCGCACATACGCCTCCTGCGCCGCGCGCACCCGCCCGCCCATCGGCGTGCCGGTCAACAGGTGCAGCTCGCGCCCGGCGCCGTCGCCATTCTCGTCGGCCTCGATGCCGTTGACGTTGTTGGCGCCGGCGAAGGGGTGCGACTGCCACGCGGTCGGCACATGCGTCACGCCCCAGAAGTCGAAGAGCATCACCGCCACGTAAATGCCCCGCGCCCCGGCGGCGCGCACCCGGGTGCGCAACCGCGCGAAATAGTCCTCGTCGAAGCGCGTCAGGTCGAAGCGTGGCAGCCCGTCGCCCGCATTCCCCGGCCCCGTCCGCCGCCACGGCTGCTGCCGCGTGTATTCGGTCAGCTTTGACGGCGTGTCGCGCTCCGTCCAACGCGGCAGCTCCCAGCGCCAGAAGCGCGTGAAATTGTGCCCGCTCCGTTCCAGCAGATCGAGGTAGGCGGCGAAGTCGAAGACGGGCGGTGGGTTCGCACCCGACTCCAGGCGGTGGCCGTGGTCCTGCACGTTGTGCCACACATGCGACCCGGCGAGATATACCGCCCGCGGCGTGCCGTCCGGTTCCGTCGTGCCGTCGGTGAAGTAGCGCGGATTCGTCGGGTGAATCCGCAGCGGCCCCTTCGCGGGCGCCGGCGCCGGTGCAGTGGCGCTGGCGGCCTGCGCGACGCACCAGGCGAGACCTGCGCTGCCAAGGCCGATCATCCGTCGCAGTTTCATCATCGGGGATCAGCGCGGGCCGCGGCGGCTCACTTCTTGTATTCGATCAGCAGCGCCGGACCCGGCCAGTTGATCTCGAACATGTGGCCCTGGAACGTGGAAAAGAGGCTGAGCTCGTTCGTCCCGGTCTTGAGCCGCGCGAGCGGCACTTCTACGGCGTCGTGGTCGTAGTTGTGAAACTCGCCGAAGCGGCTCGCGAGGCGTTCGCCGTTGAGCCGCAGCTCGTGGGTGCTGGTGTCTTCGACGTCGCCGCTCCAGGTCGAGACGACCAGCCGGGCAAAGGTCGCGCCGGCGAGATCGCCCGCGCTCACCTCGATCGTGCCCTTGGCCGACTCCTTGCCGGCGC
>CAZENI010000516.1:0-6059 GCA_964513055.1 uncultured Opitutus sp.
GCACCATGAAGCGCTGGTTTCCTCTGACCATCCTCGCCCTGTCGTTCCTCACGCTGCGCGCGGCCGAAAAGACCCCGCTGCTCGACTGGTCCGACTGGGAAAAATACCGCTCCACCGTTCAGCATCCGAGCGGCGCCTTCAAACCCGCCGACATTGTCCGCGCCCGTGAGAACCTCGCGCGCTACCCCTGGGCCCGCGCCTACGCCGCCAGCCTCGAGCGCACCGCGCGGGCGGCCATCGGCAAGCTCACGCCCGCCTACCTCGCGGCGATGATTCCCGAGACGACCCCCGGCGATCCGAAGTTCACGCCCTGTCCCGCCTGCCGCGATCAAGGCAAGCCCGTCCATCCGCACGGCCTCTGGACCTGGCGGGAGAGCACGCCCGACCAACTCGTCTGCGACATGTGCAAGACCGTGTTCCCCCACGAGCGCTATCCCGAGTCGGTCGTGCTGCACACCACCTGGGGCAAGCCGCAGACCCTCACATTCGCCGGTGGCGAGCCGTTCGTGATCTTTGGTTACAAGACCGGCCGCCCCAGCTTCTCCGCCAACCTCCGCGCGCGCAAAGTCGGTCACATGGCCGGCCTCGCGCGCACGCTGGCCGAGGCGTTCCTGCTGACAGGGAAACCCGAATACGCCCGCAGCACCCGCGCCATCCTGCTGCGCTTCGCCCAATGCTACCCCGGCTGGCTCGTGCACACGGGCTACGGCGAATTTGCCGACATGGATCCGCACGTCGCGGCGCAGCACATCAACCAACTGCCCGCGCCCGAGCTCTGCCCGCCGCCGAACCAGCCCGACCGCAAGCTGCACACCGGCTACTGGACCGCCGGCCGCGCCAGCGGTGTCGGCCAGGAGTCGGGCTTCGTGCGCCGGATGGTCGAGGCCTATGACTTCACGTGCACCGCCCACGACGCGAGCGGCACCGCTCTCTACACCGACGCCGAGCGCCGCACAATCGAGCGCGACTTGCTGCTCGAGGGCACCGTGCTCCTCACCAGTGACAAGGCGATCAACAACAAGTCCGTCGGCAACCGCACCGCCGCCGCGCTCGTCGGCCTCTGCGTCGGCCACCCCGGCCTCGTGCGCTTCGGCTGGGATGGCTTTCAGCAGACGATCGACGGCTGGTTCCTCCCCGATGGCACCACGTCCGAGTCGCCCGCCTACGCCACCATGACGCTCGGCAACATCTGGGACCTGCCGCAGGCCCTGCGCGGCTACTCCGAGCCCGCCGGCTACCGCGGCCCCGACGGCCAGCGCCGCACCGCCGTCGATCTTTACCACGGCACCGCCTACGAAAAAATCTGGGCAAACTGCTTCAAGGGCCTGCAGGGCAATCTCAAATTTCCGCCCTACGCCGACTCCTATGTGCACTCCGGCCTCGGCGCGAACTTCGTCGAGCTGATGGCCGCCAACTATCCCGAGCGCCCCGAGTATCTCGCGTTGCTCAAGGAAACCTGCGGCCCCGATCTCGCGCAGGGCTACGCCCCGCTCGCGCTCTATTATCGCGAGCCCGGCCTCGAAACGAAGAGCGCCCCGCCGATCGTGCTGCCCGACTGGTGCGCGCCGGATCTGCGGATCGGGCACCTGCGCACCGGCGCCGACGGCCGCGAGAGCCTGCTGCTGCTCAGCGCCAGCCACTGGGGCGGCCATCACCACCTCGACAGCCTCAACCTCATGTATTGGAAAAACGGGCACGAAGTCCTCTCCGACCTCGGCTACCTCTGGGATCACCCGCAGAAGCACCAGACCAGCCGCACGCTCGCGCACAACACCGTGCTCCTCGACGAAAAGGACCAGCTCACGCGGGAGCGCGGCGGCGACGTGCGCTTCTTCCGCACCTCCGATCACGTCAAGGTGATGGAGGCCGGCTCCCAGGCCTACGCCGGCGCCTCGCTCTACCGCCGCACCTCCGCGATCATCGAGCACGGCGGGGGCCGCAACTACGTCGTTGATTGTTTCCGCGTCGAAGGCGGCCGCACCCAGGACTTTGTCTACCATGCCGCCGACACTGCGGTCACCCTCGCGGATGCCGGCGCCTCGGCCAGCGACGAGCGGCTCTACGACCTGCGCCGTGTGCGCGCGATCGAGTCCCGCGGCGTCTGGCGCGCCACGTGGCCGGCCGGACCGGCGTTGATAGCCGTGGCTTGGAACGTCGCCCAGCCCGGCGAGCGCGCCTTCATCGGCGACGGCTGGGGCCAGCGTGACTGGAAAAACTCCGACGTCGGCGCCACCCTCCCCTACGTCGTCCGCCGCACGACCGGCGCCGGCGTCAAGACGTTCTTCACCGTGTTCGAGGCGCACGGCGGCGGCGCCTTCGTGAAGGGCGTCACGCTGCGCGCTCCGGGCATCCTCGAGATCGAAACCGCCGCCGGCACCGATCACGTGATGACGTCCGACGCGATCGGCACGCTCGCGCTCCCCGCGTCCGCCGGCGCACCCGCCCTCCGCGGCAAGTTCGCCGTCGCATCGCTGCAAGCCGGCCGGCTCGCGTGGACCTTCGTCGAGGAGTGATCCGGCGTCCGCCCGGACGCCGCACTCAGCCCCGTTCGATCGGTATTTGCGCGAGAAGTTCGAAGTGCCCGGTTCCGTGCGCAAACGGACGTCCGATCCACGCCTCGAAACACGGCTGATCCGTGGGCACGAATCCGCTCGCCGGCAGCCACGTCCCGAACAGCCAGTCCAGCGCGCGCAACTCCAGGTCGATCCCGCCCCGCACCTCCACCTCGGCCACCTGCATCGCGGGAAACTCAAACCGCCCGATCTCGCCCTCGGTCTGTTCCAATGCCTGTTTCCCGCAACCTGCTCACGCTCAATCCGGGCCGGTCGAGCCAGTGCGAACCCCTCCAGGAGTTCACCGACGTGCGCGAGATCCAGCGCCAGCTCAAGGCCCGCGGCGTCGCCCTCGATTCCGAGGCGGACGAAACCACCACCGGACCCGCCAGCCTCACGCTGACCGACCCCGACGGCAACCCGGGGCTGATCGACCTGCACGTTTGATCCGGATCCTCTGGAGTCGTAGCCGCCCGGATCGGGCCGGAATCCACGCATGCAACACGACGCGTCCGCTCGCTGCCGCGAGAGTCGGATTCCTCAATCTCGCGGGCCGCACGCCGGGCACCTGTCCAAGCTCATCTCTTTCCTGAGAATCCTGTCTTGAATCCTGTAAATCCTGTCCAAAACAAACACCGTCCCGTCGCCGCCGCGCGCCCGGCTCCACCGCAACTACTTCTTCGGCGCCGCGCCCGTCTTCACCGGGACAGCCGGAGCCGCTGGTCCACCCGCGCGCTCCGTGCCGTAGGTCTTGACCAGATACTCCACGATCGGCTCGACCGCCTCATCCGGGATCGGCGCACCGAAGGTCTTCTGCATCTTCGTCACCGTCGCCTTCCAGTAGGCGCGCGATGACACCGGCTGCACGCGGGTGTAGTCGGCCGAGTGGCAGGTGTAGCAGAACGCAGTCGCCAGCGCGTAGCCTGGCAGCGGCGACTCCGCCAGCCGCGCCGTCTCCGCCGGCAGCGTGATCTCGAGCGGTGCCGCGCTCAGCGCGGGTCCGATCGTCACAAGCACGCCCAAACCAAGGAAAGCTCGGATGTTCATACGGCCTCCACCTGCACTTTCTCCACCACGTTGCGCATGTAGCCCGCGGGATTCCACAGCGGCTCGAGCGGCTGCGACTCACCCAGGCGATTCAGCGCCCGCGCCATCAGTGTCAGTTTCCCGCGCTGCGGCGGGGTGAATCCGATCTTCCACTCGCGAAACGAATACTTGCCCAGGTCCGCCCCCCACTCCGCTGTCCGCCAGGTGCGGCCGCCATCGCTCGAGAACGCCACCTCCCGCAGGCCGCGACCGCTGTCGAACGCGATGCCGCGCACCACCGTCTCCCGGCCCGCCGGCACCGTCGCGTTGTCGGTCAGGCTCGTGATGAAGGAGCGGATCGTGAGCCGCTCGATCGGCTCGGTGCGCTTCGCGGTCGTGCCCGGCTCGAGGGCGCGGCCCGGCGTATCCGGAATGCGATACGCCGACGCCATCCAGAACCCGTTGAAAACGCTGTCGAGCACGGCGATGTCGTTGACGTGCTTCACCCAATACGTGCCATAGAAGCCCGGCACCACGAGCCGCAGCGGATAGCCGTTGAGCATCGGAAGGTCCGCGCCGTTCATCGCCCACGCCAGCATCACCTCGCCGTCCATCGCGTGCTCGACATCGAGCGCCTTCACGTAGTCCGGCGTCGTCTCGATCACGGGGCTGTCGAGGCCGTTGAACGCCACCTGGCGCGCCTCCTTCGCCAGCCCCGCCTTCTCCAGGACCACGCGCAGCGGCACGCCGGTCCAGCGCGCATTGCCCATCGCGCCGTGCGAGAGCTGCCCGCCGTTCACGCGCGGCGTGAAGTGCCCGCGGCTGTTGCCCGAGCACTGGTTCACCGCGACGAGGTCCACCGCCGGCCCGAGGCGCTTCAGATCCTCCAGCGACAGCTCGAGCGGCGTCGCCACCTTCCCGTGCACTTTCAGGCGGAACGTCGCCGGATCGACCACCGTCGGGTGGTTGCTCAGGTGGTAGCGCACGAAGAACGCGTCGTTCGGCGTCAGCACTCCCTCGTTGAACACCGCAAAGGGCGTCTCGAGCTGCACCGGCCGCGCCGTCAGCCGCAGCAACGCGCGTTTCTGCGGATACACCACCAGCTCGCGCTCGCCGTTCTCGAACGGCAGCGTCACGCGCGTCTCCGCGCCGAAGAGGCGCCCGAGCGGTCCGCTCAGCGCCGCACCCGCGGCCAACGCGGTGGCATTCTGCAGGAAGCGGCGGCGATCGATCGCGGCGGGGGTCGGGCGGCGGTGGCGACTCATGCGCTCGAAACGTGGCGGGCCGCCGCACGGGGGCAAGCGCACTCATGCCTCACGGTTTGCCGGAGGAGCCGCAGTTCTTGGCCGGCCGGCGGCTGCCCCCGGTCGCGCCGGGAGATTCCAGACGCGCGGGATTGCCAACACCCCGCCGGTAACCACAACGTCACCCACTTCCTTCTCCATGAGCCACCCCCCGCATCCGACTCGCCGCACCTTCCTCAAGACCCTCGGCGCCGCCGGCCTCGCCGCGCCGTTTTTCGCCCGCAACCTCCACGCCGCCGCCCCGAGCCGCGTCCTCCGCCACGCCAGTTTCGGCACCGCCGGCATGGCCGCGAGCGACATCCAGGCGATCATGAGCAACCCCTTCGTGAAGCTCGTCGCCGTCGCCGATGTCGACCTCAACCGCACCAAGACCATCCGTGAGACCTATCCCGAGGTGAAGGTCTACCAGGACTGGCGCCAGCTCCTGGACAAGGAGGGAAAGAACCTCGACTCGGTCAACGTCTCGACGCCCGACCACATGCACGCGCCGATCGCGATGTCGGCGATGCAGCTCGGGAAGCACTGCTACTGCCAGAAGCCGCTCGCGCACGACATCTACGAGACACGCATGCTCACCAACTACGCGCGCGAGAAGAAGCTCGTCACGCAGATGGGCATCCAGATCCACTCCTACAAGGTCTACCGCCAGGCCGCCCTCATCGTGCAGAGCGGCATCATCGGCAAGGTGAAGGAAGTCCACACGTGGAGCAGCAAGAAGTGGGGCGACCTCGGCGCGCCGCCCGCGAAGTCGGATCCCATCCCGGCCAATTTCAACTGGGACCTCTGGCTCGGCAACGCCGCCGACCGCCCGTATGTGCAGGGCCACTACCATCCGGGCAACTGGCGCAAGCGGCTCGATTTCGGCACCGGCACCTTCGGCGACATGGGCTGCCACATCTACGACCCCGTCTTCAAGGCCCTCGCCCTCACCTCGCCGCTCTCCGTCCGCTCCGAAGGCCCGGCGCCCGACGCGTGGAACTGGTCGATCAACGCCAATATCCGCTACGTTTTCCCGGGCAACCAATACACCGCCGACAAGACCGTCGCGGTCACCTGGTATGACGGCGATGCCCGCCCGCCGGAGGACATCCGCAATCTCATTGTCGCCAAGCAGGACGACGTCACGACGTTCGACGACGCCGGCAAGGCGCAGAAGAAGAAGCAGGGCGGCGCCAGC
>CAZENI010000517.1:0-6058 GCA_964513055.1 uncultured Opitutus sp.
GCTCGCCGTCTGCCTCGCCGCCGGCGGGTGGCTCGGCTGGCCGGCCGCGCCGAAATTCACCTGGGACGACTGGAGCCCCGAGACGGTCGCGAAGCTGCGCGCCGAGGGTCGCACGATCTACGTCGATTTCACCGCGCGCTGGTGCGCCACGTGCCAGACGAACAAGAAATACGTCTTCAGCTCCGGCGAGGTCCTCGACTATTTCGCGCAGAACAAGATCGCCGCGCTCCGCGCCGACTGGACGAGCAAGGATCCGCGCATCACCGCCGAGCTCGCCGCCTACGGCCGCTCTGCCGTGCCGTTCAACGTCATCTGGAAACCAGGCCGCGACGCGCCGGAAATCCTCCCCGAAATCCTGACGCCCTCGGTCGTCCTCACCGCCCTCCGGAAGCCGTAGCGCGGCCCGGTAGCCCGCCGCGCTCCTCCACCCCGAAGATTTGAATCGCCCGCTGCCCCGCGCGCGGGTCGATTGGTTTTCATGCCCGTCCTGCGCCTGACCCCTGCCGTCGTCCTCGCCGCCTGCGCCCTGCTTGGCACCGCGGCCTTCGCCGCCGAACCGGAGACCCTGAACGTCTGGCCCGCCACGCCGCCCGGCGACGAGCGCTTCCAGCCGCCCGCGGCGACCAAGGCTCCGGCCGCTCCGAAAGACGACGTGATCCGCCTCGCGCTCGTCACCCAGCCCACGCTCACCGTGCACCGGCCGCCCGCCGGGCGCGGCAACGGCACGACGGTCGTCGTGTGCCCGGGCGGCGGATACAACATCCTCGCGTGGAACAAGGAGGGCACCGAGGTCGCCGAGTGGCTCAACTCCCTCGGGATCACCGCCGTCCTGCTCAAATACCGCGTGCCCCGGCGCGATCGTCTCGCGCCGCACGCCGCGCCGCTCCAGGACGCCCAGCGCGCCATCCGCCTCGTGCGGCAGCACGCCTCCGCCTGGGGCCTCGACGCGACACGCGTCGGCATCCTCGGCTTCTCCGCCGGCGGCAACCTCGCGGTGATGGCCGGCACCCACTGGGACGCGCCGTCGTATCCGCGCCTCGACGACGTCGATGCCCTCGACTGCCGGCCGGACTTCCTCATCCCGATCTATCCCGCCTACCTCGGCGACGAGGACAAGCCGGGCCCGCTCAGCCCGCTCGTCCGCGTGAACGCGAAGACACCGCCCACCTTCCTGGCGGTCACCCACGACGACAAATTGCGCGGGATGAACGCGGCCTTGTTCTATGTGGAATTGAAACGCGCCGGCGTGCCCGCCGAGCTGCATGTGTTCCTCAAGGGCGGCCACGGCTACGGCCTCCGCCCGTCCGAGCACGCCGTGTCGCAGTGGCCCAGCCTCTGCGCGGCGTGGCTGAAGGCGCAGGGGCTACTCCCGGCCGCAGCGGGCCGCAAGTAGCGTAGGTCGTCGGACATCGCAGAACCTAACCCGAAGCGGCTCGAGGTAGGGCGAGGCGTCCCCGCCGAGCCGTGTAACCCTTGAGCCGCGACGGCTCGGCGGAGACGCCTCGCCCTACCGCAGGGTCGTTCGGTGTCCGGATTTGCCGCGAACAACACCGGCCGGCACGCGCGCCGAGCGTCCGGCGAACGCCCCGGGTGGATGCCGGGCCCCCGCAGCCCGACCGCGTAGAACTACCCTGCGCGAAGCGCAGGCTCATGCTCGACGGCCGGACCTCGATCTGACTGGGTATCGGCCTCCTCCAGCCGCCCTGCCTCCCGCCCTCCTGCGGGGAGGCCGGTCGTTCGTTGATGTCCTCGCCGCTCCTGCGTCCCACCCGTTGCGCGCGCACTCCCATGCGCGGCCCGGAGTCGTCGTGCATCCGCGCGCGGCTCGCGGCCAGGTGCGCCTCAAGTCGCCGACGCTTCGCACCGATGCCCTTCTGCCCAGCCTCTCCCTGTTCCGAACCTCCTCCCGCGTTTCCATGAGCTCGTCCGCTGTCACCTCGTCCCCGTCCCTCCGCCCTTCCCCCCGGCCCGCGCGGGACTGCTCGCCGCGCGTGAGCGCGTGGCGCTCACTCCGGTTCATGGCGCTGGCCTCGCTCGCCGTCGCGGAGTTGATGGCCAGTTCGACACTGACCATCACCACGCACCCCGAGACCAAGACCGTGGCGGGCAAGAGCAGCACCACGTTCACCGTCGCGACGAACGGCACCGAGCCGTTCACCTACCAGTGGTTCTTCAACAACGACCCGATGGCCGGCCAGACGCTGTCCACCCTCACGCTGCCGTTCGTGCTGCTGAAGGACGCCGGCGCCTACAAGGTGACCGTCACCGCCACCGAGGGCACCGCCACCAGCAACCCCGCCACCCTCACCGTCGCGCCCTACATCACCAATTCCTCGCCGGCCCGCTCCGTCGGCCTCGGCGGCACCCACACGTTTTTCGTCACCGCCGAGGGCCAGGGCACCCTCACGTATCAATGGCGCAAGGACAGCTCGCCGATCAGCGGCGCCACCAACGCCACCTACACGATTCCCGTGGTCGGCAAGGCGCACGGCGGCAGCTACGACGTCGTCGTGGGCCACAATCTCAGCGCCACCACCGCCACCTCCCCGGCCTCCGTCCTCACCACGCTCCCCAACCCGATCGTCAGCACCGCCCTCGCGACCATCGCCGATGCCGGCGGAGTCACGGCCTTTCTCGCGATCGAAGGCACATCGTCGAAGAAGGTGATCCTCGCCGCCTACGGGCCCGCGCTGGCGCCCACGCCCGGCACCATCAGCGACCCGCAGATCGTCGTCGAGAGCGCGACCGGCACGCAGGTCGCGACCAACGACAACTGGGGCACCATCTCCGACGGGACCTTTGCCGCCACCTACGCCCGGCTCGGCCTCCCGACGCTCGCCACCGACAGCAAGGACGCCGTCGTCTACACCACGCTCGCCGCCGGCTCGTATCGCGTGCGGGTCACCGGCGTCGCTGCCGCGACCGGCCTCGTGCGCGTCACGATCGCCGACGCCGACCTGAACCCGCAATCGCGCGTCGCCTACGTCGGTTTGCGCGGACCGATCAGCTCGAGTGCCGCGATCACCGGCGGCTTCACCATCGTCAACAGCGCCGACAAGACCATGCTCCTCCGCGCCGTCGGCCCCGGGCTCGGCGCCGCCGGTCACGCCGATCCCGTCCTCACGGTCTACGACTCCAACGGCTCGACCGTCGTGCTCAGCAACGACAACTGGGCCGGCACCACCACGCTCAAGAACGCCTTCACCCAGGCGGGCGCCTTCCCCCTCGCCGATGCCGGCAAGGACGCCGCGCTCCTCGGCGCGACCCGCATCGGCACCGGCAGCTACACTGCCCAGGCCACCGTCGCCAGCGGCACCGGCGACCTGCTCTGGGAAGCCTACGATCTCGACGGCACCAACGCCGCCACCTACGCGCCGCTCATCCTCATTCCCCCCGTGGGACAGACCGCCGCCGGCGGCAACGTCTCCTTCACCGCCACCGCCATCGGCGGCGGCACGCTCACCTACGTCTGGAAGAAGGGCTCCACCGTGATCGGCAGCGCCACGACGAACACCCTCACGTTGCCCAGCGTCACCTCCGCCGACGCCGCCACCTACACCGTCGAGGTGAGCAACTCCGCCGGCACCGCCAGCGCCGCCGCCACCCTCAAGGTCAACCCGTCGATCTCGAGCGTCACCCCTCCGGCCAACGCCACCTACGCCGTCGGCGAGCACCTGGATTTCACCGTCAACTTCAGCGCCGCCGTCACCATCACCGGCACCCCGCGGCTCGCCCTCACCCTCGGCGGCGCCACCGTCTACGCGAACTACCGCACCGGCTGCGGCACCGCCCAGTTGAGCTTCCGCTACACCGTGCAGGCGGGCGACACCGACGCCGACGGCGTGGCCACCGCGACCGCCATCGATCTGAACGGCGGCACCATCGTCGCCGACTCCGGCGGCGCCACCGCCGGGCTCACGTTCACCGCACCGACGACCACCTCCGTGAAAGTCGAGGGCAACAAGCCCGTCATCCACACCCCGCCCCAGGCCCGCTCGGTCGGCCTCGGCGGCCTGCACACGTTCTCGGTCAACGCGAGCAGCGGCCTCGCCCTCAGCTATCAGTGGCGCAAGGGCGGCAACCCCATCACCGACGCCACCGCCTCCACCTACCTCATCTCCCCGGTCACGACCGCCCAGGCCGGCAACTACGATGTCGTCGTGACGAACACCAACGGCTTCACCACCTCGACCGCCGCCACCCTCACCATCCTCCCCAATCCCATCACCTACGTCGCCCAGGTCGGCGTTGATGCCGACGGCGTGACCGCTCACATCGCGATCGAGGGCACCGGCAGCAAGAGCCTCGTGCTCGTCGCCTACGGCCCGTCCATCTCCGGCAGCGGCCGCCTCAGCGACCCGAAGCTGGAGCTCTTCAGCGCCACCGGCACCCTGCTCGCCAGCAACGACGACTGGAACACGCCCGCCGCCCCCACCCTCGCGGCGACCCTCTCGCGCCTCGGCCTCCCGGCCCTCGGCGCCGACAGCAAGGACGCCGCGTTCTCCGGCTCCCTCCCCGCCGGCTCCTACACCGTGCGGATCACCGGCGTGGGCACGGCCACCGGCGCCGCCACCCTGATGGTCGGCGACGCCGACACCAACCCCGCCACCCGCATCGCCTACCTCGCCGCCCGCGCCAAGGCCGGCAGCTCCGCCACGTTCAGCGCCGGCTTCACCACCAGCAACTCCGCCGACAAACGCGTCCTCCTCCGCGCCGTCGGCCCCACCCTCGCCACCACCGCCGCCCTCGCCGATCCCGCCTTCACGGTCTACGACACCAACGGCACCACCGTCATCACGAGCAACAACGACTGGGCCGGCACCACTCCGCTCAAGAACGCCTTCACCCAGGGCGGCGCCTTCACCCTTGCCGACGCCAGCAAGGACGCCGCGCTCCTGATCGAACAGCGCATCGGCGCCGGTTCCTACACCGCCACGCTTTCCCCCGGCTCCGGCAGCGGTGAAGTCCTCGCCGAGGTCTACGATCTCAACGGTAGCACGCCCGCCACGTTCGCCCCGGTCGTCGTCGTCCCGCCCGCCGGCCAGACCGCCTCGGGCGGCAACGTCACCTTCAAGGCCCTCGCCGCCGGCGGTGGCACACTCACCTACGTCTGGAAGAAAGGCTCCACCGTCATCGGCACCGCCACCACCAACACCCTGACCCTCCCCAGTGTCACCACCGCCGACGCCGCCACCTACACCGTCGAGGTCAGCAACTCCGCCGGCACCGCCAGCGCCGCCGCCGCGCTCAAGATCGCCCCCGCGATCACCAGTGGCCTGACCGCCTCCGCCACCTACGGCACGCCCTTCAGCTACACCATCACCGGCAGCAACAGCCCCACCACCTACAGCGCCACCAGCCTCCCGGCCTGGCTCAGCCTCGACACCGGCACCGGCATCCTCAGCGGCACGCCGACCGCGCCCGGCATCGCCTCGATCACGATCGGAGCCACCAACGCCGACGGCACCGGCACCGCCACGCTCGCCCTCACCATCGGCCAGCGCGCGATCACCGTCACCGCCGACGCCGGGCAGACCCGGCTCTATGGCGCCGCCGACCCGGCCGCCTATACCTACTCGGTCACCAGCGGCTCCCTCGCCGGCTCCGACACCTTCACCGGCGCCCTCACCCGCGCCAGCGGGACCAACATCGGCACCTACGCGATCACGCAGGGCACGCTGTCCGCGGGCTCCAACTACACGCTCACCTACGTCGGCGCCAATTTCGCCATCACCGCGAAACCCATCACCGTCACCGCCGACTCCGGCCAGACCAAGGTCTACGGCGCCACCGACCCCACGCTCACCTACACCGTCAGCCCCGCGCTGATCTCCGGCGACTCCTTCACCGGCGCCCTCACGCGCGCCGCCGGCACCAACATCGGCAACTACGCGATCACGCAGGGCACGCTGTCCGCGGGCTCCAACTACGCACTCACCTACGTCGGCGCCGACTTCGCCATCACGACAAAGCCCATCACCGTCACCGCCGACGCCAGCCAGTCCAAGGTCTACGGCGCCACCGACCCCACGCTCACCTACACCGTCAGCCCCGCGCT
>CAZENI010000518.1:0-6050 GCA_964513055.1 uncultured Opitutus sp.
GTTCCGGTGTTGAAGGCGTGCAACGCCCCGTCGCTGTTGCGAAACGCCCGCACCGCCCACCCTTCGCGCTCGAGCAGCCCCACCTTCGCGGATGGGCCTTCGGCCACCACGAGAAGAACGCGGCGGACGATCGCTAGCTTGGCAAAGGAAGCGGGCATGGGTTGGCCGAGGCAGGAGGCGGTTCGGCATGTTCAAGCGGCAGCAAAGAAGTTGATCGCGCTGCAAACGACACTGAGCGGGCCATACAGCGCGCGGTGGATGTGATCGCCGTCTACGCATTTGCTCGTCTGGTAGAGATCGATCTTCTGCACCGCGGGCCGGATGCGCTCGAACAGCTCGGCGAGAACCGCCGGCGGTCGGGCCGAAAGCAGATAGTTCAAGAAGAGTAGATTTCCCCGCACCACCGGTTGGAGCTCGGACGTGGCACGCAAACCTTCATCCGTGATCGAATAGAATTGATAACCGTGCTCACGCAGGAATGAGACGTATGCGGGCGAAGACTTTATCGCCACCTCGGTAATGATATCAGGTTTGAGCGCAGCGATGGTTTCACGGGCCCCCTTGAAAAATGCGTCCTCGGCGCCCTCGACATCCACCTTCAGCACCAGCCGGCCGGACAGCGCGCGCGATTTCAGATACGAATCCAGCGTGACTGTTTTTACCGCAATCGGCGGCGCTTCGTGAAACGCAAAGTCGGGGCGTAGCGATGCGCTCATGTCGGAATCGGCGAGATAGAACGGAGCGGTGCCGTCGGCATCCGACAACGCGAGAGGTTCGCAGACGAGATGCCGAAATCCGTTGCTCGCCGCGTTCTTCGTCAGCAGGGCGTGGTTCCGCGGATTCGGCTCAAACGCAATGACTCGCAGGCTCGGCTTTTGCGCCGACAGCAGCAGCGAGAAAAATCCGATGTTGGCCCCTACGTCGATGAACGTGTCACCGGGCCACACCAACTCGCCCAGCACCATGCTCGTGATCGGTTCGTAGAATGTCGTCCCCTTCCAAAACACTTGGAAGCTCAGGTAATTCTCTCCGATGCTCGCCAGCTTGATGTTTTTACCGTCGTGCGTTTGCACACGTGCGACGTGCTCGCGAAACCACTCCTTTTTCGTGCGCATCCCGAAGCGCAACAATGGCCGCTTCGCCGCAGGAAAAAGATTACAGGTGTGGAAGAGACAGGCGCCGGCGGCGCGTTTGAAGAAACGCGCGGTATGTTCTCGCCCCGCGGGTGCGTCCGCGTCCCCGTTTTCCACCGGCACGTCGGACGGATGAAATCCAGCCGCCACCGCTGCCTGCCGGATTTGCAGTGGCGTAGTGGCATCCGCCGAATATTCGGCCACGACGCGCCCGGACGCCGGATTTATTTCGACCGCCGTAACGCCTGGCAATGCACGCAACACGTCTGCGAGCCGTTGCTCGTCGGCGTCAGTAGGAGGGGTGATATAAAATACAGTCTGCATCGTTTTTTTATTTGGACTGCGCCGGAGCGGTCGGCCGAGGACTCGCAACGAGCGCGTCGAGCGGATCAACCTTGGCGCGATCGAGATACTTTTCCGCGGCGCGACGCCCGAATTTGAAGAACACCGCAGGCGTCACCGCCATATCGAGAAAAGTGGAACTGATAAGCCCACCGAGAATCACCACGGCGACAGGATAAAGGATTTCCTTACCGGGTTGATTCGCGGCGAGCACGAGCGGGATGAGCGCAAGGCCCGCGACCGCCGCCGTCATCGTCACCGGCACCAGCCGCTCCAGCGAGCCGCGGATGATCATGTGCGCGTCGAACTTTTCGCCCTCGTGCTCCATCAAATGGAGGTAGTGCGAGATCATCATTATCGTGTTGCGCGAGGCGATGCCCGCGAGCGTGATGAGCCCGACGAGTGTCGCGATCGAAACGCTTCCGACCATGAAATACGTGAGGACGAGCGCGCCGATGAATGCCAGCGGGATGTTCAGCAACACCTGTGCGACGATCATGCCGGAGCGAAAATGGCTGTAGAGCAGCAGGAAGATCGTCCCGAAGGTGAACAACGCGAGGATGCCGATCACGCGCGTCGCCTCCTGCTGACTCTGAAACTGGCCTTCGTAGCTCACGAAATAGCCGGTTTCCAAGTGTAGCTTTTCATTCAGCGTGCGCTGAAGCTCCGTCACGACCGAACCGAGATCGCGGCCGGACACATTCGCGGAGACGACGATCCGCCGCTGCACGTCCTCGCGATTGATCGCGTTCGGGCCTTTGCTCTCGCGCACGTCGGCGACGAGATAGAGCGGCACCTTTCCTCCCACGGGCGTATCGATCAAGAGATCGCGGATCACGGCGACATTCTGCCGGTGCCGCTCGCCGAGTCGCACCACGAGATCGTAGGTGCGCTGGCCTTCCAGAATCTGCGCCACCGTGGCGCCGTTGAGCGCCGCTTCGAGTTGCTCGTTGAGCCCGCCAGGCTTGAGGCCATACGCCGCGGCCTTCTCGCGGTTCACCTGGATTTTCACCTGGTCGATCAACACTTGCTTCTCGGTCTGGAGATCGACGAGGCCCGGGATGTCGTGCATCGCGGCCTCGGCCTCTGCGGCGTAAGTGCGCAGCTTATCCAGATCCAATCCGAAAATCTTCACGGCAATCTGCGCGCGGACGCCGGAGAGCAGATGATCGAGCCGATGCGAGATCGGTTGACCGACGCTGCTCACGATGCCGGGAATCTGCCCCAGCTTTTCGCGAAGGTCGTCGAGGATGGCTTCGCGCGTGCGTTTCGACGGTTTGAAGTCCACGTCGATCTCCGTGTAGTGCACACCTTCGGCGTGTTCATCCAACTCGGCGCGGCCGGTGCGGCGGCCAGTCGAGGCGACCTCGGGAACTTCGAGCAACAGTTTTTCCGCGACGAAACCGATCCGATTCGACTCCGCCAGCGATGTGCCGGGCGCGGACAGAATGTTGATCGTCGAGGTGCCTTCATTGAAGTCGGGCAGGAACAGTTTTCCCATTCGGGGATAGAGCAGGAACGATCCGCCCACGAGCAGCAGCGCCAGCACGATGACGATCCACGGGTGCCGCATCGACGGGCGGAGGATGATTCGCTCGTCGAATGCTTTCAGGCCGCGCACGAGCCAGCCGTCTTTCTCGTGCTCCATGCGCTTCATCCGTGGCAGAAGATACGAGGCTAGCGCGGGAATGACCGTGAGCGACACGACGAACGACGCGATCATCGCTACAATCGTCGCCACCCCGATCGGGGCGAATAGCCGGCCCTCGATTCCGCCGAGTGCGAACAGCGGGATGAAGACGAGAATGATGACGAGCGTCGCGTAGAGGATCGAGTTTCGCACTTCCGAGGAAGCGCTGGCGATCACGCGCAACACCGGACGCGGATTCGGCAGATGGCGGTTTTCCCGTAGCCGGCGAAAGACGTTTTCCACGTCAACGATCGCGTCATCGACGACCATGCCGATGGCAACGGCCAGACCGCCGAGCGTCATCGTGTTGATCGTGATACCGGCGAACTTGAAATAGAGCCCGGTGACGACGAACGAGAGCGGGATCGCGGTCAGCGTGATGAGCGTCGTGCGGAAATTCAGCAGGAACAGGAAGAGCACGATCACGACCATGATCGCGCCGTCGCGGATCGCTTCCTCGACGTTGGCCACCGCCGCGCTGATGAAGTTCGCCTGCTTGAACAACGTCACGACCTTCACGTCCGCCGGCAGCGTTTTGCCGAGCTCGGCGAGCGCGGCCTCAACTTTTTGCGTGAGCGAAATCGTGTCGGTGCCCGGCTGTTTTTGGACCGAAAGGATCACCGCCGGCTGGCCGTTCACGCCGGCGTCACCGCGCATCACCTGACGGCCGAATGTGACATCGGCGACATCGCGAAGGCGAAGCGGCACGCCCTTGCGCACCGTGACGACTGTGCTGCCGATATCCTCGAGTGACGTGGTGCGGCCGATGTTGCGCACGAGCGCTTCGCGATTGGCGCTCTCCAGGAAACCGCCCGAGCTGTTTTCCTGCGATTCGCGCGTGGCCGTCATCACGTCGTCGAGGCTCACGCCGAGCGCTGCCATTTTCTCGGGCGACGGCAGGACCTGATACTGCTTCACGCCGCCACCGATGGCGATGACCTGCGAGACGCCGGCGATCGTGAGGAGGCGCTGTCGCACGGTCCAATCCGCGAGCGAACGGATGTCCATCGGCGCGGTCGCGCCGTTTTCGCTGCGCATACCGATGAGCATGATCTCACCCATGATCGAGCTGATCGGTCCCATCGTCGGCGTGACACCGCGCGGCAATTTCTCCGCGGCGAGTTGCAAGCGTTCCTGCACGAGCTGCCGCGCGCGATAAATGTCCATGCCCCAATCGAACTCGACGTAGAGGATCGAGAGACCGATGCCGGCGTTGGAGCGCACGCGCTTGACGCCGGGCGCGCCGTTGAGCGCGGTTTCCATCGGGAGGTTCACCAGTGTCTCGACTTCCTCGGGCGCGAGGCCCTCGGCTTCCGTCAGGATGTTGACAGTGGGCCGATTGAGATCGGGGAACACGTCCACCGGCAGCTTCACGATGACGTAGCCGCCGTAGATGAGCACGAGCGCGCTGACCGCCAGGACAAAGAGGCGGTTGCGCAGCGAAAATTCGATCAGCCGGTTCAGCATCGCAATGCGCTCAGTGTTTGTGGCCGTCCGCGGCGGCAGCCGGCGCGGCCTTGACTGCGCCGGCTTTGGCGTTCGTCTGCGCGGGGGCAGCGGCCTTCGGCGTTGGCGCGACGTATTGAAGCTGGTAATTGCCGGCGACCGCCACGTTGGCACCGGGCAGCACGCCCTCGATCATTTCGACGTAGCGATCGTCTCGCTGGCCGACGACCACCGGCGTGCGCACGAAGGTGTTGGGATCTTTGTCGTCCTGCACGAACACGAACAAATTGCCCGCCTCTCCGAGCACTGCCGAGAGCGGCACCGTGATGACCGAGTCGGCTTCCGCCGTCACAATCGTCAGCGTGGCGCGCATGTTGGGCAGGAGTTTCCGCTGAGGGTTTTCCACTCGCACGCGCACGCCCAGAGTCCGCGTCTCAGGATCGAGTTGAGCGGTGTGGCCCTCAACCACGCCGGTGAACACTTGCTCCGGATACGCCTCGGCGCGCAGGCGGACCTTCTGCCCATCCTGCACCTGGGCGATTTGTCCTTCGTAGATTCGCGCGACGATATACAGCGATGATAAGTCGACGACCTTCAGCAGATGGTTATCGGGCTCGACGCTGTCGCCGATAAACGCGTGGCGGTCGAGAATCGTCCCGCCAATCGGCGCCTTGAACTCGATCCGCGGCGGCGGATCGCCGATCTGGCGGCTTTCGATCTCCAGGAGAAAATCACCCTTGGCCACCGTGTCGCCCTCCTTGACGGCTAGCCGTGTAACGCGGCCGGAGATACGCGTGGACAAGGAGGCCACGCGCGCCGGATCGACTTCGACATGGCCGAGAGCGGTGAGCGTTTTCTCGATCGTTCGCAGTTCGGCGGCTTCCACCTTCAGCCCGAGATTCTTCACCGCCTCCGGGGTCAACGTCACCGGGCCCGTGAGCGGGCCGGCGCCGGCCTCGCCGGGCGCTTTGTTGTGGCCCTCATGCGCCCACACGGAAATCGACCCCGCGGCGAAGACGACGGTCAATGCGAGAAAGAGGAACGGTCGATTCATGGTTTTGAAATGGGATGAGGGTGAGGCGCGGCCGGCTCGTGGTTGCGCACGTGAGGATGACTCCCGGAGGCGGTCTCGACGGCGATCATCGCCTCAAGCTGCCGGCTGACAGCGCTCACGTAGTCCAGCTCGAGCGCGATACGCTGTTGTTGCGCCTGGAAAACCGGGGCGATTCCCTGCTGACCCTGCTGATAGGCGCGTTGGACGGCCTCGAAGTTCTTCTCCGCCAGCGGAAGCAATTCTTCGCGATATCGGTTCAGGACGGGCTGAAGCTGCGCAACCGTCGCGCGGGCTTGCCCGATTTCCGCGCCGATTTTCAGGCGAACGGCTTCCAGCTCGACATCGGCCTGACGCCTGGACGCCTGTTGTTCGAAGATGCGGCCCT
>CAZENI010000519.1:0-6048 GCA_964513055.1 uncultured Opitutus sp.
GCGCTGGCGACGAGGTCATCACGGTCGCCAACAGTTTCATCGCCACCGCCGAGGCCATCTCCTACGCCGGCGCCACGCCGGTGCTCGTCGACTGCGATCGCGAGCATCACCTGATCGACCCCGCCGCCGTCGCCGCCGCGATCACGCCGCGCACACGCGCGATCCTGCCGGTGCACCTCTACGGCCAGCCGGCCGACATGGATACGCTCAACGCGATCGCCACCCGCCACGGCCTCGCGCTGCTCGAAGACGCCGCCCAGGCCCACGGCGCGACGCTCGCCGACGGCCGGCCGTGCGGCGCACTCGGGCGCGCGGCCGCCTTCAGTTTCTATCCCGGAAAAAACCTCGGGGCCTTCGGTGACGGCGGCGCCGTCACGACCAGCGATGAGGCCCTCGCGCGGCAGCTCCGCCTCCTGCGCAACTGGGGCTCGGTCGTGAAATACCACCACGAGGTGCAGGGCTACAACTCGCGCCTCGACACGCTGCAGGCCGCGATCCTGCAAGTGAAACTGCGCCACCTCGCCGCGTGGAACGAACGGCGGCGCGCGGCCGCCGCCTGGTATCGCGCCGCACTGCACGACTGTCCCGGCCTCGCGCTGCCGGTCGAGGCGCCGTGGTGCGGCCGCCACGTCTACCACTTGTTCGTCGTGCGCGTGCTCGGGCGCGACCGCGACGAGGTCTCGCGCGCGCTCGCGGCGCGCGGCGTGCAGACCGTCGTGCACTATCCGATTCCGATCCACCGGCAGAAGGCCTACGCGGGGCTCGGGCTCGGCGCGGGCGCTTTCCCGCAAGCGGAGTCCGCGGCACGCACCGTGCTCTCGCTGCCGATGTTTCCCGAGATGACCGCGGATCACGTCGCCCACGTCGCGGCGGCCCTGCGCGCGGCGCTCGCGGCCTGATCACTCGCTCATGCCGGCCCGGGAGAAAGATCCACTGCTCGTGCCGCTCTTCGTGGCGCTCGTGCTGACCGTGCACGCGACGTTCGCGCTCTGGGCCGTGTCGAAGAAGAGCGTCACCGCCGACGAGGTGCTGCATTTGACGGCCGGATACGCCTACTGGCACCTTGAGGACTACCGCCTGCATCCGGAAAACGGCATCCTGCCCCAGCGCTGGGCCGCGATTCCCGCCGCGGTGACCCGGCCGCCGTTTCCCGAACTGCTGGGCAACGCCTACTGGCGCACCTCGGAGGTCCAGGTCATCGGCCACCAGTTTTTCTACGAGACCGGCCACGACCACTTCCCGATGCTGATGTCCGCCCGCGCGATGATCGTGGCGTTCAGCGTCGGCACGGGCGTGCTCGTCTTCCTCTGGTCGCGCCGGCTCTTTGGCACCCCGGGTGCCTTCGTGTCGCTGGGCCTGTTCGCCTTCTGCCCGACGTTCCTCGCACACGGCGTCCTCGCGACGTCGGACATGTGCATGACGTTTTTCTTCCTCGCGAGCTGCGGTGCGTGGTGGCGGCACCTGCATCGCGGCGACGCCGGCGCCTGGCTGCTCAGCGCCGCGGCCTTTGGCTTCGCCTGTGTGGCGAAGCATTCGGCCGTGCTCCTGATCCCGATGATGGTGGCCATGGCCGTCGTGCGCGCGTGGCGGCCGGAACCGCTCGCGCTCTTCGGTCTCCGCTTCCAGACGCGCGCCGGCAAGGTCGGCGCGGCCGCGCTATCGGCCCTCGCGCACGGCGCCGTCGCAGCCGTCGTCATCTGGGCGTGCTACGGTTTCACCTACGGCGCCTTTAACCCCGCCCTGCCGGCCGCCGCGCACTTCGTGCGACCGTGGGAAATCCTTGATCTGCACATCGGTGCCATCGGGAAATTCATCCGCCTGCTCGAGTCGCTCCGTGTCCTGCCCGAGTCCTTCCTCTACGGCTCGGCCTACGTGGTCGAGACGGCGCAGGTGCGCTCCGCGTTCCTGAACGGCGACTACAGCACGACCGGCTGGGTGAGCTTTTTTCCGTGGACGTTCGCGCTCAAGACCACGCTGCCCCTGCTCGCGGCGACGTTGCTCGTGGGCGTGCTCGCGCTGCTCCGCTGGCGCCGCGCCCCGGCGACCCTGCGCGGCGACCTCTACGCCGTGACGCCGCTCGCCGTGCTCTTCGGCGTCTACTGGGCGTTCTCCCTCGCGAGCCACCTCAACATCGGCCACCGCCACATCCTGCCGACCTACCCCGTGCTCTTCATCGCCGCCGGCGCGCTCGGCCGCTGGCTCTGGTCCCGCCGCGCGGGCCGCGTCGCCGTGATCGTGCTGCTCGCCGCGCAGGTGGCCGAGGCCGCGCGCATCGCGCCGCACTTCCTCGCGTATTTCAACGCGTTCGCCGGCGGTCCGGCGCAAGGGCACCGCCACCTCGTCGACAGCTCGCTCGACTGGGGCCAGGACCTGCCCGAGCTGAAGCGCTGGCTCGACGCCCACGCCGGCGACGCGCCGGTGTTCCTCTCGTATTTCGGCCTGGGTGAGCCCGATTACTACGGCATCCGCGCGAAGCGGCTGCCCTTCGTCAACGGCTTCAAGATCACGCAGCCCTACGTGCGGCTCGAAGCGGGCGTCTACGCCCTCAGCGCGACCACGCTCTCCCATGTCTACAGTTCGGTGCGCGGCCCGTGGACGCTCGAACTGGAGAAGGAATACCAGGAACTCCGCGCGCTCGAGCCGCACTTCGCCGCCTATGCGAGCGATCCGCAGCGGCGGAGCGAGCTGGAGCGCGACGTGCCCGCCGCCCAGTGGCGCAAGGGCATCACGCGCCACGACCACCTGCGCTTCGCACGGCTCTGCCACTACCTGCGTATCCGGAAACCCGACGCGCAGCCCGGTTACTCGATCCACATCTACCGGCTGACCGCGGAGGAAATCGCCGCCGCGACGGAGCGTTCACTCGCCGACTGGAGCCGCCTCCTGGAGCGCACGCTCGCGGCCCGCTAGCCCGCGCAGGCCGTCCCGGGCGAAGTGCGCCAGGAAGAGCAGCAGGCAGCCCATCAGCGCCCACGTGATCGGCTGCACGCCGAGCCACACGCCGCGCAGCGCCCGCTGCAGCTCCGCCTCCGGCAGCCGGTGGCACGCGAGCACCCCGAGCGATTCGATCCACAACTGCAGCAGCAGCAGCGCCCCGGTCACCCGGGCCAGCGTGCGCACGGGCGCGGGCGTCGGCTGCGCCATCGCCGCGGACCAGAGGAACGGCGCCAGCCACAGGGCGAAGATCCAGCGGTAGGCGAAGTGCTGCCCGGCGAAGAAACAGCCGGCCAGCATCACCGCGCCGAGGATGAAATGCAGCCACGCGGTCTGCTGCGCGGGCGCCGGCTGCCAGCCCCGGAGGAGCGAGGAGCGCCACCCGGCCGCGAAGATCAACCCGGCCGCGACCGCCGGTCCCCACCACAGCACCGCCCCCGTCGCGCCGAGCTCCCGCAAGATGATTTCAGCGCCGAAGTTGAAGACGCCGGTGAGCGGCGGCAGCACCGTGCGCAACGGCACGAAGTTGTGCGCGACGTGCCAGGTCACCAGCGCGAGCACCGCCACTCCCACCGCCACGCGCGCCCTCCGCTCCGCGGGATCGCCGCCCGTCAGCAGCAGCAGAAACGCCACCGCCGGGTAGACCTTCAGCTCCGTTGCGAGCGCGAGCCAGAACACCGAGAGCCAGCGCACGGCGGCGCGGCGGCTCAACAGGCACGGCACGACCGGCGCCAGCACGAGGAAGATCACGAGATCGTTGTTCGCGCGCTCCAGCGCGCTCAGCACCGGCGTCGAACCCAGCAGCGCCGCCGCCCACAGCATCTCCCCGGCGCTGCGCGGCCGCAGCCAGGCCACCGCCACCGTCAGAAAGGCCAGGCCGAGCACGAGGCCCAGCCAGCGCACGTCGGACCGCGTCCAGCCGAGGTGCCGCAACTGCAGCCACCACGGACCGTAGACGTGCGGACGCTGCATGAAGTCGAGCGGGTTGCGCTGATACGGGTCGCGCCCGGCGGCCACCGCGTCGTTGGCCGCGAGGATTGCAAACGTATCCAGGAACCAAATCTCGTGAAAGCGCTGCGGCGCAACCTCGACGCGATAGTGGCCGATCCCGATCTTGAAGAGATGCTCGGGGTGGAGGGAAAGGAAGGCCGCCCAGCTCGCGGCGAACAGCGCCAGCAGCACCGGCCACCGCCACGCTCCCGCCGACGCGGTCATGGCGCCCCGCCGCCGCCGGTCCCCGCCGCCGGCGTCACCGCCACCAGCCGGCTGAGGCGAATCCAGCGCGCGCCAAATCGTTTCTGCTCGAGCGGCTCCAGCCGGAACTCCGCCGGCAGCTCCTCGTCCGGATCGACGCCGCACTCGCCCTCGGCGGAGGTCGGCCGGATCACCTGCGCCACCACCACCTCGCGGAAGGTCCCCTGCGCCAGGTGCCACGCGATCTGCGGACCGCGCGTGCGCGCCGACGCCGTGTTGACCGTCGGAATCCGGTTGAGCAGGAACGGCATCGTCGCCTTCTGCGTGATGAGCAGGAGCGGGCCGGGCCGCGCCTTCACCCGCTCCACCTCCCACTCCAGTTCGCGCATCACGAGGTTCTGCGACGTGTAGATGCGCCGCGAATACCCGCGCGCCGCGATCACCACCAGCCAGACCGCCAGCCCCACCGTGACAATGCGGAGCGCAGGCAGCCGCCGGCGCTCGAGCGAATGCACCAGCCAGCCGGCCAGAATCGCGAACAGCAGGCACGAGGGCAGCGCGAACCGCGCCGCGATCGGTTCGTCGAAGCGGCTCCAGTAATAGAACATCAGCAGCACGACGTTGCCGACGATCGCGAGGCCGCACAGCGCCACGACGACGAAGCCCGGCGCGAGTTCGCTGCGTTCGCCGGCCGGCCGGCGCCACCATTGCCCCAACCGCACGAGCGCCCACGCCAGCGCCGCCAGGCCGACCAGCGTCAGCCACAGCGAGTTCGGCTGTCCCGGCGACGTGCTGAAGTAGAACTTCCACGCCCCGTCGAGGTTGCCCGCCAGGTAATGCAGCGCGAAGCGCGAGGTCTCGCCCTCGCGGAGCTGCCAGAGCACCGTCTTCGTGTCGACGACGCGGCTGTGCCACGCATACGGCACGAGCAGCAGCGGCACGACGATCGCCGGCCACGGCAGGATGATCCGCCCGGCCCGCCACCAGCCGAGCGCGATCACCGCGGCGATCGGCGCCACGAACAGCACGGACTCATATCGGCTCTGGGACAACAGCACCGTGCCGATCACCAGCAGGGCGAGCCGGTCGTCGTCCGGCTCGCGCAGATACAGCACCGCCGCCGCCATCACCACCGTCACCATCGCGAGGTTGTGCATCTCCATCCCGGCGCCCGTCGCATTCTGGCCGAAGAGCGGCAGCGTCGCCAGCAGCGCCACCGCGAGCAGCGCCGGCCCGCGCCGCCCGGTGAGCGCGTGGACCAGCCAATATGTCAGGGCGAGACAGAGAAACGCGCACGCGACGTTGAGGACGAAGACGTTCTCCAGCCGGAAGCCGCTCACATCGTGCAGCAGCGACAGGAGGAACGTGAAAAAATATGGCCGCTTGTCCAGGAACGTGTCGATCGCGAGCCACGTCCCCGAGAAGTCATACGCGCGGATCGGCGTGGCGACTTCCTTCGTCGCGTGCATGTGCCACGCCGTGCCCTGCAGCACGTATTCGTCGAAGAGCACCTTGTGCTTGAAGCTGTCCGCCCACACGGCGAACACCGTCGCCGCGACGAGCGCGAGCGCGACCCAGCCGGGACGCCGCAGCCACGGCAGCCATGCCGCGCGGCGCGCCCGCAGGATGCGCGTGCCGTAGAGCACGAAGCCCACGACGAGCCCGAGAATGTAATAGTAGCCACCGTCGATGATCAGCCGCTCTGCGAGCCGCGGCGGCACCGCCACGAACCCCGCCACCAGCGCCGCCACCGCGCAGAGCGCGAAGCACGCGAAGCGGAGTCGCGCCGCCGCGGGACGGACCAGGCTCACGATGCGGGCGATCAGGGTGCGCGCGCCGGGTTAAGGTAGCTGTTTCATTAAGCGCTCGATGAAGGACTGGCGCGCTTTCTCTATCTCGGCCCGGCTCGGCGGGACGGGC
>CAZENI010000520.1:0-6042 GCA_964513055.1 uncultured Opitutus sp.
GAGGACGTCGAAGAAGTTGGCCGAGACGAGTTCGGCGAAGACGCGCGCCTCACGCTCGGAGTCGCCGAGGTGGAGATTGCGCGGGCGCTGCGCGGCGAGGCCGGCGAACGACGGGAGCATCGCGATGAGATCGCGATACTCGGGCCAGGCGGTGGTGACGTAGCCGCCGGTGTCGTCCTTCGTTTCGACGAGCCACACGGGGGCGTCGACGGTGGGCAGTGGCTGGAAGACGGCGCTCTTGAGCCACGAAAAGATCACCGTGTTGGAGCCGATGCCGATCGCGAGTGAGGCGACGATCACGGCGGAGAGCCACGGAGCTTTCAGGAGGGAGCGGAGGGGACGCATGGGGGAATTGCCGATTTCCGATTGGCGATTGCCGATGGCTCAGAAGGGGTGCGATCGCCGGGGGTGTTCAAATCGGCAATTGGAAATCGCCAATCGGCAATCCCTCATTTCCGCATGAGCGCCACCTGATACGGGTGCAGCTCGGCGGTCATGATGTTGCCGAGCACGGCGGGGTCGCTGGCCATGAAGGTGCGGGCGGCGGGTTCGTCGGCGGCCTCGAAGATCACGAGGCCGAAGGTTCTGGCGCCGGGCTCGAGGGTGCGGCCGGCGAGGACGACTTTGCGCTCCTTGGTGGCGGCCGTGAGGTGGGCGAAGTGGGCGCCGGCGGTCTTCTTGTCGGCGTCGGTCCACGCGGTGTCGTCGTGGAGCCGCGGGACGAGCTTCAGCACGTAGATGAATTGTTTCGGCTTGGGAGCGGCCGGTGCCGGGGCGGTCGCGGCGGGTTTGCTCTCGTCCGCGGCGACGAGCGCGAGCGGAGCGAAGGCGACCAACGTGAGGAGAAGGACGAGGCGTTTCATGGGAGGGAGCATGGAGGGAAAATGGCGGCAGTCACTTGGCGGCGGGAGGCGCGGGATCGCGCGCGGGAGGGAAATACCAGGCGCGTTTGATCTTGCCGTCGCGCACTTCGTAGACGCCGAACGCAGTCTGGACGCGCCTGGCGCCGTCCTTCGCGGTCCAGGTCACGCGCTCGCGAAACGAGACGTGCGGGCCGGTCTGCGCGAGGTCGGAAAGCTCGGCGGTGACGTCGGGGTTGGACTTGAAATAGCCGGCGAGCCATTTTTCCACGGCGGCGCGGCCTTCGCCCTCGATCGACTGCTTGCCGTCGGCGCCGATGCCGAACCAGGCGATGTCGTCGGCATAGTGCGCGGCGACGGCGGCGGCATCGCGGGTGTTGTAGGCGGTGAGGGCGGCGCGGACGACGGCGGCCTCGGGCGTGGCGAGGTAGGCCGTGGTGCCGTGCGCGAATGGTGAATACACGTCGATCTGCACCTTGAAGATGCCGGCGGCGATCGTGGGATCGGGCGCGAGCTGGGTGCGGACGGCGGCCTCGTCGGGCACGCGCAGCACGAGGAGTCCGGTGTCGCCGAAGCGCGCGCCGAGCACGAGCAGGCCCTCGCGGCGGAGACGGGCGATGTTGGCGCTGTGTTCGCGCATGCCGGGCTGGTCGTTGGGCGACTTGGCGGCGTCCCACGCGGGGCCGGTGGTCAGGCGGACGGCGTAAAGCCGCGGTGGCGGGGTCGGAGCGGGTGCCGGTGCTGCGGGCGGCGTCTGCGCGGATGCGACGGTCGCGGCGAGCAACAGGGTGAGGGCGATTGGGCGGAGCATGGGAAATCTTTCTCTCACTCTTGGTCTTTCTCTTTCGTCAGGGACATGGGCGGCAACAAACACGGAGGAGAAAGAGTAAGAGAAAGAGGAAAGAGAAAGATTTCTCACTCCGCGCGCAACGCGACGATCGGATCGACCTTGGTGGCGCGGCGCGCGGGGAGCCACGTGGCGACGAGGGCGACCGAGCCGAGCAACGCGGCGACGACCGCGAAGGTGAGCGGGTCGCGTTCGCCCACGCCGAAGAGCAGCGATTGCATGAGTTGCGTGGTGAGATACGCACCGATCAAACCGGCGGCGAGGCCCCCGCCGATCAGCAGCGAACCATGGCTCAGGACGAGCCCGAGGATCTGGCGCGGGCCGGCGCCGATGGCGATGCGCACGCCGAACTCGCGCGTGCGTTGCGCGACGTTGCAGGCGATCACGCCGTAGAGGCCGATGGTCGCGAGCGCGAGCGCCACGGTCGCGAACACGGCGACGAGCAGCATGGAAAAATACCGCTGGCCGAGCGATTCCTCGACGAGGCGCTCCATCGTTTTCTGCGTGTGCACCGGCTGCTGCGGATCGATGGCGAGAACCTCGCGGCGCATCGCGGCGGCGAGACTCGACGGATCACCGCTCGCGCGGACGACGACCGCGATGTTGTTGAACGGAAACTCGTGGTAGGGCTCGTAGGCCTGCACCGGCGTCTCGGCGTCGAGGCTGTCGATCTTCACGTCGGCGACGACGCCGACGACGGTGCCCCAGCGCGGCGGATCGTCGAGCGCGACCTCGACACGCTTGCCGATCGGATCGGCGACGCCGGGAAAGAATTTTTTCGCGAAGGCCTGGTTGATGATGACGACGCGCGGCGCGCCGGGCGCATCCTGGGGCGTGAAGCCGCGGCCACGGACGAGCGAGATGCCCATCACCTTGAAATAGTCGGGCGTGATCGTGCGGTAGCGCGTGACGGGCGCGCTGCTCGGTGTGACGTTCTCCTGGCCGTCGACGCGCATGATGAACGTCGTGCCGCCGGTGAGCGGCATGTGGTTGACGACGGCGGCGGACGCGACGCCGGGCAGCGCCTGGAGTCGGCGCATGAGATCGGCGACGAACGCGCGGCGCTTCTCATCCTGCTGGCCGACCGTGCCGTATTTCGCCGCCGGCAGATCGATCCGCATCGTCATGACCCTGGCCGGATCGAAGCCGGCGTTGACCTGCTGCAGCCGGTGAAAACTGCGGATGAGCAAACCCGCGGAGATGAGCAGCATCACGGTGGCGGCGACCTGCACGACGACGAGCGCGCTGCGCAGCCAGCCGCGTCCGCTGGTGGAGCCATGGCCGCCCTGGCGCAGCGGGCTGGTGAGGTCGGTGCGCGAGGCGTTCCAGGCGGGGATGAGACCGAAGAGCAGGCCGGTGGCGAGCGTCGCGCCCGAGGTGAAGAGCAGCACGCGCAGATCGAGCGTGACCTGGTCAAGGCGCGGTATGTTGGCGGGCGCGACGGCGAGCAGCGCGCTGAGCAGCCACTGGCTGACGAGGAGCCCGGCGACGCCGCCGCACGCGAAGAGCACGAGGCTCTCGGCGAGCAACTGCCGGCCGAGCCGCAGCCGGCTCGCACCGAGCGCGGCGCGGATCGACATCTCGCGCTGGCGCGCGGCGGCGCGGGCGAGCAGGAGGTTGGTGACGTTGGCGCAGGCGATGAGCAGCAGCGCGGCCACCGCGGCGACGAGGACGACGAGCGCAGGGCGGATCGCGGCGACGGCGTCCTCGAGCATGGGAAACGCGACACAGGCCCAGTCGGCGTCGGTGTTCGCAAAATCCTTTGCGTAGCGCGCGGTGAGCGCGGCGAGGTCGGCCTGCGCCTGCCCGGCGGTCACGCCAGGCTTGAGCCGCGCGAACACGTGCAGGTTGTGCAGATCGCGGCGCGTGCGGTTCTCGTCAGTCGGTGCGAAGGGCGCCCAGAGCTGCGCCTTGCCGGGGAAATTAAACGTGTCCGGCAGGATGCCGATCACCTCGCGGTTGCGTCCGCTGATGAAGAGCGAGCGTCCGACAATGGCCGGGTCGCCGGCGAAGCGCTGCTGCCAGAGGCTGTGGCTGATCAAGACGCCGTGGTCGGCACCGGGCGTGAATTCGCCCGCGGTGAAGGCGCGTCCGCGCAATGGCGTGAGCCGCAGCACGCGCAGGAAATCCGCGGTGACGACCGCGCCCTCGATCCGCTCGGGCTCGGCGTCGTTGACGGCGAGGTTGAAGTTCGCGGGCTGCCATGCGGCGAGCGACTCGAACGACTGCTGATCGGCTTGGACGGAGAAAAACTGTCCGGCGGCGTAGGTGGCCTTGGGGAAATTGTTGCTGCGCTGGTAGAGCCGCGTGAGCCGCTCCGGCTGTTCGTAGGGCAGCGGCCGGAGGAGCACGCCGTTGATCACGGAGAAGATCGCGGTGTTGGCGCCAATCCCAAGGGCCAGCGTGAGCACAGCGATGGCGGTGAAGCCGGGGGATTTCGTGAGCTGGCGGAAGGCGAATTTCACGGGAAGGACAGGGCGGCGAGCCGGACGGCTTTTTCCATGCGGAAGATCAGGGAGCAGAGAACGAGATTCCGTCCGGAACCGTCGCGGCGGTCTCGAAGCCGGTGATCTCGTAGCGGAACGAGCCGTCGGCGCTCGTGCCCCAGCGGCCGTGTTTCACGCCGCCGGGCGCGGTGACGAGCGGGCCGAAGATGCTGGCGTTCTCACTGTCCCACGTGCCGAAGCGCACGGGCTCGCCGCGGGCGTTGAGGAGAAACCAATTCAGGCGCTTGCCGTCGGCGCGGAAGATCTCGAGGCGGTGGTCGCCGACCGCGCGCGGTGTGAGAGTGGGATCGTTGACGGCGAGGCGGTGCAGCGTGCGGTAAACATTCGATTCCCACCACGCGTGTTCGCCGGCGTGCTGCTCGGCGGTGAGTGGCGCGAGCTGACCACCGCGCACGCGCCAGCTTTTGTCGCCGTCGAGACCGCGCTTGCGAAGGTCGCCGTCAATCGTGGCCTCGATGCGCACGCGCGGCGCGGAGAAATCGTTCCAGATTTGGTTGGGAAACGGATCGCGGAGGCTGAGTTCGTGGTGCGTCGCGCTGACGTGGACGAATTTCACGCGCGCCCACGCGTCGCGTCCGCCCATCGCGGCGAGGAGGGAATCGACGCGCTCGCGGGCGGCGTCGGGGGCGGCGGCGAAGGACGGGCCGGCGAGAAAGGTGAGGGAAACGGCGAGGAGGAGGGAATTTTTCATCAGAGAAATCTTTCTCGTTCTCTTAATCTTTCTCTTTCGTCAGGGAGATTGGGCCGCGGGCGTGAATTTTTGAGAGAAAGATTAAGAGAAAGAGGAAAGAGAAAGATCGGTGAGGGCTATTCCGCGCGGAGTGCCACGATGGGATCGGTTTTCGCGGCGCGATGCGCGGGGAGGTAGCACGCGATGAGGCCGACGGTGGCGAGGAGCGCGGAGACCGCGGCGTAGGTGGTGGCGTCGCGCGCGGCGATGCCGAAGAGGAGCGATTCGCCGATGCGCCCGACGGCAAGCGAAGCGGCGAGACCGATCAACAGGCCGAGTCCGAGCAGGCGCGCGCCGTGCGTGAGCACGAGCCGGCGGAGAGCGGCGGGGCTGGCGCCGAGCGCGAGGCGGACGCCGAATTCTCCCGTGCGCTGGCTGACGGAATAGGCCATCACGCCATAGAGCCCGAGCGTGGCGAGCAGCAGCGCGAGACCGGCGAAGGCGGAGACGAGCCAGAGGTTGAGGCGGCGCTGCGCGGTGGCGGCGTCGAGCGATTTGCTGACGGGATCGATGAAGGGGAGCGGGAGATCCTTGTCGACGGACCAGACGGCGGTGCGGAGCGCGGGAGCGAGTGCCGCGGTGGGAAGCGCACTGCGCACGACGTAGCGGAAATTGTGGCGGGGAAATTGCGCCATCGGGAGAAACGTCTCGAGCCGCACGGGTTGATCGGGGCCCTGGCGGCGGGTGTCGCGCACGACGCCGGCGACGGTGAGCCAGTTGGGTGTGAGCGGCCGGCCCTCGCGATCGACGGCGCCGGGCGCGGGGAGATTGCCGAGGAGGAAACGCTGGCCGACGGCGCTGCGGCCCGGCCAAAACGCGCGCGCCATGGCGTCGTTGATGATCGCGACGCGCGGGGCGCCATCGCGGTCGGCGGCGGTGAAGGCGCGACCGTCGACGAGCGGGATGCGCATCGTGGAGAAATAATCGGGCGAGATGTTGTCGACCGCGATCTCGGGGCGGCGTTCGTCGGGGCCCCAGGTGCGGCCCTCGACAGTGAAGACCGCGGTGCTGTGCAGCCGGTTGAGCACGATGAAGGTCGTGAGGCTCGCGGATTCGACGCCGGGGGCGGCGGCGAGTTTTTCGAGCGACTGCTGGTGA
>CAZENI010000521.1:0-6028 GCA_964513055.1 uncultured Opitutus sp.
CGATCGTCTCCTACGATCTCAACTACCGCCCCTCGCTCTGGAAGACCATCGGCGGCCTCAAGAAGGCCCAGGAGGTCAACCGCGAGATCGCGAAATACGTCGACGTCATGATCGGCAACGAGGAGGACTTCACTGCCTCGCTCGGCTTCGCCGTCAAGGGCGCCGAGGACCTCAAGCACATCGAGACCGACGCCTTCAAGGCCATGATCGAGACCGCCGTGAAGGAGTTCACCAACTTCAAGGTCGCCGCGACGACGCTGCGCCACGTCCACACCGCGACCGTGAACGACTGGTCGGCGATCCTCTGGCACGCCGGCAAATTCCACGAGAGCAAGAAGTATCCCCGCCTCGAGATCCTCGACCGCGTCGGCGGTGGCGATTCCTTCGCCTCCGGCCTGCAGTTCGGCTTCCTTGAGTTCAACGACGCCCAGAAGGCGGTCGAATACGGTGCCGCCCATGGCGCGCTGGCTTCGACGACCCCCGGCGACACTTCGATGGCCACCCGCAAGGAGGTCGAGAAGACCATCGGCGGCGGCGGCGCGCGCGTGGTGCGTTGAGGTCCTTCGCCCGATCGCGCCGTGCGCTGAATCCCGCACCCGCTTTCTCCAGCCCGGGCCTGATCGCCCGGGCTTTTCCTTTTCCCGACCTTTCCCCGACCGCCCCGCCACGCTCCCGCCCATGCGCGTCACCTGTTACCGTTGCTTCTGGCCCCAGCCGTTGTGCTGGTGCCCGTCCATCACGGCGATGGAGACGCAGACGCGTTTCGTGTTCCTGATGCATCCGAAGGAATTCAAACACGAGAAGGCCGCCACGGGCCGTCTCACGCACCTGTGTCTCGCGCGCAGCGAGATTCACTGCGGCGTGGGCTTCGACGACCACGAGGCCGTGCAGGCGTTGCTTCACGACCCGCGGAATTTCCCCGTGCTGCTCTATCCCGGCCGCGAGGCGATCAATCTCTCGACCAGCGCCTCCACCGTCCTGGGCGCGCAGCTCGGCGACCGCCGGCTGGTCGTCTTCCTGCTCGATGCCACCTGGGCCCTCGGCCGAAAAATGCTGCGGCTCAGCCCCAGCCTGCAGCGCCTGCCGCGGATCATGTTCACGCCCGCGGAGCCGAGCCGCTACGTGATCAAACAGCAGCCGCACGAAAGCTGTCTCTCCACGCTCGAGGCCACCCACGAGCTGTTGCTCGCCCTCGAACGGGCGGGGCTCGACCGTTATCCGCTGCCTGCCCAGCTCCTCGGGCTCTTCCAGCGCATGCAGGAGATTCAACTGCGCTGCGCCGCCGATCCCGAACGCCCCGGCTACCGCCGCCGTGCCTACAAGGATCCCGCCGCGCGCGTTGGACTCAAGGGACACAGCGCGTCGCGGCGCAGCCGGATTTTCGCGCCGCCGCCAGCGCCCGCCAAAACCACGACCCGCCCGGCCTAGCGAGTCGATCCCGGCGCTCTCGATTCGTCGGCACCGCCAGTCATCGCGACCCGTGTGACCGCCTCGAGCAGTTGCTCGCGATTGAAGGGCTTCAGCAGCACCGCGTGCGCCCCGAGCCCCTTGGCAAATTTCAGGCAATCGTGCGCCGGAAGGTGATTTCCCCCGCCCGAGATGGCGAGCACGCGGGCGCCGGGCTGCGCGCGCCTGACGTCCGCGATCACCTCGAGGCCGTCGCCGTCGGGCATGATCACATCGGTGATCACGAGGTCGAAATGATGCAGGCGCACGAGCTTCGCCACTTCGTTGCCGGTCGACGCGCAATGGACGGTGCAGCCGACGTCGCTGAGCCAGTGCTCCACGAGCTTCTGAATGCCCACGACATCGTCCGCCACGACCACGGAGAGCGGGGTCGTTCGAGTAGCAGCGGTGAGAGTGGAGGGTGGCATGGAGGCGACGTGGGAAACTCGGAAGGTCTGCTCTTTTCCAGGCCCAGTTTTCCCAATCGTCTCAGGTCCGAAAGCACTCCGACTACCGGAATTCCGGTAGTCGGGCCGCCCGCCGCCGTGCAACCTGCCCGATCGCCTGCGGCCGGAGGTGCCCCCGTCGCCGGCCCCGCGGCCCCTTATGCGGGTGTCGGGCGGAGCGTCCGGCCCTCGTTCCACTGTCCTTCCACCATCAACGTGGTGGCCTGTTCCGGCAGGCCGCGCTCGTGGCGCTCCACCATGCTGATCAGCGTATCCACCGCGAGGGCACCGATCATCCGGCCGTTCTGGTAGACGCCGCTGCAATCGTCGCCGAGTTGCGGGCACGCCAGCAGCGCCAGCCCAAGATCCTTCGGAATCCGCCAGCCCGCGCCCTCCAGCATCCCGCGCAGCACATCGGCCGCCGGTGTGATCAGCACATCGGGCTTCTCCCGCTTCAGCCAGGTCAGGATGCCCGGGACATCCTGCCAGTCGTCGACGTAGAGCGGCTTGGCCAGCCGGAGGTCGGGCAGCATCTGGCCCCCTATCAGGTAGCCCGCCTCCCAGCGCCCCTGGAAACGCAACTGGTGGCCCCGCCGCAGCACCAGGCCAGGCCGGCGATAACCCCGACGGTGACACTCCCGCACGATCTGGAGGCTCGAGAAATAGTGATCGTTGCACACCGTCGTGATCGTGAGCGACGGCAGCGGCACGCTCAGGCAGACCGTCGCGAAATAATCCCAGCGCAGCGACGGCGTCGGGTCGCCCTCCGCCAGCGGACTGATCAGCATGCCCTGGATTCCGCGGGCATGGAGGATCTCCGAGAACCGCTCGTTCGACATCTCATCGCGGTGGAGCCAGAACTCCTGCGCGCGGTATCCCCGCAGCGTCGCCCGCTCGAACGCCCCCTCGCGCATCTGCCGGATGGTCGGTGCCGGATGATCGCGCCAGCCGTTGGCCGTGCGTTGCGCGCAGACCAGCGCCAGCGCCGGCTTGTCCTTCAGCGGCTTTCCCTGCCGGCGAATCCGCATCAGCGTCGAGACGTAGGGATTCGGGTGGTAGTTCAGCTTCCGCGCGATCGCCTGGATGCGTTCGCGCGTCACCAGCGGGATCCGGGGATTGTTTGCCAGGCTCATCGACACGGTCGCCTGCGTCACGCCCGCCTGCGCCGCAATCGTCTTCATGGTCACGCCGTCGTTCATCGCTTAAGGATGAAAGCAACTCAGGGCTTCTGTCGCCAAGCGCAAACCAAATTCTCCCCCGACCTCCCCAACCCCGTGGCGACGCTTGTCCCACGCCCCACACCCCGCATCCTGCTCGTTTCCCTGCCACCAAGCTGACCCACCCATGACCCGATCGACCCCTCCCTTCCGGCTCGCGCTCTGCGCGCTCGCCCTCTTCTCCGCCGCCTCGCTCGCCGCCCAGGCCCCGGCACCGGCGGCGCCCGCCAAGCCCACCGAAGACGTGATCCGACTCACCGAGTTCAACGTCAGCGCCGCCTCCCTCAACGGCTACGCCCCCTCCGAGACCATGACCGGCTCGCGCGTCGCCACCAAGATCATCGACCTGCCCTACACGGTGAACGTCCTCACCGCCGAGTTCTTCGAGGACTTCGCCATCTTCGAACTCAGCGACAACGTCACCCAGATCGGCGGCTTCACCGGCCTCGATGTCGGCGGCGGCTTCAACCTCCGGGGCTTCAGCTCCTCTTCGCAGCTCCGCGACGGCTTCTTCCGCCTCGGCCGCTACGGCTCCAGCAACGTCGACCGCATGGAAATCATCAAGGGCTCCAACGCCGCCATCTACGGCCGCACCTCCCCCGGCGGCATGCTCAACATGGTCTCCAAGCGCCCCAAGTCCCGCGCCGGCCAGCGCCTCTCCTTCAACTACGGCGATGAGGGCACCGAGCGCGTCACCCTCGAGACCACGGGTCCGCTCGCCCGCACCGCGTATGGCAAAACCGATTACATCCTCACCGGCTCCCACTACCAGAAGGAGTTCGACATGGAGTATGCCCGCAACCGCAACCAGGAATACTACCTCGCGCTCAGCCACACCTTCAACGACGGCTCCAATCTCTTCCTCAGCGCCGAGTATTTCCTCCAGATGCGCCACGCGCCCAACAGCTCCGCGCCGCTCATCACCGACCTGAAGGGCACCGCCAGCAACCTCGACGACGAGGCCGTCGGCTACGCCGTCAACCTCGCCCGCTACAACGCCTTCGGCCCCAACTCCCAGCTCGACCGCGGCAACACCGGCTTCAACGCCGTCTACGACAAGAAACTCACCTCCGTCTGGAGCACGCGCGTCGCCGCCAACTACTACCTCGCCCGCCGCTGGGACTACAACCATAACACCGGCTGGGGCGCCATCAACATCAACCCCGCGCCCGCCGCCAACGGCACCGTCCCCGCCATCACCACCGCCCGCGGCGCCACGCCCAACACCACCCGCATCATCGAGGATGGCGGCGGCTTCCAGGGCGATCTCCTCGCCCACTACTGGACCGGCAACCGTTCCCTCGAGCACCGCACGCTCCTCACCCTCGACATCAACGACTACTACCGCTGGGACCCGTCGCTCAACTACGCCGGCGCCACCCATCCCGACCTCGTCGCGTGGAACGCCGTCCGCACCGTCACCCTCGACCGCGCCACCCTCGCCCCCGTCGGCAACATCGCCTACTTCCCGAAGTGGTTCGACGCGTCGCAGACCGTCAAGACGCGCCACCAGAAACGCCGCACCACGGTCTTCGGCGGTCTCCTCCGCCACCAGACGTCCTTCATGGACGGCCGCCTGCTCACGTTTGCCGGCGCCCGCTTCGACGACGTCCGTTTCCGCGACCGCGACTACATCGGCTTCGCCGGCTACGTCACCGGCTCGATGGTCGACAAGAGCGTGCGGCTCACGAAGCCCAACCTCGGCTTCAACTACAAGGTCACCCCCGGCTTCCGCGTCTTCGCCAGCTACAGCGAGAGCTACTTCGTTTCGCAAAACGACAACGCCCAGGCTCACTTCGACCCCACCTACAAGTCCGAGGTCGCCTCCGGCTACGACTACGGTTTCAAGGGCTCCGCCTTCAACGATCGCCTCAGCTACACCGTCAGCGGTTTTTACGCGATTCGGAACAACGTCAGCGTGACCGAGATCGAGGAGACCCCGCTCGGCTCCGGCAACTTCGTCCAGATCTCTCGCCGCGACGGCGACCAGCTCGTGCGCGGCTACGAGATCGACGCCAACTGGCGCGTCACCGACGAGTGGTCCGCCGGCGGCAGTTGGGGCCACGTGTATTCGATTTATACGGACTTCGGCTCCGCCTTCCCCGCCGCCATCGGCCGCCGCGTCAACGGCATCTCCCCGCAGAACGGCAGCGTCTACGTCAAATACACGCCGGCCGCCTTCAAGAACTTCTCGGCCAACATCGGCGCCACGCACGTCGCCCGCACGCCCACCGAGGCGCCCAACGCCGGCGACACCTACGCGACCACCGCCAGCGGCCAGCGCGTCGTCACGCGCTCGACCAACCAGTGGCGGCTCAGCGTCCCCTCGATGACGCTCTGGAGCATCGGCATGCGCTACCGCCTGCCGAGCACCGGCAACTACGACCACAGTGTCGCGCTCAACGTGAACAACCTCTTCGACCTCGAGTATCTCCGCGTCAACCGCCTCATCGGCGAGCCGCGCGCGATCTTCCTGAGCTACACGCTGAATCGCAGCGGTGCCCGCGGCAGCCGCTGAGTCCGCGCTCTATTCCGCGTCACTCTCGAACGCCGGCCCGACGGGCCGGCGTTTTTTTGCTCGCCCGACGCCGCGCGGTCGACCGATTCCCCGGTGCCGACGCGACGTTGCAAGGCATTTTCGCCTCTGAAGCCTGCGGACATTACCCAGCGCAATGGGGTATGACGGCCGGTCATTGGGGTTGCCGATCGAAGGGGGGCGAACTAGGTCTTTCCAGCCCCGCCCGCCTCCCCTCCGATGTCAGTTTGTCCGCTCATGGTCAGCCGCTCCGCCTCCGTCGCTCGACGGTGGCTTTCGCGTCGCTGGTCACGGGGCCGTTTCGGGGCAAATTCGCCCGCTTTTTTTCCGGCCCTGCGTTCGCTCCTGCTCGTCTGCGTGCTGCTCGTCCTCGCCACCCCGCG
>CAZENI010000522.1:0-6008 GCA_964513055.1 uncultured Opitutus sp.
AAAATAGAGCGCTGAAACCTCCGCGAGGCTAACAATGAAACTCTTCACCACAGCCTCGCTCATAAAATCACTCTTGCTCGCGGGCTTTCTCTGCCCGCCTGGCGGGCAGGCCGCGGAGCCTGCCTCCCCCTCGACCTCCGGCCGGGAATATTATCTGGCGCCAAATGGCAACGATGTCAATTCAGGCTCGGCGTCCAGTCCGTGGCAGTCATTGGCCAAGGCCAACGCCACCCTGCAAGCGGGCGACACCGTCATCCTGCGCGACGGTTCCTATCCTGGAATTGTCAGCCCGGCGGCCAGCGGTGCGAGCACGGCCAAACCCATCACGTATCGCAGCGAGAACCGGCATGGCGCCGTTCTGACTGGGAAGTCCGGATCGACCTATATTCTCAACTTGAAAGACCGGCGCTTCGTGACGTTGACGGGCCTCAAGATGCTGCCGCAGGCCGGCGGTTTCGGCTTCGTCGAGGACTCCGACCATATCACGCTCGAAGCGTGCCATATGGAGGGCTCCAGCAAGATCTACATCGCACTGGAGTTCGTGAGGAGTCCACACACCCGGCTGCTGGACAATACGCTCACTCGCCACCTGACCCGTGATACGGAGATGCGGCTCAACGGGAACATGTGCAGGCTGATGGATTGCTCGTATACCTTGATCGAGGGAAACTCGTTCAGCAAGGTCGGGCACTGTCCGCTGAATTTCGGTCGCACCGGGCCGAATCGCTCCATCGGCATTGTGATTCGCGGCAATAGTTTCAACAATGGCTGGGGTCGAAACTTTTCCCTGCAAACGCTCGAGCGCACGCTGTTCGAGCGCAACCTCATCACCGACGCCTTCGATGGCGCTCGTTCGGCGGATTCGACGTCAAAGGTCTTTCTCGTGAACGGGATCTTCCGGAACAATTTGGTCTACGAAAACTGGGGTGTCGTTTTGGTGACCCGCAGCTACGTGCCCGAGGGCAAAGAGGATGGTGATGCCCTCGAATGCCTGAACTCGCGGTTCTACAACAATACCTTCGCGAACAACCCCGCTTTCGCCTGGGATATGAGCGTTGGGCAGAATGGAGCGCCCATGAAGGGCAACGTTTTTTCCAATAATCTGTTTTGGCGCAACGACTATGCTGGCACCCATAACGCCGTCGTGGCGACTCCTCCCAGTTTTGCCAAAGACAATCCCTTTCGAAACAATCTTTTCTTTGCCGGAGCCGACGGCAAAGCGGCCGCCCTGATTACAGGCCGCCGCTACTCCGCCGAGGCGCTGAATCGCGACTTGGCGCCGGGATTTGCGGGCAATCTCGAGGCCGATCCGCACTTCGTCAGTGTGGAGAACGCCAACTTTGCCTTGGGCGACGGCAGCGCGGCGATCAATGCGGGCCGCGCCCTGACGCGGACGGTCGGCTCGGGCACGGGCCGCAAATTGCCGGTGACGGATGCACGTTACTTCTTCGATGGTTTCGGCATTGAAGGTGAACAGGGCGATGTCATCGCCGTCGGCGCAACAAAGCTTTTGGCCCGTGTGCAAGAGGCTGATATCGCCCAAAACGTCCTCACCCTGGACCGTGAGATCACGTGGAAGGACGGCGACCCGGTGAATCTTCCGCACGCTGGGAAGGCCCCGGATATCGGTGCCTTTCAGCATGGTGATACCGGAGTGTTGAGCGTGCTGCCCAGGGCGGATGATATATTGGTCAAGCCCGGAACTCCGATGTCATTCTCGGCCCAGGTCACGGGCGCCAAAGGGGCGGTCAAATATGTCTGGGATCTGGGAGACGGCACCCTCTCGATGGAGGAAAGGCCCGTCCATACCTACGCCAGAGACAACGACTATATTGTCCGCTTGCGCTGCACCGATGCCTCCGGGGCGACCACGCGCGGGATGATGGTGGCGCGCGTGCATCAGGCCGCAGATCCGAAGGCTCCCATGATGGGGACCGACTTCGAGGAGCGAAACTTCGAAGATTGGGCTTTTCTTTGGGATCGCCGCCCGCGGCGGGACAACAATTTCCGGCCGGTGAAGCGCGACGACGGTCAGGGCCAATGCATGAACGTGTTTGCCGAGGGCAAAACTCCGGCGCTCGCCATCAACGCCAAGATGCACGTGTGGAATATCGACCAGTATCCGTATGTGAGCTTCTCCTACCGGATCCCCAAGGGCACGCCGGTAGGCGTATGGATCAATGCGTGGCCGACGGAAAACAAGATGGAGGGCATCTGCGTGGGAGGATCGGCCGCCAATTCGTCGGGAAGATTTCCGAACGTGAACGCCCTGAAATTGGTGGACGACGGCCAGTGGCACACGGCGGTCTTCGATGCTCGCGCAGTCCGTAAGGCGGCGCCTGACTTCAAGCTGGCCTATGCATTCGAGTTCACGACCTTCGCCAAAGTGACGCAGGGTCAGAAGTTCTGGTTCGACGATTTTGCGATCACGCCGGCCCCGCCGGAGAAGAAGTGACGTTGCTCGATCCGAATTGAAACGGCGCGACATTCTGAACCGCTTTCGCCCGCAACCGCATCCCCCGTGTTCCCGTGGGTTGCCGCCTCTCGGTTCGTCTGGCACGATGGTGAAATGACGTCGCGCCCTGCTTCTCCTCTCATACTGCACGGACAGAAGCTCCGGCGTCCCATCCTTCGCTACAATTGAGAGTTCTATACCGGCACCGCCACGAGCTAGCCCCGTCCTCCCCTCAGGCCCCGTTCGCCCGATGATTCTCACCCGCCTTGCGCCGCTCGCCGCCTTGGCCGTTTTGGCGACCACGGTCCTCGCCTCGGCTGCACCCAACTCGCTGTCAGTCGTCGCCGTGCTCCAGGACGACGCGGCCCTCGCGGGGGCACACGATATCGAGGTGCGTGACGGCCTCGCCTACATCGCCGGCAAGGGCGGTTCGCTGGCCATTGTCGATGTGCGGCAACCCGCTTCTCCTAGTCTGCTTTGGTGCGCCCGCGATCCCCAGGCATACGAGGATGCGCAAACGGTCCTCCCCCTCGCGAATGGCCGCCTGCTCGTCGGCTCGCGCGATCTGCTCCTCTTCGACATCCGGCAGCCCGCCCAACCCACTCTCCTTTCCACAATCAGGGATCGTTCGCGTATCGATCGGATCAACGGCTTCGCCCGTTTCGGCGATACGGTCTACGGCGTCAACAAAAACGGTTTTATTGTCGTGGTCGATGTCGGCGCCCCGGACCGTATCCGTTTGCTCGGGACTCGTCCCGTCCGCGAACGTGACCACCTGGCAACTCCCCACGCGCTCGCCCTCGCCGGCGATTTACTTGTGGTGGTGGACGGGCAGGGGTTCGGCCGCGATCGCAAGCCGGGACAGGTTGGCGTCTATCACGTGATCGATTCGGCCACCCGCACACCGCTCCCGCCTGAACAATGGACTGCCCCCGCCATTCTCTCCGACCTGCGGTTCGCCGGCGCCAACCGGGTCGTGACCAGCGGCACGTTAGCGTATGTCGCCTCTTCCCTCGCCCCGCAAAGCGCGCGAAACGCCGGCCTGCAGAACAACGTCGCCATCGTGGATATCTCCGACCCAACGAGACCTCGCGTGCGCGGCAGCATCGCGTTCCCCGATGGGCGCGGACCAAACGGCCTCGCCGTCTCCGGCAGCCTCGTGTTCGCTTCCGGCGGCCAGACCGTGCAAGCCATCGACGTCTCGAACCCGGACCAACCGCGCGAGTTGGCCCACATTCTCGCGCCGACATCGTTTCCCGGCGAAGCCGACGACGGACATGATCTCGCCTATTACGACGGACATCTCTTTGTCGCGGCACAAACCTCCCACGCTCTCGTTATCATTCGCCTGGACGGACCACGCTTGCTGACCGCCGCACGCCCCTAATTCATCCCCCTTTTGCCCGAGCCTTCACGGCTGTTCACCTTCCCATGAAATTCTCCCTTCGCTTCACCCTGCTCACCTTGCTCGTCGTGGCGAAAGTGGGCGCCGCTCCCGATCTTCCCACGCAGCCGCTCGCCCAAAAAGGGGCACTGGCGTTTTCCGACGATTTCGCCCGCGCCGACCTTGGCGCCGTATGGCAATCCGTCATTCCCACCTTCACCGTGTCCGACGGTGTGCTGCAAGGCCGGCAAACGCGTGCTAACCACGGCGCGGTTGCAGGTGCGACGATGGCGCTGCCCGACGGGAATGTGATGCTCGAGCTCAAGTTCCGCTTTAAAGGGGCAAAGTCCATCCACGTGCTTTGCGACGACAAAACCGACAAGAGTGTCCACGCCGGCCACATTAGCCGAATCGTCGTTTTCCCCGACAAAATCACGATTTACGACGACAAGGAGGGGGTGATGCGCAACGACATCTACGCACTCCGCAAATCGCCCGACCCGAAAGACAAGGCCGAGGGCCAGCGGCTCTCGGCCGGGCGGACCCAGACCTTTCCCCTCAAACTCGAATCCGAGAAATGGTATCACCTTGGCCTTGAAATTGTCGGCGACGAAATGCGCGTGACCATCGACGACCGGCCGGTGGCGTATCTGAAATCGGCCGGTTTGGCTCATCCGAAGAAAGCCGACCTCCGAATCCAGGTTTGGGGCAACGAAGGCGACGGTCTCATCGACGACCTGAGGGTCTGGGCCGCCACGCCAGCCGGCGGACGGTGAGTGATCCCCCGCAAGGGGGTCCTTGCCACCGACCGGATCCGAGGGCATTTCTCCGGCTGGCGATGCGAAGTTTACCGTCCATCTGTTGGTTCGCCGCTTCGCTCGCGGTCGCAACCGGGCTGCGCGGTCAGGCCACAACGTCGGGCGAGCACCGATTTCCCTTTCCGAGCGCGATTGCCCGGATCATCCGCCCGGAGTATCGCGAACTCGACGACCGGCGGCGCCAACTTGAAACCGAATTGGCCAAGCTGTTTCCCGCGCCGCTGACGGAACAGAGTGCCCGGATTGGATGGAAGATATTTGGCTTCGGCGATGCCATGCCGCCACGGCAGTGGGTGGAAATCGATCTCGGCAGTTCGCAAGGGATCGATTCAGTCGCGCTCATTCCAGCCGATGAACCGACCGCCAACAGCGGCGGCCCCGGGTTCGGATTTCCTCGTCGTTTTCGCGTCGAACTGGAGGATGACAGCGGTTCGCTGACGGTGATCGCGGACTTCACCGCGGCGGATTTTCCAAATCCAAACGCGCTACCGGTTCTGCTTCCGACGCGCCGGACCATCGCACGTCGCGTGCGGATAAACATGACCACCCCATGGCTGAAAGACGGTCACTACGCGTATGCGTTCGGCGAGATCATGGTCCTGAGCGGCAACCGCAACCTCGCCGCTGGATTGCGCGGCGTGACCGTGCGCACCAGCGGCTCGCTGGAAAGCCCGCCAGTTTGGAGCCGCCAAAACCTGATAGACGGACAGAGCACAGTTGGAACTCCACTGCGCAAGGGAGGACGGCCGCGCGCCCACGGCTGGCAATCCACGCGATCACCCTCAGCAGCGACGGTCGCTTGGGCCCAGATAGATCTCGGACGCGCCCAGACGCTCGATGAAGTGCGGTTGGTGCCGTCGCGTCTCCCTCAATTCTCGGCCCGGCAGGGCTATGGGTTTCCTGCGAAGTTCCTTGTCGAAGTCGCGGACGACGCAGAGTTCACCCATCCCCGCACCTTGGCCGACTGGAAGGATCGTCCGTTCAGCAACCCCGCCTTTAGTCCGGTCACCGTGCCCGGCGACGGTCAACCGGCCCGCTATGTTCGGGTGACGGCTCGCGAGTTCTGGCAGCGCGGGCAGGATGACTTTGTTTTTTCGCTGGCCGAGTTACAGGTCTACCAAGGCGATCGTAATGAGGCCGCTGGGGCTTCGGTCACTACCAATCTCCCGACGCTCGGCGGCGGCCCCAATTTTAATGCGGCCTTTCTGACCGACGGATTGCGCGGCACGATGGAATTCGTCGAGTGGCCGGAGTTCCTCGGCGCCCTGTCGCGCCGTCGCGAGATCCTGCAGGAAATCGCGGCGGTCCAAACGAGGCTGGCCGCGATGCAGCCCGCGATGGTGCGCGCCAC
>CAZENI010000523.1:0-5993 GCA_964513055.1 uncultured Opitutus sp.
TTCATCCAGTTCAACGCGAACGCCGACGGCACCTTTTCCCCGCTCGCCGCCAAACACGTCGACACCGGCATGGGCTTCGAGCGCGTCGCCGGCATCTACGCGACGACCGGCGGCTTCAAGTCGTTCGACAAGGACCCGTCGAACTACGCCGCCGACGTCTTCGCGCCGCTCTTCACGAAGATCGCCGCGCTCTCCGGCAAGACCTACGCCGCCACCGTCCCCACCAAGCGCGATGGCCTGACCGAGCAGGAGAACACCGACGTCGCCTTCCGCGTCCTCGCGGATCACGCGCGCTGCGTGAGCTGCGCGATCGCGGATGGAATTCTGCCCGGCAACGAAGGCCGCAATTACGTCATCCGGCGCATCCTGCGCCGCGGAATTCTCTACGGTAAGAAGCTCGGCCTCTCGGTCGGCTTCTTCGAGCAGCTCGTCGGCCCCGTCGTCGAGTCGCTCGGCGGGGTGTTCCCGGAGCTGCAGCAGCAACAGGACATGGTGCGGCGTGTGATTCGGAGCGAAGAGGAGAGCTTCGGGCGGACGCTGGATCGGGGGCTGCAGATTTTCAACAAGGCCGCGGGCGCAAACTCGATCAACGGATCCACCGCCTTCGAACTCTACGACACCTACGGCTTCCCCCTCGACATGACTCAGCTCCTCGCGACCGAGCGCGGACTCACGGTCGATACCGCCGATTTCGAGCGACTGATGGATGAACAGCGCAAGCGCGGCCAGGCTTCGACCAAAAAGACCATCGTCGTCGCCGCCACCGAGGGCGACGCGGCCTCCGATCTGAAGCCGACCAGCTTCCTTGGATACACACAGACCACCGCGCACGCGCAGCTCATCGAGATCATCACCGCCGACAAGGACACGTTCCTCGTCTTCGACCAGACGCCCTTCTACGCCGAGATGGGCGGTCAGACGGGCGACACCGGCACCGTGCTGATCGACGGCCAGCTTGTCACGATCACCGACTGCGTGAAGGACAAGGCCGGCCGTCATCTTCACAAAGCCGGCGAAAGCGGACCCTGGCCGTGGAAAGCCGGCGCAAAGGCGGAGCTATCCGTCGATCGCGTCCGCCGTCGGGCGATCAACCGCCATCACAGCGCGGCACATTTGATCCACTGGGCGCTGCGCAAGATCCTCGGCACACATGTCCGCCAGGCCGGCACTTCGAAGACCGCGGACCGGATGCGCTTCGATTTCTCGCACTTCGAAGCGGTCACCCACGCGCAGCTCCTCGAGGTCGAGCAGCTCGTGAATGACAAGGTCATCGATAACGCGAAGGTCGAATCCTACGAGACCGAGTTCGACAAGAAGCCCGAGGGCACCCTCGCCTTCTTCGGCGACAAATACGGCAAGATCGTCCGCGTCGTCGACATCGGCGGCTACAGCCGCGAGCTCTGCGGCGGCACCCATGTCGCCACCACCGGCGAGATCGGTCTGATCAAGATCGTCGCCGAGATGGCCATCGCCGCCGGCACGCGCCGCATCGAGGCCGTCGCCGGCCAGCCGGCCTTCGATCTCGTCACGACGCGCGAGGCCGCGCTCTCCGCCGTCAGCGCCCACCTCGGTGGCGGCGCGAGCGATGTCGTGAAGAAACTCGAATCGCTGCTCGCGCACCAGAAAGAGCTCGAGAAGCAGTTGAAGTCCTTTCAGCAGCGGGCGCTCGCCGGCATGGCTGACGAGCTGGCCGCACAGGCCGTCACGCGCGACGGCCTCAAGTTCGTCTCCGCCGTCGTCAGCGTCTCGGATCAGGAAGTGCTGCGCAGCCTCGGTTCGCAGGTGCTGGCCAAGCTCGGCGACGGCGTCGTGCAACTCGGCGCCGCCCTCGGCGAGAAGGCCAGCCTCGTGGCGTTCTGCTCCCCCGCGGCGATCAAGGCCGGCCACCAGGCCGGCAAAATCATCCAGGGCCTCAGCGCGCAGATCGGCGGCCGGGGCGGCGGCAAGCCCGACTTCGCGATGGGCGGCGGCAAGGAGATCGCGAAGCTCGCCGAGGTCCTGAAGCCGACCTGACCGAACGGACCGCGCGCGGGCAAAAGCGCTCATGCCAGATGGCATTGTCTAGACTGCCATTTGGCATAATATGCTTGTGGAAACCGCGGCGATGATCATGCTTGGAGCATGAAAGCGAAGAAGCCCCGGCCCGTGGTCTACCCGGAAGTGCAGGATAACACCGCGATGGCGCAGCGCGTGGAGGAAGGCCTGCCGGTCACGGAGGTCGTGCAGTTTGGCAAGAAGGCGGGCTTCACCACCGAGGAGCTGGCGCGCCTCATCCGCATCCCGTCGCGCACCTATGCCCGCCGCGTCGCCACCAAGGGCCGCCTCAAGGTCACCGAGGGCGAGCGCGCCGTGCGCATCATGCGGCTCTTCGATCGGGCGAAGCAGGTCTTCGGCACCGATGAGAACACCCGGCAGTGGTTCAACGCCGAGATCCTCGCCCTCGGCCGCAAGACGCCGCTCGAATACGCCCAGACCGAGCCCGGGGCGCGCGAGGTCGAGAACATCATCGGCCGGATCGAGCACGGCGTCTTCTCGTGAGTCCGCTGGTGGTGTGGCGGCTGTGTGCGGCCCGATACGCCGGCACCGCCTTCAGTGGCGAGGGCGCGCGGTTGTATGGCGGCCGCTGGTCGCCCCCCGGCCTGCCGCTCGTCTACACCTCCGAGTCGCGCGCGCTGGCGATGCTCGAGGTGCTCGCCAACGCCGACGAACCCAAGGTGCTGCTCGATCTCCCCTGGGTGCTCGTGTCGGCCGAGGTGCCGCCCGCGGCGGTGGAGAAACCCGCGCGCTATCCGGAAAGCTGGCGCCAGTTTCCGCACCCGGCCGAGACACCGCCGTTCGGCGGTGCCTGGGCCCGCGCCGCCCGCAGCGTCGCCCTGCGCGTCCCCAGTGCCGTCGTGCCCGGGGAGTTCAACTACCTGCTCAATCCCGCGCATCCGGATTTCAAGGACGTGAGGCTCGGTCCGCCCGAGCCGTTCAGCTTCGATCCCCGGCTCGCCTGAACGCGACCCCGACCCGCGAAGGCGGGGCATGAAGCCAACCGGGCCGGCACCCACCCGGTGCGACCGCGCCGCGGACCGCGGCGCCAGCCGGTCGTTGCAATTCCCGGCGGAGCGCTGCCAACCTCGCGCCATGCCCGCCGACCTGCGTCCCATCATCGAAGAGATCGCCCGCCGCGCCGACGACTTCCTCACCGAGGGCGGCGACCGCCGTCAGGGACGGGCCGGCATCGAGGAACTCCTCACGATGGACTATCCCGCGCTCGCGCCCCCCGCGCGTGCCGCCGTCGTGGCCGGCGTGATGCAGGTGCTCGAGGAGGAGGATTTCTTCGCCACCGAGTTTGTCGGCGATCCGTTCTCCGATCCCGACGAGCCCGCGGAGGACTGAACCGCCGGCACCGCGCGGAAACTTGCCGCGCGCCGCGCGGGGGCCCACTGTGGCGGCGCATGTCTACCGCCGTGGCCGCTCCCGCCTCCCTCTTCGCGCTGCTCGCGTTCGACGCCAGCAACCGCGTCGCCGTCCGCCGGCTCGGCTCGAAGCTGGGCCTCGCCTTCACCGGCAGCGATCTGGCGATGGCCACGGCCCGGCTCGAGTCCTCGTTCCGCACCCACACGGCCCCCACCGAATACTTCACCGCCGAAGCGGGCGGACGGAGCTACCGGGTGTTCCTCGCCCAGGTGAACGGCGCGCCCGCCGACGCGGAAATCGTGTTCCTCTCGCTCGAGGCCCTCGCGGCGCAACCCGCCGCGCTCGCGCCGTCGCTGGCCGTCTTGCTGCGCGACCTCGATCCGCACCTTGTCGAGATTCCTTACCTGCATCTCGGCGAGAACGATTTCATCTACAAGTTCCGCCCGGCCCAGGAGCGCAACACCGCCATCTACGCGCAGGATCCCGCGGCGCATGCGCTCTACCAGTCACGCCTGTGCGCCGCCATCAAGGCCCTCGCGCGCCAGCACGAGCGCACCGCGGCCGCGCCGGTCACGCTCGATTTCGGCGCGGTGCGCTACCTGATTCCGAGCCATTTCGGCTTCTGCCTCGGCGTGAAGAACGCCATCGAACGCGCCTACGAGACGCTGGCGGAGAATCCCGGCCGCCGCGTGTTCATGCTCTCGGAGCTGATCCACAATCCATTCGTCAACGAGGATCTCCTCCGCCGCGGCCTGCGCTACCTGCAGACCGACAAGGGCGCGCCCTACACGACGGACGGCCGCGTCGCGACCGGGGCCGCCGGCGAAAGCACCCTCTGGGACACGCTCACGCCCGACGACATCGTCATCATCCCGGCGTTTGGCGCGACCGATGACGACAAGCGCCGGCTGGTGCGCAAGGGCATCGCGGTCTTCTCCTACGATGCCACGTGCATGCTGGTGGAGAAGGTGTGGAAGGCCGCGCGCGCCTATGGCCGCGAGGGCAACACCGTGGTCATCCACGGCAAGCACGAGCACGAGGAGACCAAGGCCACCTTCTCCAACACCCGGCGCTTCGCGGCCGCCGTCATCGTGCGCAACCTCGACGAGGCCCGTCTGCTCGGCGAGATCATCGCGAGCGACGACCCGATGAAGCAGGCGAAGTTCACCGATTTCTTCGCCGGCCGGCACACGCCGGGCTTCGACGTCGCGCGCCACCTCGAGCGGCTCGCGGTCGTGAACCAGACCACGCTGCTCATGAACGAGACGATCGCGATCATCGAGCACCTGCGCTGCGTCTACCGGCAGAAGTTCGGCGACGACACCCGCGTCGGCGGCGGCACGCGCCGCGACACGCTCTGCTATGCGACGCAGGTCAACCAGGACGCGCTCAGCCGGGCGCTGGCCGAACCGCTCGACGCCGCGTTCGTGATCGGTGGCAAGAACTCCTCGAACACCTACCAGCTCTTCCGGCTCTGCGAGCAGAAGCTCGGCGCGAAGGCGTTCTTCATCCAGTCCGAGGCCAGCATCCGCTCGGGCGATGCCGTCGAACACTATCTCTATGTCGGCGGCGGCAACGGCCGCACGGAGTCGCGTCCCCTTTGGCCGGGAAACAGCGGCGCCACCCCGAAACGCGTGCTGATCACCGGAGGCGCGAGCTGCCCGGACGGAATCATCCAGCAGGTGATCACGCGGATCAATTCGTTCTTCCCGGCGGCGAGCCTCCGGCAGACTGAAGACGTCTTGCGCGATCTCGAGGGCGGCTGAGCCGCCCGCGTGAACGGAATCAACGCAACGCCTCGCGTCCGCGGGAAACCCGCGCGACGCCTGCGTTCACATCCGGCTCAGAACCGGATGGACATTCCCGCCCGCACGCCACTCTGGTTGGCCAGATCGATCTTCGTCGTGTAGTGCGAGTTCGCGGTATCGACGGCCTGCGTGTAGTTGCCGGCCGATTGAAACACCGCGCCGGCATACAGGCCCGCGCGCTCGGTCAGATCGAACTGCACCGTCGCATCCGCATAGTAGCCGGGGAGCAGCTTGTAGGCTTCGCTCGAGCTGGTGTCGGAGATTTCCGCGCCCAGTGCGGGCTCGAAGGTCTGAGTCACCGTGTAGCTGGTGCCCGAGTAGACCAGCGCGGCGCCCAGGCTCACGCTGGCGCGCAGCCGCGTCGAAATCGGAATCCAGACCGTCGGGCCCGCGCGGAACGTGTAGTAGGCCCCTTTGAGCTTCCAGGTGTTCCGCACGCTCGTGTCGTCGGTGAGAGTCGTCGTCGTGCGGCCGGCGGGCTCGTTGCCCAGGAGGATGCTCGTGTCGACCGTGATCGTGCCGGTCGAGCCGTCGTCGGAGATGATCGGGTTGCCGCTGGCATCGAGCACCGAGGAGGTCGTGGAACTGGGCGAGGAATACGGCGCGTCCGGCGGCGTCCGGCCGAACAGCGAGTAGAAGTCGCTCAACGTCGTCAGCGACGCCCGCACGCGATCGTTGGTGTTGGTGGAGATGTCGTTGATCGACATGCCCGCCGTCAGCGTCCACGGCAGCCGGCCGCCGAGGAGCTTACCCATGTCGCGCGACATCGCGATGTCCATG
>CAZENI010000524.1:0-5907 GCA_964513055.1 uncultured Opitutus sp.
CGCCAAAGTCCAAAACACCTCAGCCGTTGGTATCAGACCTGAAGTTGAGATCGACCACAGAGGCACAGAGAACACAGAGAAACCCACGTCCGAAAAATGAGCCCGGCCCCGGAGACTCACCTCCCGGGTGAGACCATCTTCTCCGGGACTTCTCCAGTTTCTCCTCTCTGTGCCTTTGTGGTTCAATTGCGGTTCCTCGTTTGAACCTTCTCTGGTGCTTGGAGCTTGGTCCTTGGAGCTTTTCCCCTCGCCTTCCCCCTTCCGCCTTTCGCCCTCCGTCCGCCGAAACTCCCCTCAAAGCGCGCCCGGAAGCATGCCCATCTCCCCAAGGGCATTCCCCCTGCCGAAGCACCGCGGATCGACGCCGCTTGAGTGGCACATGAGTGGCACATGACCGGCACATGAGTGGCACCCACCCGGCACTCAGACGTCCAAACCGCCCGCGACCACCCCGGACAGCGGCCCTCCGGCCGACCAGCCCTGCCGTTCCTGCGCCGCCGTTCGCTCTTCCTTCGTGGCCTCGCGGCTTCTGATCTCCCGATCCGGGTCCACACCGAAGATCGCAAAGCTCAGGAGGAAACCCACGCCACCGCCACGCGTCGCGCCCGCGAGGCCACCGCGGCGAAAGGCAAGATTTCCGCCCCGCCCGCAGACGCCCGCGTCACCCTGAACCGGTTCGGCCTCGCCCTTGAGCGACGTCTCAGGCGGATCGCAGGCACCGCGCTCGGCCCGGAAAAAATCCCTCTCCGCAAACCGGTAAACACCCCTGTTCCAGTGCGGCTCCCATCACCGAGTGGCAACGCGTCGGCCGCGCCTCGCCGCGCAGGCGGAGCCGGCTCTCCGAGCCGGCCTGGCCCCCCCCGAATGCCCCCGATTGAAGGCGGAGCGCGTTGTCCCCAACGCGCTTCTGCGGCCCGGTTCCTCCCCTCCAATTTCGTTCGTCACCCTTCTGGCTGTGACGGATGCCGGCTACCGGCATCCCGGTAGTCTCCAGCCTTGTGCCTCCCCGCGCTTTACGGCGCACTGCTCGCGCCGGCGTCGCTCTCCCCGTCTCGGCGGCCCGCTTCATCTATGTCCACCCAGCGCTACACCGTCACTCCGCATCCCATCGAAACGCTGCTCACTTGGGTGAAGTCGGGAGAAATCGCCATCCCCGAGATCCAGCGCCCCTTTGTGTGGGAAGCCACCAAGGTCCGCAATCTCCTCGATTCGCTCTATCGCGGCTATCCCGTCGGTTACCTCATCTCGTGGCGCAATCCCGCCGTGAAGCTGAAGGACGGCTCCTCCGCCGCCGGCAAGCGCGTGCTCATCGACGGTCAGCAACGCGTCACCGCCCTGATGGCCGCGCTCCTCGGCCTGCAGGTTGTCACCAAGGACTACGAGAAGGTCCGCATTCGCATCGCCTTCAATCCGCTCGAGCAGCGGTTCGAGGTCGCCAACGCCACCACCGCCAACGACCCCACCTGGATTCCCGACGTCGTCGAGGTCTTCGCTCCCGGCGCCAGCCTCTTTGCGCTCGTCAACGCCTACTGCCTGCGCAATCCCGGCACGCAGCAGGATGCTGTTTTTCAGATCATCGAGAAGCTCCGCAAGATCACCAACAACCTCGTCGGCGTCATCGAACTGGATGCGGAGCTCGATATCGAGACCGTCACCGAGATCTTCATCCGCGTGAACTCCGCCGGCGCCGAACTCAGTCAGGCCGACTTTGCCATGTCGAAGATCGCCAGCAACGAGACCCACGGCGGCAACACCCTGCGCAAAGCCATCGACTATTTCTGCCATCTCGCCGTCGCGCCCGACTTTCACGGCAAGATTCAGGAAAATGATCCCGCCTTCGCCGCCACCGACTACTTTCAGAAGATGTCGTGGATCAAGAACGAGGCAGACGACATTTACGATCCGTCGTATACCGACATGCTGCGCGTCGCTTTCACGTCGCAATTCAAGCGCGGCAAACTCCAGGACCTCGTCGCTCTGCTCTCTGGCCGAAACTTCGAGACCAAGCAGTTCGAAGACACGATCGCCGCCTCCTCCTTCGCCAGCCTTCGCGAAGGCGTGCTGCAGTTCATCAACGAGACTCACTTCAAGCGCTTCGCCATGATCATCCGGTCCGCCGGTTTCATCGACGCCTCGCTCATCGGCTCCCAAAACGCGCTCAACTTCGCCTACATCCTCTACCTTACCCTGCGCGGACAAGGCATGCCCGCCGCGGACATCGAGTCAGCCGTGCGCCGCTGGTTCGTCATGTCCGCCCTCACCGGCCGTTACTCCGGCAACGCGGAATCGAATTTCGACTACGACATCCGCCAGTTGCACGAGCAGGGATTCTCCAGCTACGGGCCGGCGATTTTCGCCGGCGAACTCTCCGACGCCTTCTGGAATACCCTGCTGCCGCAGGAGATGAACACCTCCAGCTCGAGCCCCTACTTCAGCGTCTTCCAAGCCGCGCAAGTGAAGCTCGGCGACCGGGGCTTCCTTTCCGGCGACATCACGGTCCGCGATCTCATCCTCAACAAATGCGACGTGCACCATCTCTACCCCAAGAAGCACCTCAAGGGGCAGGGTCTGAGCCGCGGTCGCTATAACCAAATCGCCAACTACGCCCTGGCCCAGTCCGAGATCAACATCGCCATCGGCGCCAAGGACCCGGCGGTGTATTTTGCCGAACTCGCCGCCCAAGGCGCCGGCGGCCCTCGCCGCTACGGCGGCATCACCACCCGCGTCGAAATGGAGAAAAACTTTGCGGAAAACTGCCTGCCCCCGAGCCTGCTCGACGGCAGCGTCCCCGACTACGACACCTTCCTCGACCAACGCCGCCGCCTCATGGCTGCGAAGATCAAAACGTATTTTCAAACCCTTTGAGAACGTCCAAGCCTCCAGCAAAAAAAGCTAGATACACGCCGGGCCAATTGGGCCTTGGACTTGCGGGCCATGTGGAGTCTATGGACATCGAGTGTCGAGGCCTGTTTTCCTCGATATATCTGCGAAAGTTCCTGCCTTCGCTAAGTGAGTTCCCCTCGATTGCGGAGACCCAGCCGCTCTACGAGGCCGTTAAAGCCCGCTGGCTTAGGAACTGGCACGGCCTTGCCAAGCAAAACGAGGACTACACCCGCTCTCAGTTCCTTGACCCTCTTCTCAAGGAACTCGGCTGGCACTTCATCCCCGAAAAAAACCTCCCCCACGGCGCATCCGGTCTTCGCAAACGTCCCGACTATTGCCTGTGTCGCGATGAGGCCGCCGTAACGGCCGCCGCCGTGACGGATTCACCTACCGCCGCCTTCCGCTTCGCCGCGTCCGTGCTGGAGGCCAAAAAAGTTCACACCGCGCTCGACGAGGTCTCCAAAAAAGAAACGCCTGGCTGGTTCCCATCCCAGCAAATCCAAGACTACCTCCATCACGCCAAGGATGCCACCGGCACGCGATTCTTCGACTGGGCCATTCTCACCAACGGCCACGAGTGGCGGCTCTACTCCGACCGCGCCGCCGCCGACGCCTACTTCTCCCTCGAACTCGCCCGTGACGAAGAATTTTGCACCCTCGACGATTTTCGTCTCTTCGTCGCCCTCTTTCGTCCCTCCGTTTTTGAGCGCCGATCTGACGGCAGGTGCCCGCTCGACGACATCCGCGAGGAATCCCTGAAACGTCAGACCGCCCTCGAGCTCGACCTGCGTAAACGCATCTTCGGCATCCTCGAAGACCTCGCCAATGGCTATCGCGACCACGCGCCCAACGCCATCGCCGAAGCCGACTGGCCCGCCCTCTACGACACCTGCCTCATCTTCCTCTACCGGCTGCTTTTCATCCTCTACGCCGAGAGCCGCTACCTCCTCCCCGTCCGCGCCAACGGCCACCGCTCCAACAAAGCCTACAAGGAAAAGTTCTCCCTCGCCGGCCGCCTCCCCCAGCTCCGCGACCGTGCCAACCACTTTACCTCCGCCCACGACACCGATCTCTACGACCAGCTCCTGCGCCTCTTTCGCCTTATTGATGGCGTGAATCCCAAGCTCAACGAGGAGTGCGCCGTTGCCCGCTACAACGGCGGCCTCTTCAACCCCGCCGCCCACCCGCGCATCGACGCCTGGCGCGTGCCCGACCAACCCCTCGCCGACGTCCTCCGTCAGCTCGTCTTCGCCCAGCCCCCGGCCCGCCGCTCCGCCAAGCAACTCGAAATCGCCACCCTCGACGCCATCGACTACTCCTCCCTCGAGGTCCGCCAGCTCGGCGACATCTACGAAGGCCTGCTCGGCGCACGCTTCACCGACGAAGGCGGCCGGCTCGTCATGCGCGGGGCCGATGGCTCCAACCACCGCGAGGGCATCTACTACACGCCCGACTGGATCGTGCGCTACCTGCTCGACCGCACCCTCGGCCCGCTCCTCGGCGACATCGAGGCGTCGCCCGCCGTCAAGACCGCCCTCGCCGCCCGGTCCGCGGAAAAGAAACGCGACAACAGCTTCGCCCACGCCGTCCTCAGTCTGAACATCGTGGACCCCGCAATGGGCAGCGGCCACTTCCTCGTGCGCGCCACCGAATGGCTGGCCAAACACATACACGAGCACCCCACCACCCGCCGCCTCACCGAGCGCTACGGCGACAAGGCCGACCGCTCCCGCGCCACCATACTCGCCGACGGCCTCGTGCCCGTGCACAAAGACTTCCCCCAAGAGCAGGCCGAGGTTGGCGCATGGCGTCGCCGCATCGTCGAGGCCTGCATCTACGGCGCCGATCTCAACCCCCTCGCCGTCGAACTCACCAAACTCGCCCTCTGGCTTACATGTATCGCGGTGGACGAGCCGCTCAACTTCCTCGACCACCACCTACGCCCCGGCAACTCCCTCCTCTTTGCCCGCCCTGCCGAGCTAAGCCATCCGTCCCTCGGCACCCTCGACCCCGCGCAGCAAAAGACCTTCACCCTAGGTAACGCGGTGAGCGCCACCCTCACCGCCGTCATTGCCGAAAACACCCACATCGAAGGCACGCCCTCCACCGAGATGGCCCTCGTCAAAGCCAAGGAGGACGGCTGGAAAAAAGCCCGCGCCCGCCTCGCCCCGCTCCTGCGCGTCGGCGACCTCTGGCTCGCCGCCCTCGACGGCGCGCTTACCAACCCCGAGGACTACCGCCTCCTCGCCCTCCACGCCCTTGGCGGCGCCGGCCTCACCCCCGACGAGAAAAAAGCTGCTTTCACCCTCGCCGCCAAAACGGCCGACACCCTCGCCGCCAAACAAGCCGACCTCGTCCCCCTGCACTGGGAACTCGAGTTCCCCGAGGTCTTTTTCGCCGACGATGGCTCGCCTCGCCCCGCCGCCGAGCGCGGCTTCGACGCCATCCTCGGCAACCCGCCCTACATCTCGCTACAAACCAGCAACGAATCCGGCTACCGAAGCGCCTTGGAACGCCGAGCGGGCTTCATCGAGGATCTTTATGTTCACTTTGCCGAACACGGCTTCGACCTCCTGCGCCCGAACGGAAGGTTCGGGTTCATCGTCGCGGATACCTTTTTCACGATCGAATCCAAGCGGCGCATGCGGGAGCTGCTTCAGCGCCACACCCTCGAAGTCCTCGGCCAGTGCGACCCCTTCGACGCCACCGTGGACGCCGCTATCTTCGTCGCCGCCAAGGCCCCCGCGCCCGCCAATCACGAGCTGTTTTTCGTGCAGGCCCGCCCGCGCCGCAATCGCACCACCGGGGAAATCGTCGATCCGGAACCTTGGCTGGAGAAAGTTCCCGCCCCGAACACGTGGACCGCAGCCCACGGCAACGTGGGGCCGCTGCGCATCCACCGCCTGCAGGCCGATGCGTTCCGCGACGTCCACCGCCGCGTTTTTTTTGAACCGCTGCCGTCCTCGCTCGCCCTGTTTTCGCGGTATAACACCCAGATCAAGGCGCTCTCAGCGGAGTGGTGGG
>CAZENI010000525.1:0-5906 GCA_964513055.1 uncultured Opitutus sp.
ATCCGACCGGCATCATTGCCGGCGGCTTCAGCAAGCCCACGCGTATCGAGGTTGTCACCATCCTCTCCGGCCAGAACCTCCCGGCCGGTCGCCTGATCGGCAAGATCACGACGGGTGGCAAGTTCAAGTCCTCGCTTGCCGCGTCGAGCGACGGCTCGCAGCTCTACGAGAAGACGGCTGTGCTGCTCGAAGCCTGCGATGCGTCGGGTGGCGACAAGTCCGCCCGCGCGCTTATCACCGGCGAGGCGAACCTCTCGAAGGTGTCGTTCGATACCGGGCAGAGCTACGCCGCCGGCAAGATCGACATGATGAAAGCCGGTCTCCACTTCGCAGACGATCGCGTCATCGCCTCCTAAGCGTCGCCGGCATCCACCCACCTTTCCGAAACAACCTGACCGACGTTCTCACGGACGCCGGCGAGCAAGGATTCGTCACATGACTGCCTACGATACCCGCCGACTGATCGGAGTGCTGGGCAAGGCCCCGCGCCGGTCGAGCTTCATCCGCAAGATGTTTTTCAAGGGACTCATCCCCCCGACCGGCGAACGCAAGATCGGCTTCGACGTGAATGCCTTCACGCGGGGCATCTCGTTCTTCTGCCACCCGCTGTCCGAGGGCAAGCGCTCGCAACTGCCGGGCTTCTCCTACAAGGAGTTCGAGCCCGCCTACATCAAGGAGACGACCGACCTTGATCCGTTCCGTGTGCTCGACCGCCTGCCGGGTGAACCGCTGAACGGCGGCGCCAACATCCAGGCGCGCCAGAACGCCTTGCTGCTGACTGCCTTCACGTCGCACGTGACCATGATCTCCAACAGGCTGGAAGTCATGGCGATCGAAGCTGTCACGACCGGCCACGTCACGGTGGCGGGCGATGGCATCCCGACTGCGATCGATGTCGACTTCGGCCGCAAGGCCTCCCTCACCAAGTCGCTGTCCGGCGGCGCGCGCTGGGGGCAGAACGGCGTGTCACCCGTCGACAACTTCATGGACTGGGTGCGCGAGCTGGCGGCCGTCAACGGCAAGGTGCCCAACCGTGGCGTCTTCGATCCCATTTCGGCCAAGCAGATGCGCGCCGATCCGAAGTGGAAGGACCTGATCGACGTCAACTACAAGCGCGCCACCTCCGGCGATACGGCGGTCGATGGGTTCGTGCTCGACTATCCGACCGAGGGCATCATGTTCGGCGCCATCAAGCAGGGCGGCAACACGATCGAGCTGTGGGAATACCAGCAGCAATACGAGCACCCGATCGGCACGCCGAACAATATGTGGCCGGACAACACTGTCATGATCGGCTACGAGGACCCGTCGCAGGAACTTTCCCACGTTCAGGCCTTCGGCACGATCATCGATCCGGAGACCGGCTATGCCTCCGGCGTTGCAGTGGACCCGGACACCGGAGTTCCGCTGATCCTCGCGCCCTGGCATGCCTTCGCCAAGAAGCCGGTCATCGGCGAGATGTGCGGGACGATGTGCGCCCCGCTCATGGCGCTGAAAGAGGCCAACGCCAACCTCTGCGTGAAAACCGACAGCGGCTCGTAAGTCTCCACGAACTAGCGGCGGCGGCGTAGAGCGCCGCCGCCGGACAGCCCGCCTGGCGGGTCAAGCATTTCAACCAAAATTCCCAAGGAGACATCCATGTCTGCCACCACGAAAGCGGCGGTCGCTGCCGCCGCGCTGAAATACGTCGTCGCGTTCGGCGTCATTGTCGCGCTGGACGCCAAGAAGAAAAGGACGGTCGAGATCGCGGAGGGCGAGCCCTTCACGCCTGCCGACGAAGCGGAAGCGGCTGACCTGCTGAAGGCGGGCCGGATCATGACCGCCGAAGACTATGCGGCCAAGGTCGGTGGCAAGAGCGTCGTGGCTGCAATCGATCAGGCGGGCAAGCGCGCCGACGAGGCCGAAGCCACGGCGGCGGCAGAGAAGGCGCGCGCCGATGCGCTGCAGGCCGAGCTGGACAAGCTCAAGGCCGGCGCTCCGGCGCAAACCTAACCACCCGGTTCGCGCGCCATGTCTCACCCCTTTCGTTCGGAGGCTGCGGCGGCGGCCGCCGAGGCTTTCGAGCATTGGGGTGAGGCTGTCGTGTTCCGGCCTGCGGACGGCGGCGCGATTCCGACGCGCGCCATCGACCGCACCGCCGATGTCATCGCGTTCAATCCGCGCCTGCGCCAGACCGCACGCACGCTCGATCTTCCGCGCGAAGCCATCACGGCCCGTCCGCGCAAGGGCGATACCGTCGTCGCGGGCCAGCTCACCTACACCGTTCTCGACAACGCCGTATCCGACGATGCTCTCGGCCTCGTGTGGACATGCCGCGTCGGGCTGGCTGTCGGGCGTCAGGCATCGGTCAACTTCATCATCGCGCCGCCGCTTGTCGCGGCCTCCGCGACGGTCGGCGTCAATGCCGCCTTTGCGTTCACGATCGAAGGCCCGACCGTCTTCGCTACCATGGTCATGCCGATCACCGCCACGGTCGCCATCACCATCCCTGCGCCCACCGTCGCCGCCACCGCCGTGGTCTCCGGCGGACGGGTGCTGTCGGCGGACATCGTCATTCCCGCGCCGACGGTCGAAGCCGCCGCAACGCTTGCTGTCACGGCAGCGGCCGACATCATCATTCCCGCGCCCGGCGTCACCGCGTCGGTTGCGGTGGCGCTCGCAACCGAGAACGCCATCGAGATTCCCGCCCCCGGCATCGCCGCTTCGGCCACGCTTGGCGTCGCGGCTGCGGCCACCATCGCGCTTCCGGTCCCGACCGTGGCCGCCTCTGCAGTCGTCGGCGTGGCGGCGCACCTTTCCGTCACGATCGACCCTCCCGTTGTAGAGGCGAGCTTCGCGTCGGCGGGCGGTCGCATCCTCGAACTCAATCTCACCATTCCCGCGCCCGACGTATCGGCAACCGCTGAAGTTGGAGTTGTCGCGTCGGCGTCGGTCCTCATCCCGGCGCCCGCCGTGCAGTTCGAGGCCAGCGTTGGGGTCGCTCCCTATGTGGGCGTCACCATTCCGGCCCCGAGTGTCGAAGCGGCGCTCGCCGTTGGCGTAGCGGGAGAGATGGATATCACCATCCCGGCGCCTGGCGTCACGGCCTCGGCGGTTGCGGCCGTCGCGATCGACAACGCCATCACGATACCCGCGCCTGCGGTTGCCGCGTCGGCCACGGTCGAAACTTCCATCCGCGCGGCGATTGCGCTCCCGGCTCCAGTCGTTGCCGCCTCGGCGACGGTTGCGCTCGCGCCCGCAGTCAACGTCAACATTCCGGCCCCCGCCATATCGGCAACGGTCGCCGCCGCCATCGCCGCGCAGGCGTCCGTGGGCATCCCGGCGCCCGCGATCGCGGCGACAGCGACCATCACCACGCCGGTCGCGCTCGCCATCCATGCCTCTTCGCCCGCCCGCTTCAGCATCGGCGCGGGCGCCGGCTTCAGTGCAACCAGCGCCAGTTTCACCGCGCCTTCGGGTGCGCTGCTCGTCGTCGTCGCGCAGTTCGACCAATACTATGACGGGTTCGGCGGAGGCGCTGGCGCGAACACCACGTCGATCTCGGATAGTGGCGGCCTCACCTGGACCAAGCGTATCGAGCGCAACTATGACGCCATCGCGGTTATCTGGACGGCGGTGACATCGTCGTCGGCCGCGCGCACCGTGACGTTGACGCGCTCAGGGGTCGGGCAGACGCCGATTACCGGCAAGGTCTATGTCGTGACCGGGCAGCACGCCTCGCCCATCGGCGCGAGCGGTTCGGGCTCGTTCACGACCAACAACTCGACGCCGACGCTGCTCACGGCCAGCTACAACAACTCGCTGGTGTTCGTCTCGGCGGTCGACTGGTCCGCGCCCGGCGCCCCGACCTCGTCCAACATGACCGTCGATAGCGGCCATATCTCGGGGCAGATTTCGTACATGTCCGCCTATCGCACCGCGAATGCCGGCGCTGTCACGGGCAACATCGACGCAGCCGGTTCCGCCGCCTGCGCCATGACGTGGGCCGCGCTGGAAATCCGCGCCGCCTGATCTCCGCCGCCTGGCGGCCACTCCCCCACAACCGACACTGAAAAGGAATCCGACATGCAGATGTCCGAGGCTGTCGCCAATGCCATGCTCGATGCGGCATGGACCACGATCGGCGCGAACCCCGTGCTGTATATCTTCTCGGGGCAGCTCCCGGCGAACTGCGCGGCGTCTGACGCCGGTACGCAGCTCGCCAGCCCCGCGCTCGGCGCCACGCCGATGAATGCGGCGGCGAGCCGCCAGAAGACAAAGAACGGCTCGTGGGTCGACCCTAGCGCCGACGCCAACGGGCTCGGCCGTCATTATCGCATCAAGGGAAGCGGGGGTGCGTGTCACAAGCAGGGCCTCGTCTCGATGCCGTGGGCCGCTTCGGTCGCTGTGCAGGTCGGCCAGCAGATGCACAATGGCGGGAATGTCTATGTCGTGACCACGGCGGGCACGACTGCCTCCTCCGGCGGCCCGACCGGCACGGGGACCGGCATCAGCGACGGCACGGTGACGTGGAACTATGCCGGGCCGGTCGAGATGACCGTCGACAACGTCGACATCGCCGCCGGCCAGACTGTCACGGTCACGGGCTACACCGAAACGATGGGCGGCGCTTAATCCGATGTCGCTCGGCCGCGCCGATATCGAGGCCATGCTCGACGATGTGTTCGAGCTTGGCTCGGCGGCAGTCTACACGCGCGGCGGCGGCGCAGCGGCCGATGTGCGCGCCGTGCCGCGCATGATCGATGTCGACGCCGCCGGCGACTTCGGCCTTCCCGTCCAGCAACAGGCGCGGGTCATCTCGCTGCTGAAGGCGGAAGCGGGAGACGAGCGCCCGATGAAGGGCGACACCGTTGAGATCCTGCCCGGCGGCATGGCGCTCGCCGGCGTCTATTCCATTCTGGAAGACGCCACGTCGGATGACCGCTACCAGCTCGTCTGGGTCTGCCGCGTCAGCGAGCCGGGCTGATGGTCGCCAACACCATGTCCGGCTTCGTCGAGGCCGGGATCTTCCCGCGTGAATGGTCGTTCGCGCTGCAGGGCGAGCTGCAGGCTTTCTCGGCTGCCGCTGGCGAAGCGGTGCACAAGGCGGCGTTGCGGGCGCTCGATGTCGTGTCTGCCGACGGGAAGGAGCGTCTGCGGTCGCTCGTGGTCCGGGCGGGCCTCGCCAAGAAAGGCGCGGGGTCGGGCAAGGGCACGGGCCGCAGCCTGGCCAGCGCTGTGCGCTCCATCGTCTTCCCCAACAATGCCGACCCGCGCGGGCCCGCCGCGCTGATCTATGTGCAGCCCTCGGCGGTCCACATCTACAAGGCGTTCGAGGAAGGCGCGGAGATCGGCGGCAAGGGCGGGAAGTATCTCACCATCCCCGTGCCGGGCTCGCCGGCGGCGCGCGAGAATTTCGGCGACAAGCCGCGCGGCATGTCGGTGCTGGACAAGCTGAAATCGCGCGGACTCGAGATCGTCGTGAAGCCGCCGATGAATGGCGAGGCGGGCATCATCTTCGCTCGCAGCGTTCGCTTGCGGCAGGACAAGTATGGACGCTCGAAAGTGTCGCGCGCGGCGCGCACCAAGTCGGGCGCGATGGCGAAGGGCGCCACCGAGATCCCGCTTTTCTTCATCGTGCCCCGCGCCTCGATCAAGGCGCGCATCGACATGCGCGGCGAGTTCCGCCGCATCGCCGATCGGTTCATGCGCGAGTTTGCGCAGGAGTTTCAGCGCCAGCTCGAAATGATCTCGGCAGGGCAGCGATACGCGGAGGCGGCATAGATGGCGCTGAAAACCGAACTCGCATGGGAAGCGTTGCACCTTCACCTTGCCGCCCTGGCCGGGCCGACGCTGCCGATGTGTACGCGCAACCTCGACATCCTAACCGGCTTCGAGCCGTCGCCGAACCCCGCCTACAACTGGCG
>CAZENI010000526.1:0-5904 GCA_964513055.1 uncultured Opitutus sp.
GGGCAGCCGCTTGGTGTTCGCCCGCACCCAGGCGATCATCTCGGTGTCGGAGCCGCCCTTCTTGATCTCCGCGAACATCGCTTCGTGATCGATGCCCGTGAAGTCGAAGAACAGCCGATCGAGCGGACAGTTGTAGTGGTAGCCGGCGTTCTTGCCGCCAACGACGGCGCGCGCCTTGTCGAGCAGGCGGCCGAGGTGGGCGTAGCCGCCGAGTCGGACGCGCACGCTGCGCGGCGGATGCTGGGTGAGATCGGGTGCGGAATAGTTGATCATGATAGGGGAGGCGGCCGGGGCGGATGGTTGTTGCCGCAGTGAGATGCGCTTCCTCCGGATCGCAAGACGGCGAAACGCCGTTCACTTGCCACGCGCCCCGCAAAACCGCACCACACTCCGCCGATGAAGAGCGCCCACCTGGTCCGCAACTACTACGTCCTCCCGTGTTGCCTGCTCCTGCTCAACCTCTGCGTCGAGCTTACGAGCTACAAGGCGCGCATGATCGACGACACGTTTCTCCGCACTGCCGCGATCATGGGCATGGTGCTCTTCGGCGCCTCGCTCGTGACGTTGCTGGTCGCGCCCGCCATCAGCGTGCTGGTGGGCTCGCTGCACCGCGGCAGCCGGCAGAGCTGGGGTGGTCTCGGTGAGGCGTTGTTCCTCGTGGTGCTCGGGCTCGTCGTCTTCTGGCTCTACTATCGCATCTACATCATCGGGCCCGAGTCGGTGCTTCCGGCTGCGTGGCGCAATCCGGTCCTGACGAAATAGTGCCGCGCCGTCACGCCTTCGGCCGAAACACCTTCATCGCCGCCTCATTCGCTTCGAGCCGTGGTCCGCCGATGAGGTCGATGCAATAGGGGATCGCGGGAAAGACCGCCTCGAGATTCTCGCGGATCGCCTTGGGCCGTCCCGGCAGGTTCACGATCAACGTCTGTCCGCGGATGCCGGCGGTCTGCCGCGAGAGAATCGCCGTCGGGACGTAGCGGAGCGAGGTCGCGCGCATCAGTTCGCCGAAGCCGGGCATCAGCTTTTCGCATACGGCGGCGGTCGCCTCGGGTGTCACGTCGCGCGGCGCCGGCCCCGTGCCGCCCGTCGTCACCACCAGGCAGCAGCCGGCCTCGTCCGCCATGCGCCTTAGCTCCGCCTCGATCACGGCCCGCTCGTCGGGGATCACGCGGTAGTCGACCTCGAAGGCGGTGCTGATCCACTCGCGCAGCAGCGCGACGCACGCCTTGCCCGGGGTGTCTTCGTAGATGCCGGCGCTCGCGCGGTCGGAGATGTTGAGGACGCCGATTTTGGGGGACATGCGTGGTGAATTCAGAAGCCAGGAAACCAGGAAAGGGAATCAGGAATTCGTGGCTTCCTGGCTTCTGAATTCCCGCAGGATTTGTTCAGGTGTCACGCCCCGTTCCCGCAGCGTGCGCAGGGACAGCGCGTCGTGGCGCTTCGCGAGGCGCTCGCCTCGGTCATCGAGCATCAGCGGTGCGTGATAGTAAGCCGGCGCGACATGGCCCAGCGCGCGGATGAGGAGGAGCTGGCGAAACGTGCTCTTGATGAGATCGGCGCCGCGCACGACTTCGGTGATGCCGAGCTCCGCGTCGTCGACGGCGCAGGAGAGCTGGTAGCTCGGCACACCGTCTTTGCGCCAGACGAGGAAGTCGCCGAAATCCCGGCCGGCGACGGCGCGCTGCGCGCCATATTTTCCGTCGTGAAACGCGATCTCCGCGCCGTCCGGCACGCGGAAGCGCCAGTTGCACGGCGCCCCTTCAAAGAGCGGCGGCAACGGCGCGTCCGCCGGCGGACGGAATTCCCGGGGATAGACCGGCTCGTCGTCGGCGCCGCCCTCGTGGGGCGCGCCGGCGGCCTCGATCACGTCGCGCCGCGAGCGCGTGCACGGGAAGATCAACCGCGCCGCGTGCAGCCGCGCCATCGCGGCCCGGTAGCGATCCCTGCGCGCGCTCTGCGAAACCATCGGCTCTTCCCATGTGAAGCCGAGCCAGCGCAGGTCTTCCAGCATCGCGTCGACGAAATCGAGGCGGAAGCGGAGCGCGTCCAGATCGTCGTTGCGCAACAGCAGCGTGCCGCCGGCCGCGCGCGCCCGCTCCGCGGCGATCCAGAACGTGCGCGCGTGGCCGAGGTGCAGATGCCCGGTGGGAGACGGCGCGAGCCGGCCGCGATAGGATATGGCAGAAGAAACCACTAATGTTCGCTAATCGCCGCTAATTCAGAAAACGCCAAAACAATTAGCGTGGATTAGCGTGCATTAGCGGTTTCAGTTTTCCTTCATGCCCAAACTGCTCTGCGTCTACTGCGCCTCCAGCGACCGGCTCGATCCGAAATATTACGCGGTCGCCGCCGAGCTGGGCCGCGCGATGGTCGGACGGGGCTGGGGCCTGGTCTACGGCGGCGGCAAGAACGGGATGATGGGCGCGATCGCGCGCGCGGTGAAACAGAGCGGCGGCCGCGTCGTGGGCGTGATCCCGGAGTTCATGAAGGCGCGTGAGCTCGCCTATGACGAGGCCGACGAACTCGTCACGGTGATCACGATGCGCGAACGCAAGCTCCTGATGGAGACGCGGGCCGACGCGTTTGTGACGCTGCCGGGCGGTTGGGGCACGCTCGAGGAGATCATGGAAATCCTCACGTTGCGGCAGCTCGAGGTCGTGAAGAAGCCCTGCGTCTTCCTCAACCAGGACGGCTTCTACGATCCCCTGCTGCAGTTGTTCGAGCGGATGCTCGCGGAGAAGTTCTTCAAGCCGTCGAACCTGGAACTCTTCCGCGTAGCCGCGACGGTGCCCGAGGTCTTCGCGCAGATCGAGGCGGCGGCCGGAGTGAAGGCGGAGTCGAAGTGGTTCGAGACACGCTGACGTGCATCGCCAACCGGTCCTTGCCCTGCTGCGCGCCCACGCCGCGCTCGTCACCGATCCGCACGAGGCGGCGATGACGGCCGCGACGATCGCGTTTGTGGAGGCGCAGGCGGACTGCCTGTTGCGCACCTGCGCGCCTGGCCATCTCACCGGATCCGCGTGGATCGTGAGCCCCGATCGTTCGCGCACGCTGCTGACGCACCATCTGAAACTCGACAAATGGCTTCAGCTTGGCGGTCACGCGGACGGCGACGGCGATTTGCTGGCGGTCGCGTTGCGCGAGGCGCGCGAGGAGAGTGGCCTGGCGGCAGTGCGGGCCGTGTCGGCGGCCGTCTTCGATCTCGACCGGCATTGGATCCCGCCGCGGAAGACGGACCCCGGTCACTATCACTACGACCTGCGTTTCCTGATTGAGGCGGATCCGGCGGAACCGCTCGCGATCTCGAGCGAGTCGAAGGATCTGGCGTGGGTGGAACTCGGCCACGTGACCGCGCTCAACCCCGAGGAGTCGATGGCGCGGATGGTGCGGAAGACGATCGCGTAGGCGCAGCGGCGCGCGGCGAGTCTGATCACTTCCACAGGCCCACGAGGTCGTCCTTGCGCACCCAGCCGGTCTGGCCGGTTTCAAAGGCGATTCGGGTCCAGCCGAGAAACTCACGGTCGGCGAGCGCGAGCGAACCGGCGGCGAGCTGGGACGTTTTCTGCGTCGTGTCCGCTTCCGTCGGGATCGAGCGCAGCGTCGTCGCGCGCGCCACAACGACGGCGTTCGCCTCGCCGGCGATGCCGTAGGTGAACCACGCGGCAAACGCCGCGCTGGCCGAAGCGACGCCGAGCGCGATTACGGTCACGGCCACGGTCCGAATGCCGCGCGCCTTGCGCCCGTAGGCGCGCGCGAGCAATGCGGCGAGCGCCAGCGCGATCGCCGCGACCGATCCGATCAGCGCGAGCTGCCAGGTCGCGGGCGAGGCGTGGCGGGCGACGGCGGGATTCAGCGCGGGCGAGAGAAACGCCGCGAGCGGCGGTGCGAGCGTGCCGGACTTCTCGGCGGCGAGCGCGAAATGCCAGCGCACCGAGGGATCGGCGGGGTTCTGCACGAACGCCGCCGCCGCGTGCGCCGCGGCCTCGCCGGCGCGTTCCTGCTGCGCGAGGGCCAGCGAGAGATTGTGCCGTGCGATCCAGTCGGTCGGCTTGGCCGCGAGCCGCTCGCGCCAGGCCTTCTCCGCCGCGGGGAAATCGGCTTTGCGATATGCGGCGGCGCCATCGAGCGAGGCGGCGTGCAACAGCGAGACTGACGTGAGCGCGGCCACGGTCAGGAGCGCGGCGAACGGCATCAGGTTTTGCGGCAGAAACAGCCGCCACGGCTTGAAGCCCGGCACGCTCTTCGCCGCCAGTGCCTCCTGCGCGCGCGCGACCCAGTCGGCGGGCAGCGCCGTCTGCGCGCCATAGAGCGCGCGGTCGGCTTCCGACCACAACGTGGCCCACGCGGCCTCCGGCAGCGCGGTCGCGCGCGGCGCGGCGTGCGCGAGCTGCCAGAGGACGGCGGCGTCTTTTTGCCAGGCGCGGAGCAGCGAATCGCGATCCGCGCCGGCGGCGCGAGCGAGATGCGCGAGCGTGCGGGCGAGTTGATCGCGCGCCTCGCGCCGCGGTCGGACGGGATCGGTGAGGCGCGCGCGATTGACGGCGAGCCACGTCCAGAAAAGCAGCAGGCCCGCAATCGGAGACAGGAGCCAGACCCCAAGCGCGCGGCTGCTCATCGGCACGCGGGCCTCCGCGAGACCGGGCAATGGATCGCGCGGGATGCCGGCGGGCGGCGGCGGGGTGCCGGGCGGCGCGGGCGCCCTGGTCGGCGTTAGCTCCGCGGGTGATTCCGCGGGCGGCGCCTTTCCGCCGAGATTGATCTGCGGCGCGGGTGCCGGAGCAATCGTGACCGTCGTTCGCGGAGCGGAGCGCGTGACGTAGGTGCCCGATTTCGGATCGAAGAACGTGAAGGAGACCGGACCGAGCGCGTAGGTGCCGGGCTTGGTGGGCACGAGCACGACGTCCTCGGCGAGCGTCACGTCGAAGAGTTTGCCCTCGGCCGGCGTGCGTTTCGCCTTCGGCTGGACGACCTGGAAATCATTCGACACCTCGCGCGACGGCAGGCCGGCGAGATCGGGCCAGTTGCCGGTGCCGCTGAGCTCGAGGGTCCAGGTCACGGGTTCGCCCACGGCGGCCTTTTCCGGGACGACCTTCGACGTGAGCTTGAACTGGCCGACGGCGCCGTTGAAGCCGGGCGGGGCGCCCGCGGGCAGCGGCCGCACCTCGATCGTCGGCTGGTCGGAGGTGACCGAGACCTGCTCCATCCGCGGCTGCGAGATGATGCTGAAACCGATCGTGCCGGTCTGGATGCTGAGCAGATGGCTGGCGGCCTCGAGCTTGAGCTTGTTGGGGGCCTTCGCGACGGCGCGCGTGCGGAAGACGACGTTGAGGCGGCGGTCGCCGTTGACCGCGGTCTCGGTGACCTCGGGCCGCGACCAGTCCTCGGCGACGAGCGGCGCGGCGTTCCAGTCGAAGGTGGGCGAGATCTGCGGGTTCGTCCGCCGCGAGGCGGAGAGCTCGTAGTTGAGGCCGAACACTTCGCCGGCCCAGACGCTCGCGCGTTCGGGGATGAGCTTCGCGCTGGCCACGGACTCGAGCGGCGCGGCGGGCGCCGCGGCGTTGAACGCCTCGACGCGCATCGGCCCCTTGTCGGTCTTGACGGAGAACGCGGGGATTTGCACCGGCGCGTTCTGGCGCGAGCGGAGCGTGTAGGAGAGAATCACCGTGCGCTGCCGCATCGCGCCGCCGGTGCCGAAGCTGATCTGCGTGTTCTCGCTCTGGCCCTGGAAATTGAAGGTCACGCCGGGCAGCGTCGGCAGCGCGGGCTGGCCGTCGGGCGCGCAGTCCTCGAACACGAGCTGGACGGCGTTGGGCATGCCGGCGTCGGCGGGCATCCAGCGGACCGACTGGGCGCGTGCGGCCGCGGCGAATACGAGGGCGCAGGCGACGAGCGAGAGGGAACGGA
>CAZENI010000527.1:0-5864 GCA_964513055.1 uncultured Opitutus sp.
GGCGGACCGCTTAGGGGTAGGCGGTCCGCCCTCTTTTTTTGAAAATCCCCGCCGGCGCCCGAATCAGCCGGCCTTGGCGGCGGCCTTCTGCTCGTGGAAGTCCTGCGGCGTATAGGTCGGAGTGACGTAGCCCGCGCGGATCACGAAATCGCCGAAGCGCTCGCCCGGGGTGCGCTCGACGGCGTAGCGGCGGATGATCGGACCGAGGACCGGGACGATTTCGGCGACCGGGAGGTTGGCCTTGTAGAGGATGTTCAGGCGGGAGCCGTTGAAGGCGGCGCCGAGGTAGACGTTGTATTTGCCCGGCGACTTTCCGACGAAGCCGATCTCGGCGAGGAACGGGCGGCCGCAGCCGTTGGGGCAGCCGGTGATGCGGAGGGTGACGTCGTCGTGGCGCAGGCCGGCGGCCTCGAACTCGGCTTCGAGCAGCGCGACGAGGTCCGGCAGGTAGCGCTCGCTTTCGGCGAGGGCGAGGCCGCAGGTGGGCAGCGCGACGCAGGACATGGCGTTGAGCTTGAGGCCCGAGGCGTCGTTGGCCGTATCCAGTTTGTGCTTGCGAAGCAGGGCCTCGATCTGCGGGCGGTCGCTGGAGGCGACGTTGGCGATGATCAGGTTCTGGTTGGCGGTGAGGCGGAAGTCGCCCTTGTGCGCGAGGGCGATCTCGCGGAGCGCGGTCTTGAGCGCGTAGTTGGCGTCGTCGCGGATGCGGCCGCTCATGATGTAGAGCGTGAAGTGCGAACGGCCGTCGTGGCTGCGCACCCAGCCGTAGCGATCGCCGGTGTGCGTGAACTGGAAGGCGCGCGGGGCGCCGAGCCGGTAGCCGAGGCGGGCCTCGACCTCGCCGCGGAACCAGGCGAGGCCCCGGTCCGCGATGGTGTATTTGAGGCGGGCGTGCTTGCGGTCGGTGCGATCGCCGTAGTCGCGCTGGACCGTGAGGACCTTCTCGGCGACCTGGATCGCCTGCTCGACGGTGCAGAAGCCCATGACGTCAGCGATGCGTGGATACGTCTCGAGCTGGTTGTGCGACATGCCGAGGCCGCCGCCGACGGTGACGTTGAAGCCGGCGAGCTTGCCGGAGGCGTCGGTGATCGCGATGTAGCCGAGATCGTGCGCGAAGATGTCGACGTCGTTGGACGGCGGGACAGCGACGACGATCTTGAATTTGCGCGGGAGGTAGGTGGCGCCGTAGATCGGCTCCGCCTCGGGTTCGCCGCCGCCGACGAGGTGGTCGCCGACCCAGAGTTCGTGGTAGGCGCTGGAGCGGGGCAGGAGGTGGGTGCTGATGTCGCGGGCGATCTGGTAAACCTCGGTGTGCAACTCGGAGCGCTCCGGGTTGGGGTTGCACATAACGTTGCGGTTCACGTCGCCGCAGGCGGCGATGGTGTCGAGGAGGGCCTTGTTGACGGAGTTGATCGTGCGCCAGAGGTTGGCCTTGAGCACGCCGTGGAACTGGAAGGTCTGGCGCGTGGTGAGCTTGAGCGTGCCGTTGGCGCATTCGTCGGCGAGGCGGTCGAGCGCGAGCCACTGACCGGTCGTGCAGACGCCGCCGGGGAGGCGGAGACGTGCCATGAAGCTGAAGGCCTTTTCCTTGCCCTCCTTGCGGAGCTGGTTGCGCAGGTCGCGGTCGTCCTGGGCGTAGATGCCGTGGAATTTGGTGAGCTGAGCGCTGTCCTCGGTGATGCCGCCGGTCGACTGATCCGCGAGGTCGCGAAGAATGTTGCCGCGGAGAAAATTGCTCCCGGCTTTGAGGTGCTCGTTCTTGTGGAGCGGCGTGGCCGGAGCGGCGGTGGGAATCGTTTCGGGCGTGGAACTCATGCGAGGGTGGGAACGTGAAGGGTTGAAAGGGTGGCTTGCAATGCGCCAGCGAGTGCGTCGATCGCGCGGGGGTGCGTGCCGACGAGGTCGGTGAGATGGCAGGTCGCGCCGGAGCCGGCGCAAATCCGCGCGATGTCGCCGTCCGGACCGGCGTGCCGGCCGGGCGAGAGAAACAACGGGGCGACGACGACTTCGCGGGCGGCGAAGCCGGTCGCCTGCAGTTGTGTCGCGAGCAGGGGCGGGTGCGCGCCCTCCATCGAGGCCGCCGCGAGCGGGCCGATGGCGCCGGTGAGTTCGCGGCGGACGGCGGCGGCGAGCTCGTCGCGCAACGCCGCCGAGGCGGCGGAGGGTCCGCCGTGATCCACGACCACGACCGGCGGCGCGGGCAGCGCGCGCGAGAGAATGGTTTCCCGGATACGCTCGGCGACGATGCCCGGGAGGACACCGCGGGCGGCGAGCCCGGCGGTGAACTGAAACTCGAAGCCGCCGGTGACGCGCTGGAGTTCTTCGAGGTCGCGGCGCAGCGCCGAGCCGATGGCACCCTGCGCGCTGAGGAAGAACGGGACGAAGATGAACTCGCGCTGCCCGAGCGCGACGAGCGAGCGGATGAACGGGGCGAGGGTCCAGGCCGGCGTCTGATCGAGGGCCTCGAGCGCGAGGCGGTCGCTGTGTTTCCACGAGACGGCCCGCACGGCCTGGCCGGTGCGGGCGGACAAGACTGCGGCCACCGCGCGGAGGTTGCGGTGCGCGGCGGGTTCCAGCGAACCGTTGTCGATCAGCGCGATGATCATGACGGGACAGTGCTGGCGCGCTTCGCCTCGAACCAAGCAAGCTTGTCGGCGAGGGCGGCGACTTCGCCGATGATCACGATCGCCGGGGCGCCGAAGCCGGCGCGCTCGGACGTGAGCGCGACCTGGTCCACGGTGGAAAGGAACTGGCGGTGTTCGCCCGTGGTGGCCGACTGCACGATGGCGACCGGCGTCGTCGCGGGCAGTCCGCCGGCTTGGAGCCGCCGGGTGATCGTCTCGAGATTCTTCATCCCCATGTAAATGCACAGGGTCGCGCCGAGCCGGCCGTAGTCTTCCCAGCGGATCGCCGCATCAGGCTTGTTGGGATCTTCGTGCCCCGTGAGGAAAACCACCGCCGAGGCATGCGCGCGATGAGTGAGAGGGACGCCGGCGTAGGCCGCCGCCGCGAGCGCCGAGGTGACACCCGGGACGATCTCGAACGGGATTCCCGCGGCCACGAGGGCCTCGGCTTCCTCGCCGCCGCGACCGAAGACGAAGGGATCGCCGCCCTTGAGGCGCACGACGGTTTTTCCCTCGCGGGCGAGACGAATCAGGATCGATTCGATGTCGCGCTGCGGGCAGCAGAACCCGCCGCCTTTCTTGCCGACAAAGACGCGCTCGGCGTCGGGTTTCGCGAGGGCGAGAATTTCCGGCGCGACGAGGTAGTCGTGCACGATCGCGTCGGCGTCACGCAACAGGCGGTGCGCCTTCAGCGTGAGCAACTCGGGATCGCCCGGCCCGGCGCCGACCAGATGGACGGTGCCCGTGATGGGAAAGGACTCGGGAGCGACGAAGGACATGATTCAGCCTTGAGCACCGGCCGCGCCAGACGGCGGCGTGCCGGCCGGCCGGGCGAGGCGCAGGGCGAAGCGGGTGAGTTTGTCGATGGATGCGGCGGGCGTCTCCTGATCGGTGTGGAGTTCGAGGTCGGCCGACAACGGGACCTCGTAGGGCGAGTCGATGCCGGTGAAGGAGGGAATCTGGCCGGCGCGGGCCTTTTTGTAGAGGGACTTCGTGTCACGGCGCTCGCACTCCGAGAGCGATGCGTTCACGAAGACCTCGGCAAACGCGAGGCCGCGCTCGCGGGCGCGCCGGGCGATGCGTTCGCGGTCGGCGCGAAACGGGGAGATTAGCGCGACGATCGCCAGCACGCCGGTCTCGGCCAGGAGCAGGGCCGACTCGGCCGCGCGCCGGATGTTCTCGTGACGATCCTCCGCGGAGAAACCGAGTCCGGCGGAGAGGCCCGCGCGCAAGACATCGCCGTCGATGATTGCCGTTAGGATGCGTTCGCGGAAGAGGGCCTGTTCGAGGCCGCTGGCCAGCGTGGATTTGCCCGAACCGGAAAGGCCGGTGAGCCAGATGATGCCGCCGCGATGACCGAGCAACGCCGCGCGCTCCGCCGCCGTGGGAGCGGAGCGCGTCTCGGCGCTGGATGCGTTCGGGGATGGAAGCGGCGGCTGCATGGCAACGCGTCAGCGAAGGCTGGCCGGGAGCCTGGGCTCGGCGTCCAACTCACGTGCAAGGAAGTGCTTCGCGTTAATCATGACATCTTTAGTCAATATGACTTCTTTTAACCTTTACCCATTGGAAGACAGGCGCAAGCATTCTCGGTGTCATGTCTGAAAAATCATCCAGGCGATTGGTTTGGAACGAGGTGCGAGGCGGGAAAACCGTTTCCCTCGTTCTCCGATAGTCCGGTCAGCATGCGCCGTTATCCGCACCACGCTCAATCTCTATCATGACAGCTTCCGAACTTGCCCGCTGGAACGCCGAACTTCGCACCAAGACTCCCCTGGAGGTGGTGCGTTGGGCCATCGCCCAGGCGGGCGGCCGCGCCATCGTCTCCACCAACTTCCGGCCGTATGAGGCGGCCATCCTGCACCTCGCGGTGCAGGCGCAGCCGGACATTCCGGTGCTGTGGGTGGATCATGGCTACAACCGTCCCGCGACCTACAAGCACGCCGAGGAACTCAGCGCCCGGCTCAAGCTGAAGGTGAAGCCGTATCTGCCGCGCATCACGTCGGCGCATCGCGATGCGATTTTCGGGCCGATTCCGACGACGGAAGATGAGGCGGGGCTGAAGCAGTTCAGCGCGGTGATGAAGCTCGAGCCGTTCCAGCGCGGGATGAAAGAGCTCGCTCCGACCGTCTGGATTACGGCTCTGCGCAAAGTGCAGAATCCGAATCGGGCCGGCCTCGACATCGTGTCGCTCGACGAGAATTTCGGGGCGCTGAAGGTCAGCCCGCTCTTCTACTTCACGGATGCGGATCTCGACGCCTACCTCGCGCAGCACCAGCTTCCGAACGAGTGGGACTACTTCGATCCGGCCAAGGCCGATGAGAAACGCGAGTGCGGCCTGCACGCCGCCTGGGGAAAAAAGGCCGTCAATGCCTGAGCACCGCACCGCTTCCGATCGCGCCATGACCAGCTACCATCTCGATCACCTGCAGCACCTCGAAACCGAGGCGATTCACATCATGCGGGAAGTCGCCGGCGAGTTTGAGCGCCCGGCGCTCCTCTTCTCCGGCGGCAAGGACTCCATCTGTCTGCTCCGGCTCGCCGAGAAGGCCTTTCGCCCGTCGGACATCCCGATGCCGTTCCTCAATGTCGACACGGGACATCATTTCCCGGAGCTGAACGAGTTTCGCGACCGCCGCGCCGCGCAGCTCGGGGGCAAGCTGATCGTCCGCAAGGTCGAGGACGCGATCGCCAAGGGCGTCGCCGTTCCCGCGCCGGGCGAAATCAGCCGCAACCGCCTGCAGATCCCCACGCTGCTGGCGGCGATCGAGGAGTTCCGCTTCGACTGCTGCATCGGCGGCGCACGCCGCGACGAGGAGAAGGCGCGGGCGAAGGAGCGTTTCTTCAGTTTCCGCGACAGCTTCGGCCAGTGGGATCCCAAGAACCAGCGGCCCGAGATCTGGAATCTCTACAACGGCCGGCTGAATCCCGGGGAGAACATGCGGGTGTTTCCGCTCAGCAACTGGACCGAGATGGACGTCTGGGAATACATCCAGCGCGAGAAGCTCGAGGTCCCGAACATCTATTTCAGCCACAAGCGCCAGGCCGTGCGCCGCGGCGGGCAGTGGCTGCCGGTTTCGAACATCATGCCGCCGAAACCCACCGAGGAGGTGCGCGAACTCGTCGTGCGGGTGCGCACGATCGGCGACATCATCAGCACCGGCTGCGTCGAGTCACCCGCCACGACAGTGGACGACATCATCGCCGAGATCGCCGCCGCTCGTGTCACTGAGCGCGGCTCCC
>CAZENI010000528.1:0-5853 GCA_964513055.1 uncultured Opitutus sp.
GGCGACGCCCTTCGGGTCGAAGCCCGGCGGCGTGCGTTGCAGCCGGAGGAAGCTGATCAGGAGCAGGCTCGAGCAGACGAGGAGCACGACGGAGAGCGCGACTTCGGCGACAATGAGGCCGGCGCGGAACCGGCCGCCGCGGGCGCCCGAGGAGCCGCGCGCGGCGTCCTTCAGCACTTCGACGAGCTGGGACTTCGAGGCCTGCAATGCGGGAAAGAGGCCGACGAGGAGCGCGCTGACGAGGGTGACGGCGATGGCGAAGGCGACGGCGCGCCAGTCGAGCGTGAGCGTGGTGTTCGGCGGGAGCTGCGTGGCGAAGGCGGTCTGGATCGCGGAGAGCGACCAGAGCCCGAGGATCACGCCGAGGACGCCGGCGACCGCGGAGAAGACGAGGCTCTCGATCAGGAACTGGCGCACGATGACGGCGCGCGTGGCGCCGAGGGACTGGCGCACGGCGATTTCCTTATGGCGCGCGGCGAGGCGACCGAGGAAGAGCGAGGCGACGTTGGCGCAGGCGATGAGCAGCACGAAGCTCACGGCGCCGAGCAAGGTGTAGAACGTCGGCTTGAGATTGCCGATCAGGGCCTCGGTGAAGGAGCGGGCCTCGCTGGTGTTGTTGGCGTCGAGCTTGCCGGCGAACTGCGCGGCGTAGCCCTTGCTGAGGGTGGCGAGTTCGGCGTGGGCCTGCTCGAGGGAGACGCCGGGCTTGAGCCGCGCGATCGGCTGTGTGTAGCCGGCGCCGTTCTGGACCTGCACGGACGTGAGTCCGCCGACCTCGAAGACGCGCGGGGCGAAGACTTGGGTCTGGGAAAACGGGTTCGTCATCCGCGGCGGCATGATGCCGATGACCTCCCAGGACTGGCCGTTGAGCTGGATGGTCTCGCCGACGAGCGTGGCGCGGCCACCGAAGCGGCCCTGCCAGAGTTCGTGGCTGACGAGGCAGACGTTGGGACCGTTGGGCAGATCGTCGGCGTCGGTGAAGTTGCGGCCGCGCGCCGGCAGCACGCCGAGCGTGGGCAGGAAGCTGGCGCTGACGCGGAGGCCCTGGAGCTGGTCGGGCTCGCCATTGCCGGTGAGTGTGAAGTTGTCGAAGGCGCTGACGCCGACCGCGGCGAACGACTTCGCGTGCGCGCGGATTTCCTCGTAGCGCGGCCAGGAGACGGCGGGGGCGTTGAAATTGAGCGCGGGATTGTTGGTCCAGATCGCGACGAGCGCCGGGGGATTGGGCAGCGAGACGGGATTGAGGATCAGCCGATCGAAGACGGAGAAGAGCGCGGTGTTGGCGGCGATGCCCACGGCGATCGTGAGGATGGCGACGGCGGTGAAGCCGGGGGTTTTGAGCAGCGCGCGGACGGCGGACCTGAAGTCGGACATGGGGAGGAAAGTGCGAAGGGCGAAGCCCGAATGCCGAAGGGCAGGCAGCGGGACGGCACCCGGTTTGCAGGCGCTGTGCCACGGAGGCCGGAGCCGTGCAAAGCGGGCCGCGTCAGGGGGTTGAAATCCGCGGGGGCGATCCACGTCCGCGCGAGGTGACCGGGCGTGGAACGGGGGAGTCCCGGAAATGGGATGAGGCGGGCGAGGATTAAAGCGCCACGCGTCGGCGCCCGTGACGCGTATGATCCAGGTCGTGCATGGTGCGCGGCTTCGAGTATTGGATATAGATCTCGTTGCGCCAGGTTGCGGGTGTTGTGCCCGTCTGCGTCTTGAAGGCGCGGCAGAGATTCGTCGCGCTGGAAAAGCCGCATTCGGCGGCGACGACCGATAATTTCGCGTTCTGGTTGGCCATGAGATCCATCGCCCTCTCCGTGCGCAGGCGTTGCAGAATCTCGGTGGGTCCGGCCTGGCGCACGGAAAGGCAAAGGCGACGGAGTTGGCTGGCCGAAAGTCCGACTGCGCGTGCGCCGTCGGTAATCGAAGGGCACTTCGCGAGGTGTTCGCGGATCCACTCCTCGAACGCCTGCACTTTTTTCAGCTTGTGACTGCGTTGACCGGTGCGATTCGAGGCCGCGTGCTCGAGAAACAGCAGGCTGAGCTCCATCAGCGCCTTGGTCGTGTGAATCTCACTTGCGAGGATGGGGTCCCAATAGTGCGGCTTCAGCGCCCGGCTGAGTTCGAGCAGGTATTGCTTGTCGTCGGCGTTGAGTGGGCGTGAAAGGAAACCGTGTTCGCGGGCGGCGTCCTCCAGTGCGGCGGGCACCGCATTAAAATGAATGACCACGACCCGGCAGGGTTTGGCCGGCTCTCCGATCCAGCCGTGCGGGGTGTCCGGTGGGAATAGCCACAGCGTGTCGGTCACCGGCGCGGGTGGATGAGTGGAATCGACGAGGGGCGCGCACTTGCCGCGCACGACCGCCAGAAACTCCCAATTGACGCGCCGATGTGACGGCATCGGGGTATCGCCGAAGGGGCGCGGTCCGGAAGCGAGGTAGCGGAGCATGGGCGCAGGACTTGGTTCCGGCGAACCATGCATATCTACCGACGTGCTTCAACCCGGAGATAGACGCGTGATTTTCACAGGAGAAACTGGCGATCGCCGGCCGGCCGGAAACTACGGCAGAAGGTGCGCGACGGGTGCGCGTTTGGGCATACGGAATGGAGGGCGCGGAGCATCACGTCACGTTGCGTTTGGATGGGCGACGCGGATTGTCGGAGCCGTTGGATGGCCTCGCTGAATGCTCCTAACCCCTCCTCCGGTATTTGCCGGGTGATGCAACTCCGCCAGACCTTGAAACGGTGGTGGCTTGCGCTTGCCGGTGGAGTGATGCTGGCAGCCGACGTTTCGGGGGCGCGCATTGTCTCGCAGGTCGACAACTCGCTCACGGCCTATGAAAAGCCCGTGCTCATCGTGGACGGTCGGCCGTTCTACTACAACGGTGTCCAGATCCGCGCCGATAAGGTCCGCGATCGGCTCGGGTGGAACGAGGCGCAGATCGAGTCGCTGTTTGCGCTGGCGGCCGACGCGGGATTCACGGTGGTGAACGTCCCCCTGTTGTGGAGCGACGTTGAGCCTGCGCGGGATCGATTCGTTTGGAAGACGCTCGAACGCTATGTTGGCTGGGCGTCGAAGCACGGTTTGAAGCTCGAGCTGTTGTGGTTCGGGAGCAACTCCGACGGCGAAGTCCAGACGCGCGACGGAACTCCGACGGGTCCATTGCGCGTGCCGGACTACGTGATGAACTTCGCCAAGGTGCTTGATCGCGACGGCCGGCCGATCACGCGCAACGGGCTTTTTCAACTCGACTGGTGCGATCCCGCGCTGCTGCGGCGAGAAACCCAAGTCCTCGCCGAAGTGATGCGCTGGCTCGCCGCACACGACGAGCGGCAGGGCCGGCCGAGCACGGTCGTCGGCGTGCAGATCGAAAACGAGCCGCAGGTGGGCAAGATGCAGGGGAAGCGGATGACCGAGCGGAGTCATGGACCGCACGCGGAGGCGGCGTTTGCGGCGGGACGGTGGACGGACGACGCGGCGTTCACGCTCGACGTGATGTTCCGCTACATCGACGGCGTCGCGAGGGCGGTTAAACAATCCGATTATTCGGTGTGGACGCGCGTGAACTGCTGGTCGAAGACCACGCATCCGCAGCCGCTCATCCGGCACATCGAGGCGGCGCGCGCGGCGGGCGGCACGGCGATCGATTTCGAAGGTCCCGACGTTTATCAGTCGGAACCGGGGCGGCTCCTGGCTTCGCTGGGGCCGTGGCAAACCGGGAAGAATTTCCTGATGGTGATGGAGAACAGCGGCGCCTACCCGAACGCGGCCGCGCTGGTGATCGTGGCGCTCTCGGCTAACGCGGCCTACAACGTCTACGATCTCTGCTCGACCGACAACCACGGCATATATGTGCCCGAAGGCACGCGCGCCGCGGCCCGCGGCGATCAGGCGGCGGAGATCACGTCGATCAATCGCCTGCTTCGCGGCGCGGCGCACGATCTCGCGACGCGCCGACAAGGTCCGGGCGGAAGCCTGCAGACCTTCAATGTGCTCTCCGCCGAACGCGCCTCCGAGGAGCACTTGCTCGCGGGCGTCGCATTACGCTATGACACCGCGTCGGCCGGCCAGGGGATCGCGATCCACCGCGCGGCCGGTGAGTGGGTGCTGCTCAGCACGCGCGCGGCGACGTTTACGCTGCGGGGGCGGATGGCGCCGGCGGCGGTGACCCGCGGGCATTTTGACGCGGCAAATCGCTGGGTGGAGGCGGGCCGGCCGGCCTGGTCGCGCACCGACGAGGGAGTCTCCGTCGCGTTGCAGGCGGGCGAGATCGTGCGGTTGGTGATGCCGGCGCCGTGATGCGTCCACGATTTTGAATAACCCTATGAAAACTGTGATTCCATGGTGCGCGGTGTGGTTGGGTTTCACGCTCATGGCCGGGCTGGCGCGGGCGCAATCGGCAGCGAGTGGGACGATTGAAGGTCGTGTCGCCAACGCGGACAACGGCACGCATCTCAACCATGCCCGCGTTGCCGTGGTGGGCACGAATATCGAGACGCTCACCACGGCGGCGGGCGAATACCGGCTGAGCAATGTGCCGGTGGGCGAGGCGAAGGTGACGGCGAGCTACACCGGCCTGCGGTCGCAAACGACAACGGTCGTCGTCCCGATCCAGGGCCGCCCCGCCACGGCCAATTTCAGCCTGAGTGCGGTGACGGACACGCTGTCGCGCGGCGACGTGCAGACGCTCGATGCGTTCACGGTCGCGGCGACGCGCGAACTCAACGCCTCCGCCATCGCGATCAACGAGCAGCGACACGCCGCGAACCTGAAAAACGTGATGGCGGCGGATGCGTTCGGCGACAGCACCGACGGCAATGTCGGCGATTTCCTGAAATTCCTTCCGGGCATCAACATCGACTTTGTGCCCGATGCCCGCTCGATCTCGGTGCGTGGCATGGCGGCGAACTACACGTCCGTCACGGTCGATGGCCTGCGGATGGCCAACGCGGGATCGGTTGCCACCTCGCGGACGTTCGAGCTCGAGCAAGTGTCGATCAACAACGTGTCGCGCGTCGAGGTCGTGAAGTCGCGCACACCGGATTTGCCGGCGGACGCGCTCGGCGGTTCGGTCAACATGATCAGCAAGAGTGCGTTCGAGCGAAGCCGGCCGGCTCTCGTCTATCGGGCCTATTTGAATTTCAACAGCCAGGCGATGACGCTGGGCAAGACGCCCGGGCCGGGCCGCGAGCCGACGCGCAAGGTGCAGCCCGGCGTGGATTTCAGCCTCATCTACCCGCTCAGCAAGACGCTCGGCTTCACCCTGAGCGGGCTGCACTCGGAGAATTTCTATCCGCAGGATCGCACCCAGCCGCTCTACGCGCCGAACTCGACCACGCTGCCCGGCGCGACGATCGAGAATCCGATTCTGCGCCGCTGGGATTACCAGGATGGCCCGCAGAACACGACGCGCGACTCGATCAGCGGAACCATCGACTGGAAACTGGCGGCGCACGACACGCTCTCGTTCACGGCGCAGTATAACAACTTCGACCGCTTCGGCGCGCAGCGTCTCATGCAGTTCGACATTGGCGGCGTCGCTCCGCTCGCGGCAGGCCGCGATTTCGTGCGAGGCGCGCTGGGCCGCGGCACGGTCACGACGGGAAATGGCAGCGCGTTCCGGCGGAAGTTCGGGCAGACCTATGCCCTTGGATTGAAATACGAGCATCTCGGTCGCGTCTGGAAGTTCGACGGCGGCGTCGGGCTGTCGCACTCGAAGACGATTTACGAGGATACCAAGGGCGGCTTTTTCGAAGCGGCGCTGCTCACGTTGCGCGGGACGCCAACGGTGAATTTCTACGGACTGGACCAGCACGCCTACCTCCGTCCCGGCCGGATCGAGGTGCTCAATGCCACCGGAACGG
>CAZENI010000529.1:0-5853 GCA_964513055.1 uncultured Opitutus sp.
GGCGACGATCACGCTCACGCCGCCGCTGTAGCCGAAGATGGCCCGCGCCGACCAGAACACCGCCGGCAGCGTGCCCGCCAGCAGCACGGCCACGAACAGCGTCGTCAACTCGTGCGGCGCGCAGCCCAGCACCGCGCCGTTGAACGCGATCAGCGCCGACGGCGTGAAATGATTCAACCGCAGCCAGTAGTCGAAAAAATTGTCGACCGACGCGATGCGCACCACCTCCGTCAGCCCGAGAAATCCCTCCCGATCGCCGCGCGCAAACTCCAGCAGCACGCGCGCCCCCGCCGCATAGTCCGCCGCGTCGCAGCTCCCGAGCGAGATCGTCGTCAGCCCGCGCGACGCGATCGCCACCGGCAGCACCGCGAGCGCCAGGCAACCCGCCACCGTCGCCCACACCACCCCAAAGCGGCTGAGATCCACCCACGCCGCCCGCAGCCCGTGGCGCCGCAGCGCCCACGCCAGCAGCCCGAGCGGCAGCACCTCGCTCCACGCCGCGTAGGACAATGTCCCCCGCAGCCCCGCGTGCGCGCCCGCCCACACCACCGCCGACTGCAGCGCGAATCCCGCCGGCACCACCAGCACCGGCCAGAACCGCCGCCACGGCCGCGGCATCGCCAGCAGCGCCGCCCCCGCGCCCCAGAACAGCACGTGCAGCAGCAGCAGGAACGCGACGCCGTAGTGGATCATCGCTCCGCCCCCCCCGCCGCAGTGTAACGTATTACGTTACACTCCCCGACGGCGCTCCGGGAAAGTGTAACGTAATACGTTACGGTCGGTCCCTTCATGGCTTTCGGGCGACGCCGAAGACCGAGGTGCCCCAGCCCCAGCGCCCGCCCACGCGCAGCCACGCGTGCTCCAGCGCCATCAGGCCGCGGAAGCCGGCGTCGACAAAACCCGGATACGGCTTCACGTCGCTCGTGTCCGCACCCGTCCGAAAGAGCTTCCGCTTCGCCCAGATGGCGGGAAACGGCAGCGCGTTCCAGTGCGTCGTGCGCACGTCCCGGAACCCGGCGCCCGTCAGCAGCGCAGCCACCTCCGGCCGCGTGTAACGGTGCTTCGTCTGGCACGAATCGTCGTGATACGACCACATCCACATGTAGGCCGGCACATTGGTCACGAAGGTCCCGCCCGGCCGCAGCACGCGGAATAGCTCCGCGGCGGCGACGTCCGCCTCCTCGACCTGCGAGAGCACGTCGACCGACGCCACGAGGTCGAAGCTGGCATCCGGAAACGGCAGCGCCGTGACCGACGCGACGCGCAGGTCCACGTCCGGTCCGCAGCGTCGCCGCGCGAGCTCGCACGCCAGCGGCATGAAATCGATCCCGCTGAACTTCCAGTCCGGCCGCGCCGCGCGCAGCCGCAGGATCAGCCCGCCCGTGCCGCAGCCCGCGTCCAGCACCGTCGCGCCCCGTTTCCCCGCCTGCAGCGCCCGCAACGTGTGCGCGTGCAGCGAGCGGAAATACCACATCTGGTCCTCGACCTCGGCGAGCTTCACGTATTCGTCGGCGTTCATCAGGAATTCACCCTCCACACCGCCAGCCCCGGTCGCCGATTTCAACGCCCATTCTCGGCGCCCGCCGCCGCTCAATCCGTCGCCGTGCCGCCCGGCGCGATCTTGATCGACCACTCCTTCAGCCCGAACGTCCGCAACTGGTAGCGCCCCGTCCCCAGCCGTTTCGCCGGCTCCGGCGAGCGCAGTTGGAAGCGGTTGACCCCCGGGGCCAGCTCCAGGTGCGGCAGGAGCAGCTCCACCGGCTCGTCGCCCGTCCGCACCGTGCGCACCGCGCGATCGTTGTGCACGAACACCACCTCGCGCGGCGACACGCCCACGATCTGGAAACGCAGATCGGCCCGCAGCGGCGTGTCATGGGGATTAAAATACGACATCACCGCGTTGCCGTTGGCCCACCGCACGCCGTCGTCGGGGCGCGGATGCCAGCCATTGCCAAATGTGAGCGTGCGGCCCAGCGGCTTCGCCGGCCGCGCGGTCGGGCGCAGCAGCACCACCACCTGCTGTCCGCCGGCACCCTGCAGCCGCCGCTGGTAACCGAGGGCCTCGAGTTCGGCGAGGAGCTTCTCGGCCCGATCCTCGTAACCCTTGCGGTTCAGATACAGCGCGGCGAACCCGTAGCTCTCGAGCCGTTTCACCAGCGTTTCCACCGGCACGTTTTCCAGGTCCCGCTGCCAGCGGCTGCGCGAGCGGTATTTCGCCGCGCCGTAGCTGAAGCGCACAGTCCGCGTCGTGAGATACGGCCGGAAGTGTTCGTAGTCCACGAGCCGGAACGGCGGCAGCACCTCCGGAAAGCCGAGCACCGGAATCTGAAAAACCATCGCGCCGGCCGGCAGCGCGGCCTCGAGTTCGCGGCCGAGTTTCACATCCGAGACGGCGTCCGCGTTCATGCGGGCGCGGACTTCCTGCGGCCAGCGGCGCGGCACCTGATCCAGCACGCCGATCGCGGCCACGCCCAGCGCAGCCACGAGCCGCCAGCGCGCGGGCCACGCCGCCGTCAGCCGCGACAGCCGCATCACGAGAAACACCAGCACCAGCGCCGAGAGGAAGATCGCCACGCGATTCGTCGCCCGGAAAACCTGAAACCCCACGAAGAACGCGAGCACGTTGGTCAACCCGCCGACCGTCGCGTAGGCCAGCAGCCAGCCGGCCGAGAGCACCTGGCCCGGCACCGGCCGCCGCCGGAACAGCCGGCGCGCCGTCGCCGCCACCAGCCACAGCACGCCCGCGATTCCGACCAGGCCGAGATACGGCATGTAGTCCTCGCCGCGCCACTCCGACCAGCGCTTGTAGCGGTCGCCGAAGAACGCCAGCAGGTCGAGCCGGTGGTATTGCGGCGGGATGAACATCTCCAGCGGCTTCAGCGCGTAGCGCTCCGTGCCGCCGTAATTGCGCGTCAACAACGGCAGCCCCTCCGGCTCCTGCACATAAATCCACACCTCCGCGTTCGTGAGGACGAACGCCGCGACCGCCACGCAGCCCGCGGTGATGCCGATCGCGAGATTCGCCCGGCGCCGCGCGCCGAACCACTGCGCCAGCAGCGCCCAGATCAGCAGCTGCCCCCAGAACAGCAGATTGTAGGGATTGCTCACCCCCAGCGCGACCGCAACCCCGAGGCACACGACCGCGCCGGGGCTGCGCCACTCGAGCCGCCGGCTCTGCGCCACCAGCCACACCGCCAGCAGGCCCAGCGGCACCGTCCAGGTGAACACGAAGGAGAAATGCGCGAGCCCGCGGTGGAAAGTATGATACGTGAACGAAAACAGCAGCGCCCCCGCCCACGCCCATTCCCACCGGCAGCGCAGCCAGCGCGCCGTGAAATAAAACGCGAGCGCCGCCGTGATCTGCGCGAGCAGCAGGCCCGCGTTGGCCGCCGCAAACAAGCCGATCAGGTGCACCATCCCGCCGAGCAGCAGCATGAGCGGCTTATCCGGTGTGGGGTAGCCGTTCCAGTGCGCGCCGAAAGGTGCGCCGAGCCGCTCGATCACCTGCGGCGCGAGCGGCCACGTGTCGCCTTCCGCCGCCGCCTGGATCCGCGCCAGCATCTCGTGCGCGTCGCCGACGTAGTCGGTCGGCAGCCGCCACTGCTCCAGCGTCCAGCGATCGTAATGCGCCGCCCAGATGAGCGTCGTCACGAGCACGAGGAGGCCGGCGCGCCAATGCGCAGCCATTCCGGCTACGGAGAATATTTTCAGGGGTCGTAGGGGCACGCGAAGCTGTTTCGGGCGTGCGGGGATGTCGCAGCTGACGGAGATGAGCAACAGCCGCCGGCCCGGCCCGCGCAAGCCCTGATTTCGCGCACGCTCCGGACCGCGACACGCACCGACCCGGCCCGCCTGCGCCACGAAAGTTTTGCCAACGCCGCCACCGCACCCTTCGCTCGCGCCCCGCATGTCCTCCAGCCCGCGCACGCCGCCCGCCGCCGGCGCCTTTTCCCGGCGCTTCACGGCCTACGCCGGCTTGTTCTTCGATCAGTTCGACGCGAACTCGGCGTGGATTCGCGAGCAAGCGACCGTGCGCCTGCCGCCCCTCGACGGCGTCCGCGGCCTCGTCGTGCGCGGCGAGGGCCGCGCGCATCCCGACGCCCGCGGCCTCGAGACTTCGGCTCCCGCGCTGGAGATTGCGGTCAACGGCCGCCCCGCCGGCACGATCGCGGCCGGCCGCCTCGGCCCGTGGGAACTGAGCGTCGCGGTGCCGGCCGCCGAGACCGTGACCCTCGCGCTGACCCTGCGCGGCACCGGCCTCACCAACCTCCTCGCCTGGCTCGGCCGCACCACCGGGCTCGGCGCGTGGCAGCGTTTCCGCGCGCAAAACAAGAACCGCCAGCTCCGCGTGACCTCGATCGCGACCGACACCGGCGAGATCATCTTCGATTTTTCCCGACGCGACGCGCCCTACTCCTCCGCCTACGCCCGCCGCCACGCCCAGCTCGGAATGAACATCGCCGGCTTCCTCACCGCCGAGCTCGGCGTCGGCGAGTCCGCGCGCTGCATGGTGCGCGCCGCCGACGCGGCCGGGATCCCAGTCGCCCTCGTGCCGCTCAAGCTCAACTGCAAGAACCGCCAGGGCGATCAGTCCTTCGCCGCGCGCCTGCAGGACGCGAATCCGCACGGCGTGAACGTCATCCACGTCGACCCGCCCGCCTCGCGCGACCTCGACCATCATCACGGCCCCGGCTTTCGCGCCGGCAAATACAACATCGCCTATTTCGCGTGGGAGCTGCCGGAGTTTCCCGACACCTGGGTGCCGAGCTTCGATTTCTACGACGAGATCTGGTGCCCGAGTGATTTCACCTCGGCCGCCATCGCGATGAAGTCGCCGCTGCCCGTCGTGACGATGCCGCACGCCATCGGCTTCACCCCGCCGGCGGAGACCACCGCGCAACTCCGCGCGCGCTTCGCCCTGCCTTCCGAGAAATTCCTCTTTCTCACGCTCTTCGATTTGAACTCCTACGCCGCGCGCAAGAATCCGCGCGCCGCGATCGACGCCTTCCGCCGTTCCGGCCTCGCCGGCCCCTCCGCCGCACTCGTCGTGAAGGTGCAGAACGTCGCGGGCAACGAGAGCGACTTCGCTGCCCTGCAGGCGAGCGTGCGCGATCTGCCGGGCACCGTGCTGCTCACTGGGACCCTGTCGCGCGCCGACATCTACGCGCTCGAGGCGGCATGCGATTGCTTCGTGTCACTGCACCGCTCCGAGGGCTTCGGTCTCGCCGTCGCGGAAAGCATGCTCCTCGGCAAACCCGTGATCTCGACCGACTGGTCGGCCACGGCGGAGTTCGTCACCGCCGACACCGGCTGCCCGGTGCGCGCCAAGCTCGTGACGCTCGACCAGAACCACGGCCCCTACGCGAAAGGATCCACCTGGGCCGACCCTGATCCCGCGCACGCCGCCGAGTGGATGCAGCGGCTGTTCTCCGATCGCGCGCTCGCCGCCCGGCTCGGCGCCGCCGCGAAGGAAGTCATCACCGCCCGCTACGCTCCCGCCGTGATCGGCGCCCGCTACCGCCAGCGGCTCGAAAGCATCGCGACGTTTTGATCGAGCAGAGTAACCACTGATGGGCTTCAGCCATTGCTGAAGCCCATCAGTGGTTCCATCCCTCCGCGCCTTTCCCTACTTCGCGAGTTTCCGCAGCCACATCTGCCCGCCGCCGCCACGCGCGCACAGCGGCATCCGCTCGCGGAACCACGCGTGCCGCGTGTTGAACAGCCAGCCCGTGAAGAGCTCGATGCGGTAGTCGCGGTTGTTCATCAGGAACGCGCGCAGCAGGTATTGCTCGTTCCACGCGCGCCCCTCGTCGAGCCACTCCTGCGTCAGGTATCGGGTCATCTCGCCTCTCC
>CAZENI010000530.1:0-5850 GCA_964513055.1 uncultured Opitutus sp.
CGGCGGGGGTGGACCTGGCGCTGATCGCGACGCCCGCCGCGGTGGTGCCGGCGATCGTGCGGGAGTGCGTGGAGGCGGGTGTGCCGGCGGCGATCATCCTCTCGGCGGGCTTTCGCGAGTGCGGGCCGGCCGGCGCGGAGCGCGAGCAGGAGGTGCTGCGCGCGGCGCGGCGCGGCGGGATGCGGCTCCTCGGGCCGAACTGCCTCGGGGTGATGGCGCCGCACCACGGGTTGAACGCGACGTTTGCCCGGACGATGGCGCGGCCGGGCAGCGTGGCGTTCGTCAGCCAGAGCGGCGCGCTCGGCACGGCCGTGCTCGACTGGAGCCTGCGGAACAACGTCGGCTTCAGCGCCTTCGTCTCCGTCGGCGCGTTGCTCGACGTCGGCTGGGGCGAGTGGATCACCTGCCTCGGCGACGACCCGCACACGCGGAGCATCATCCTCTACATGGAGTCGATCGGCGACGCGCGGTCCTTCCTCTCCGCGGCGCGCGAGGTGGCGTTCACCAAGCCGATCATCGTGGTCAAGGCCGGGCGCACCGCCGAGGCGGCGCGGGCCGCGGCATCGCACACCGGCGCGCTCACGGGTTGCGACGCGGTGATGGACGCGGCGTTCCGGCGCGCGGGCGTGTTGCGCGTCGACACGATCGAGGACCTCTTCGATCTGGCGGACATCCTGGGCAAGCAGCCGCGGCCGTCGGGGCCCCGGCTGGGAATCGTGACCAATGCCGGTGGCCCGGCCGCGCTCGCGGTGGATCGGCTGGTGGCGGGAGGCGGCGCGGTGGCGCCGCTGACGCCCGGCACGATCGCGGAACTGGACCGGTTGCTGCCGGCGGAATGGAGCCGCGGCAATCCGGTGGACGTGCTCGGTGACGCGAGCCCCGAGCGTTTCGCGCAGGCGGTGGCCCAGGTGTCGGCCGATCCGAACACGGACGGCGTGCTGGTGATTTTCACGCCGCAGGCCATGAGCGATGCGGAGGGCACGGCGGCGCGGCTCACGGCGCTGGCGGCGGCCCGGCGCGGAAAGCCGCTGCTCGCGAGCTGGATGGGAGGCGCGGCGGTGGAGGCGGCGGAGGCCGCGCTCCACGCCGCGGGCATCCCGACCTTCAAATATCCGGACCGCGCGGCGCAGGCCTTCAACTTCATGTGGCGCTACAGCGCCAATCTCAGTGCGCTCTACGAGACGCCGGCGCTGGCCGATCCCGCCGCGGCCGTCGCCGGCGGGCACGCGGTGGCCGAAGGGATCATCCGCGCCGCGCGCGCGGGCGGGCGCCAGGCGCTGACGCCGCAGGAGTCGAGGGAGATCCTCGCCGGCTACGGGATCGCGACCGTGGCGGCGTGGCCCGCGGCGACGGAGGACGAGGCCGCGCGGCTCGCCGCGAAAATCGGCTTTCCTGTCGCGGTCAAACTGCTGTCCGAGACCATCACCCACAAGCGCGAGGCGGGCGGGGTGCGGCTGAACGTGCGCGACGCGGCCGAGGTCCGCTCCGCCTGGCGCGCGATCCGGCGGGCGGTGGCGGGCAAGGCGGGGGAGCAGCATTTCCTCGGGGTGACGGTCGAGCGGATGGTCACGGGGGACGGTTTCGAACTGAGCCTCGGGAGCAGCATCGATCCGCAGTTCGGACCGGTGCTGCTGTTCGGCGCGGGCGGCCGTTGGGTGGAGACTCTGCCGGATCGCGCCGTCGGGTTGCCGCCGCTCACGACGACCCTGGCGCGCCGGCTGATGGAACAGACGCGGATTTACGCCGCGCTGTGCGGCGCCCCGGGCCTGCCCCCGCTCGAGCGGGGGTTGCTGGAGCAGACGCTGGTGCGCTTCAGCCAGCTCGTGGCCGAGCAACGCGGGATTCGCGAGATCGACGTGAATCCGCTCTTCGCCGCCGCCGGCCGCATCGTGGCGCTCGATGCGCGCATCCTCCTGCATGACGCGGGCCTGCCGGAGGAGAACCTGCCGCGCCTGGCGATCCGCCCGTATCCGCAGCATTACACGACCGCGGGCACGCTCGCCGACGGCACGCCGATCCGGTTGCGCTCGATCCGGCCCGAGGACGAGGTGCTGATGGTGAAATTCCACGGGACCCTCTCGGACCAGAGCGTCTACTACCGCTACTTCACCGCGATGTCCCTCGAGCAGCGCACGTCGCACGCCCGCCTCGCGCGCCTCTGCTTCATCGACTATGATCGGGAGGTCGCGATCGTCGCGGTGCGGGACGACGCGCGGACCGGCGGCGCGGACATCCTGGGGGTGGGGCGCCTCTGCAAGCTCCATGGCCGCAACGAGGCGGAGTTCGCGGTGGTCGTATCCGATCTTTGGCAACGCCGCGGCCTGGGGGAGCGGCTCCTGCGGAAGCTGGTGGCCGTCGCGCGGGAGGAGCGGCTGCGCCGGATCCGCGGCACGGTGCTGGGCGAGAACCACGGGATGCGGCGCCTCTGCGAGCGCCTGGGTTTCGCGCTGCGTCAGCGCGGCGGAGAACCGGAATACGAGGCGACCCTGGTGCTGTGAACGGGGCCGCGCGCCCGAAGAACCAAATTGTGCGCACGATCCGCCAACGCCTGCGGAGCCGTCCGGGGGCGACGGGACTACGCTGGCCCGTCGGTCCTGTCTCCCCGCTGGCGTCGGCGCCCGTCTCGCCATGAAAACCATCCTCGCCCCCATTGATTTCTCCCGCGTGAGCCGTGATGTGATCCGGGAAGCCGTCGACCTGGCGCGGATCGTCAAGGCGCGGGTGGTGATCCTGCACGCGGTGCAACCCCCGCCCATCGTGACGGACCTCGCGCCCCTGGCTGGAGAGGCGCTGCAGCTCACGGCGGAGATCGAGCGCGGGGCGCGCCGGAGCCTGCAGCGCCTGCAGCGCGCGTTGCAGAGCCGGCGGGTGACGGTGGAGACGCTCTGCCTGCAGGGGGCGCCGGTGGCCTTGATCGCCGCCACCGCGGAGCAGTTGGGGGCCCGCTACATCGTAATCGGATCCCACGGCCACACCGCCCTCTACGATCTCGTCGCGGGGAGCACGGCCAGCGGGGTGTTGAAGCACGCCTCCTGCCCCGTCGTCGTGGTGTCGGCGACCCGCAAGCCGGCGGCGCGGCGCCGGAAACCGGTCGCGCGCCGTTGAACCATTCCGGCCGCGACCGCTTGGCGCTGCCCCAGCCCAAACCAAATTCCAATGAAGACCATATCCCGCATCGTGGGCGAGATCCTGCCTGAAGAATACATTCCCGATCCGCGTCCGGTGGTGCGGCGGCGCCGGGCGGTGGTGAGCCCGCTCGCCCGGACCAAGCAGCCGGCGGCACCCCGCCCCACCAAGGTCCGCGATGCCCGCCCGCTTTCATGATCGGCGTGAGGCCGGCCGGTTCCTCGGCGAACTGCTGGCGGCGCACGCCGGGGCGCCCGGCCTGATCGTGATGGCGCTCCCCCCGGGGGGCGTGCCGGTGGCGGCCGAGGTGGCGCATCGGCTGGGCGCCTCTCTGGATCTCCTGGTCGTCAGGGAACTGGGCCTGCCCTGTCGGCAGGACCTGGCACTGGGCGCGATTGCGCCGGCGGGCGTCTGCGTCCTGGACGACGCCGTGATCGAACGGCTCGACATCGAGAGCGACGCGATCGGCGCCGTGCGCCGGCACGAGGAGGGCGAACGCGCGCGGCGCGAGGAGCGGTATCGCGGGCGGCGGCCGCCGCCGGAACTGCGGCGCCGGCCGGTGATCGTCGTCGACGACGGGAGCGGGTCCGGATCGGCCCTGCTGGCCGCCGTGAAGTATCTCCAGCACCAGGACGCCGGCCGGGTGATCGTCGCCGCCGCCGTGCTCGCCCCCGGGACGCTGCAGTCGCTGCAGGCGGCGGGCGTCGAGGTGATCGCCGGGATGGTGTCGGCCGGGCCGGCCGGCCCGGCGCGCGAGATCGCGGATTGCTCCCCGGTCGCGGACGCCGAGGTCCGGCGTCTGCTCGAGGCCGAGGCGGTAGTTTAAAAGTGGTTACGCGTGCGGGCCGCCGGGACGCGCGCGCTGCTCGTGGCGCTCCGCCGCGGCGCGCGAGTAGCGCGTCCACGGAATGGCGCGGAGGCGTGCCGGCGCGATCCGCTCGCCCGTCTCCTCGCAGACGCCATACGTGCCGTGCGCGATCCGCTGGAGGGCGGCGTCGATCTCCGTGAGGCGCTCGGCTTCCGCGTGCAGCTCCGCGAGGATGACCTCGTGGTCCGTGACCTCCTGGGCGGTTTCGGCGGCGTCGATGCTGCGGGTTTCCAGCGCCGCCGTCACCGCCTGCTCGTGCTCGGCCTGGGCGGCGAGCAGCCGCTGCCGCAGCGCGAGGAGGGTGCGTTCGTGCCAGGACCAGGCGGCATGGCCGGGCGCAGGCGCGCCGGCCGGGAGGGGAGGGGACGGCTGGGGGTTCATGGCTCACTGTCGCCCCGATCACGCGGCCGCACTTCGCACTATTTGGCCAAACCGCCGCGTCGGTTGGCGGATTCGCGCGCGCGGGCGGCGCGGCCGCGCCGGAGTGCAAACCATGCCCAGCAAAAGCCAAAAAAGGCGGCGCACTTTCGGCGGCGAGGCGTAGCGTGCGGCGAATCCATCCGCATGCCGCGGAAGATCGGGAACAAGGACCCCCATGAAAAACAGCCCCTCCTCCGAATCGATTGCCCCGCCTCTGGCGCGTCCGGCCGAATCGCACGCGCCCGCCCGTCGCGCGCATCCGCTGCCACGGTCCCGCGCGGAGACTGCCGCCCGAGCCGGCGCCCAACCGGTGTCGTCCGCCGGCGGAGCCGCCGTGGCGTCGGACCGGCCGGCCGGCGAACTGCAGCGCGTGCGTTTCGGCTATTTTCAGTCCGAGGCGAACGAGGTGTTTCTCGTCGGGTCGTTCAACAACTGGAACCCGCGGGCGCACCCGCTCCGCCGGGACGACTTCGGCGACTGGTCGCTGGAGCTGTGGCTCCCGCGCGGCGAACACCACTACCGGCTGCTCGTCGACGGCGAGTGGCGCGATGATCCGGCGGCGCAGCAGACCGCGATGAATCCATTTGGTGGATTCGACGCGGTCGTCGTCGTCTGACGCCGGTCCCGCCGGTCTGGGTCCGGGAAACAGGCAAACGAAAGGAAGCACATGAATGCCAACGATGCATCCGGGAGAAATCGTGAGGTCGCCGGCGCGCTCGGGATCTGGGCGCTCTGCGTGGTCGTCAGCGTGGCGGTGACCCTGGCCGTGAGCCGGATCGCCGGCTGGGAATTCAACGCCGCCACCGTGGTCGTCCTCAGCGGAGGGCTGGTCGCTGGCTTCCTCCGCTGGCAGGACCGGAAGTCCGGCGACTAGGCCGGACCGCCGTTGTCCGGGCGGAGGTCGCGCCCGGCCCCGGCCGTCCGCCGACTGGAATCCGCATGAACCTCGTGCTGCTCGGACCCTCCGGCGTGGGCAAGGGCACGCACGCCGGCGGCCTGGCCGCGCGCCACCATCTCCGCCACCTCGCGACCGGCGATCTGTTCCGGGAGCACGTGCGCGGGCGCACGCCGCTCGGGCTGCTGGCGCGGCGCTACATGGCGCAGGGCGACCTGGTGCCGGACGAGGTGGTGGAGGCGATGATCGAGGCCTCGGCGGACACGCTCGCGCCGCACCAGGGCACGCTCTTCGACGGCTTTCCGCGCACGCCCGATCAGGTGCGCTTCCTCGACGAACTCTTCGCGCGGCTGGGCCGCACGGTGCACGCGGCGATCTACCTCCGGGTCGACGACGACGAGGTCGTGGCGCGGCTGCTCGGCCGCGCGATCTGCCGCGACTGCCAGACGCCGTATCACGACCGGGCGCAGCCGCCGCGGCAGGCGGGGCGCTGCGACCGGTGCGGCGGGCTCGTCCACCCCGTCCGCCGTCACGGACGGCG
>CAZENI010000531.1:0-5841 GCA_964513055.1 uncultured Opitutus sp.
GCGCAAAGTCGAGAGCTTGCCGTTGTAGGTTTTCGACAGGCGGTCCATCGCGCCGGCGTTGGATCCGAAAGCCGCCTCGAGCACCTGCATCACGCGCGCGCCATCCAGTGCTTTGCCTTCCAGCGCTGTGAGCTCCTTGCGAGCCTCGTTGCTGATGAGACCGAGCTGGGTGAGGTTTTGGATCGGCTCGCCGAGCGCGGCTCCCTGCTGCATCCCGGCATAGAGCCGTCCAAACCACATCGATACGGCCTCGAGTGGCTGGCCCACGGCGGCGGCCGCATCGCCGACCAGCCGCAATCCTTTCGATGTGGAGAGGGCGTTCCCGGTAAAAGCCTGCAGAAGCTTGGATGCCTGCGCAATCTGCGGCAGTTCAAACGGCGTCGCGGCGGCAAACTTGGCGAGATCCGCCATGCGCTGCTTCGCGGCGCCGAGGGATCCGAGCAAGGTCGTGAAGCTGGTTTCGAAATCCTCCATCGCCGCGGCCTCGCTCAGCGACCGCTTCAGCACCCCGACTGCGCCCGCCACCCCGGCAAAGCCCGCCACCAGCGCGGCAATCGGTGCCACGACCCCTGTGATTGTGCTCCTGAAAGCCGCGAATTGGGCAGAAGCTTGTTTCAGGGGGGAAAGAAACCCCTGATTTTCGAGCGAAAGCCTGGCGGTGAGATTCACGAGGAAGGGAAGCGGGCGCCTCAGCTCGGATTGGCCGTCGCAGTGTGGGCAGCCACTACCGGCGCGCTAATAAAAGCCGCGGCGAGCTTTTCCATCAGCAGGCCGATCTCATTCGTATCGATGCGCTGGGCAAACTGCATCACAGCCGCCTTGAATGCGGGCCGGGACTTGTCGTAGCAGGCGCCCGCGTCGTCTTCGGACATCGAGGCCAGAAACGCGAGCATGAGCGCCTGTTCGATCGTCACATCTCCTTCTGCCTTGCTGGCAAACGCGGCGATATTCACGCCAAGTCTTTCCAGCACGATGAAGTCGCAAAGGTTGAGCTTCCTGAATTTCAGCTCGGCGACGGTGATCGGCTTGAGTGCGGCGGATGCGATGGGCTTGGTCTTCATGGGAGTGATCGGGCGACAAGAATTACTCAGTTCACCGCGTGCCGCGCGCACGCCTGCGCCTGCAGATGGGCGCACAGCGCTTTCAGACGCGCCTGAATCTCGTCAGCGCTCATCTGAGCGAAAAACGCGGACACCGCGGCGTCGAACGATTCGGCCCCGCCGGCCGCGGCATCTGCCACCTCAGCCGGGGAGCGGGAGAGCACGAACGCCAGCGCCACCGTCTGCAGGTCGGGAATCGCCTCAAGCGGGAGGCAGTGATCCACAAGCCGAGGACACACGCGGGCCAGCACATCCAAATCGCTCTGCGCCACCGGGCGGAAGGCGCCGGCAGCGAGCGAGCGCGGATGGTGGCGCGTGGTAGGATTGTTCATGACGGCAGGATCTTCACCCCGAATTTGGGCGGGCTATTCTGCCACGCCCGCCTGGCCGATCGCTACCGCGGGTGCGGTGGTTGCGGCGGTTGCGGCGGCTGGTCTCGGCATACGCCGGGCTTGCAACGCGAAATCGGTCGCGCCCATCTATCGCTCGATCCGCTGCCCCATGAAGTCCTTCGCCCAACTTGTAGTCGCGGTGCTGGCAGGTCTCGGCGCCTGGTGGCTTTGGTCCGTGCCGACGAAACCGTGGTTTACGGTCGACACGCTCGGTTCGATGGGGCTGCCCCTCGCACAGTGGGGCGCGCCTGCTCTCGCGATCGTTCTCGCGGCCGGCGCGGCTTGGTTGGTGATTCGCGCCGCCAAAAACTAGAGCATAAAAAAGCCGGCCCGTGCGGGCCGGCTTCGCTTGCCCAACAGGGCGCCATCACACCTGCGGAAGCGTATACCCGTAGGGCTCAATCGCCGCATGCTTCGCCGCGATTCGCCGCAGCACCTGGTCAATCCGCTCGCGCGTCGCATCGTCGATCCGCGGGGTGAACTTCAGCACCTGCACCCGGCGCCAGCGCTCCGACAGATTTCCGGCGCGGAAGGAGCGCCGGAGGATGTCGTGCGTTTGGTGGCTCAGCGCCACGAGCCGCGGATCCTGGGCGCGCACGTGGTCTGCCCATACCCGGGCCCAAAGCGCCGCCTGGCGCATGCGGCGCCGGTGTTCCGCGGCCGCCAGTCGCTCGATCAGGGCACCGCGGCTGTCGCGCAAGTCGTCGAGGATCGAAGCCTTGGCGAGTTTCTTCCGGGCATCGTTTCGGTGCGTAATGGCATCACGGATGCACCAAATGCAATGCGCCTCATCGCCGCCGCCCACCTTAGGGGCGAAGGGCAGGCGCGCCTTCGCCTTCCGGTCATATTTGAGAGGAAACCGAATCGAGCGCCGCGCGAGCGCGGTGCCGTCTTCGGTCCCTTCGACGGTGTAGGGCGTGGCGTCGATCTGCGGCTCGCGAACGATCGAGCCAGCCGGCAGCGACGGAGTCTCGGTCGCGCTCATGCCCTGCCTCCATTCAGTCGCGCGATCTCCCACTCCATCCGCCGCAGTTCACGAATCATGCGATAGCCAAAAGTGATCGCCTTAACGTAATCCCCGCAGGTCATCCAATCGCGCAGCGCCAGCGAGGCCTTACCGATGAAAACTCCATCAGTGAACGGGATCACCTCCGCGCTTGCCGCGGCGATTGGTTGCGCGAGGTGCATCCGGGCCGAGGATGTCGGTGAGGAGCTTCTCAAGTTGGGTGCGGGCGAATCCGCGCGGTTCATGTTGACCGCGTTCCCAACCTTGGAGGGTTCGGAGGTTGACGCCCCAACGAGGGGCCGCGGCCTCTTGGGTGAGGTCGAGTTTTTCGCGCGCTTTTTGGAGCCGTTCGGCGATGGACATGGTGGGGGATTCTGGTTGCTACCGCTGCTGCCGTTATGGATTTTTCCGGGTGTCGATTGCATTGCTGTTTTTGTCGATGGTTATGCGGTCGATAGCCCGTCCTCGTTGATCGCGGGGACGGGCACTTAACAAACACACGACTACTTGAGTCACGTAGTTAGTCGAAACAAAAAACCGTGCGGCGATTGCTTACGTGCGCCCGGGACCGCACTCGGTGCGGTCCCGATAGTCCACTCAGTGGACTCTCGGCGAATCGCCGAAACCGCACTCAGTGCGGTCTCGGCGATTCTCGCGCGCTACTTCCGGAACTTACGCTCTAAGGCGTCCAGCCGTGCCGCCATTTCGGAAGAGAAAAGTCCCGCAAGTTTCACATGCAATGAACGCTCAGCTTCACTTCCGTTTTTGAGCCCGTGCATCGCGGCATCCAGCCGACGAATCAAATCGGTAGTGTGCATCTTTCGAATTGCCGCCGCCGGATCGTTGGTGAGCGCACGCATCACGAGTTCATCGGTCGAGTGGCGTTTCAGCCACTCTTCAATCGGCCGCTGCAAGACGGAGTGGTAACCGCTCAGGAAATCCACCCCGTGCCGGGTGTGTCGACGCAGGACGGCAGGTTCCACGCCTAGTTCTTCGACTGGAACAAACGGCCGCTGTGGCTCTGTGCCCGTGGCCAGCCATCTGGGCAAGAAATTGAGGCGGCGGCAGAACTCCATTCCTACGCGAAAGGAAAGCGGACTCTGGCAAAGCTCGATATTCGACAGCACGGCCCGAGTGATCCCGAGCTGAGGCGCGAGATCGTATTGGCTAAATCGCTCATCCTCCCGGGCGTCGCGCAGGCGACCGGCGACCTCCCGCATGTCTGCCGCCAAGCCCTTTTTTCTGAGGTTACGCAACGAGCCCATGCCGGGAACCAAGAGCCTGCCGCCCCAATTCGCTAGCCTGTTTTGCTTTGACACGAACACCAATTAGGAACTTCTGGTGTTCGTTCTCCTTTTTCTATCTATCAACAACCGCCGCGCGACCCGCGGCCGGCCAAACACCGCGACCGTCCCCGAAATCTCTCCGCCATGTCCCCCGCAGCTCTGATTTTCAGCGAGTCCCAGCGCGCCGCGCTGCAAGCCATGATGATTCGGACCGAGCTGATCATGCGGCGGATGCAGCAGCGTGAGTTGGGGGCAAAGCTCGGCTGGGCGGTCGCCTACACCTATCAGGTGATCACCGGGCGAAGCACCTGCCCGCGCTCGCGCCGCAAGCTCGAGGCCTACTTGCGCATTCCCGTGTGGTGCCCTCGGGAGGAATGGGCGGAGCGGCTGGCACGCATCGATTTCTTCGGCGGGATCGACATCGCCACGCTCTCGGTCCCGAAGCTCGTGGCCCTTTGCGATGCGCGCGGGCTTCTGGGCAACCGCCGCACGCATCTCCCCCGGGATTATTTCCTCAACCTCTTGGAAATCCACTTCGCCGAGAAACACCAAACACCGCCCCCCGCACTTCGCGCATGAAAACCGTCGTCATCAACCTCACCGCCATCGAGCGGATCAACGCGGTGCCGCTCAGGCAGGCACTCGACCTTTACAACAAAGCCGTCGCCGGGATCGCCCTCGAACGCGAACGCTTTGCGGCGCTCAAACAGGAAGTGTCCGCCTTCGTCGCCGACACCAATCCGAGCGACGCGAAGCGGGTCGGTCAAATCACCGCGAAGCAGATGCAGCTCGACATGTTCCCGGGCTTCATCGCCCGGTGTGAGCAGCAGATCGGCGACACGCTCATCCCCGCGCTTGAGCGCCATGCGGAAGACTTCAGGGCTGCGCTCGTCCGCTTCTACAACGACGCCCACGAGGCGGCCGCGACCCAGCTCGCCGATCTCTTCCGCCCGTATTTCAGCCACCGGGTCGTCGTTGGCGACCGGCGCGACACCGCCCGCGACATCGCGCTGCAGTCCGACCTCTGCCAGGGCATCTACGATCGCCGCGAGCAGGCCGGCGGCGTGCGGTGGAGCACCTCGTCGCGCTCGAACAACCCGGAATCCTACGATCGCGATCTGGCCGAGGCCGCCCAGAAGCTGCTCAACCTCGCCTCGAAAAGCTGAGGCGTCGCGCACGTGGCCAACCGAGGCAAATCCAATTGCGCGTCCCGCCCGCGGAGGGCGGGGCGCGGTGCATCCGGGGAGGAGGCGCGGGGCGCCTGGGGCACGACCCGGCGGCGGTCACGTTCAGCCGTCGCCGGGTCCATCCGTCTTTTCGCATTACAGGCCATTCGGCTGCAGGGTGGCTTGGCGGAGGCCGGCCGGGCGTCCTGCGCGCGTGCACGGCCGGCGCACGGCCTGCACGGGGCAGTTCTGCGCCAGCACCCGGCGAACGCGACCCGCTGAAAGAGCCGATTCCGTCACCTTCCCTTCAACTTCATGCATTCCAACTCTGCCGAAATCCTCTCCCTGCTCAGTCGCTTGGCGCCCGGCGCCGGCGATCCCGATGCCGTGGCCCGTTATTCTGCCACGCCCGGCCGCCCCGTCGACGCGATCCGGGATTGCGCGCTCTTCATCGGCGAAGTCGTCAGGCTCGGCGCACGCCCGGAGGCGATCGGCCTCCTCGAGGACGCGTATTGGCAGCTGCTTGACGGGAAGACACTATCCGGGCCGCTTGAGCAAAAGCCGCTTTTCCAGTCCGAGGTGCGGACAGTCGATGCCGGGACGATTGAGACGGTGACTCGCGAGCTCGGCGCCACGGCTCCCGCCGTCGCCCAGGAGCTTACCGCGCTCGTCCATGCCGCGGAACTCGCCGCCTACGCCGATGGAGTCGAGGCCGGCGCCCGCGAGGGCGGCGCGGCCGCCAAGGTATTCGTGGGCCCCCTGCTGCGCGCGGCCGCCTTCATCACGCTCGGGATCAAGAGCGGGGTGCCGCAAGACAATCTGCTGGAACTGCGCCGGCTGGTCGTGGGCCGCGTGCTGACGAGCGATCTGAAGCTCTTTTCGGCGCGGCTC
>CAZENI010000532.1:0-5823 GCA_964513055.1 uncultured Opitutus sp.
ACATCATCAGCACCGGTCTGGTCGAGTCGCCGGCCACGACCGTCGAGGACATCATCGCGGAGATCGCCGCCGCGCGCGTGACCGAGCGCGGCTCGCGCGCCGACGACAAGGCCTCCGAGGCCGCGATGGAAGACCGCAAGAAGGCGGGCTATTTCTGAAATGTTTACCGCAGAACTCATGCCTCCCCCCGCACCCGTGAACGTCCCCGTCGACATCCTCCGCTTCAACACTTGCGGCAGCGTCGACGACGGCAAGTCCACGCTCATCGGCCGTCTCCTCTACGATTCGAAGTCGCTGATGGAGGATCAGATCGAGGCGCTGGAGCGGTCCGCTGACATCACCGGCGGCGGTCAGATCAACCTTGCGAACCTCACCGACGGCCTCCGCGCCGAACGCGAGCAGGGCATCACGATCGATGTGGCCTACCGCTACTTCGCGACGCCGCGCCGGAAGTTCATCATCGCGGACACGCCGGGCCACGTCCAATACACGCGCAACATGGTGACGGGCGCCTCCACGGCGAACCTCTCCATCATCCTCGTCGACGCCCGCACCGGCGTGATCGAGCAGAGCCGCCGCCACACCGCGATCGCGTCGCTGCTGCGGATTCCCCACCTCGTCGTGGCGATCAACAAGATGGACCTCGTGGGCTGGAGCGAACAGCGCTTCCTCGAGATTCGCGCGCAGTTCGAGGAGTTCCTCCCTCGGCTCGACATCAAGGACGTGAAGTTCATCCCGATGAGCGCGCTCAACGGCGACAACGTGGTCGACCCCTCGCCGCACACGCCGTGGTATGCGGGCCCGACGCTCCTCGGCCACCTCGAGACGGTGCACATCGCGAGCGACTGGAATCTCCAGGGCTTCCGCCTGCCCGTCCAGTGGGTCAACCGTCCGAACAACCCCACGGATCCGAAGCTCCACGATTTCCGCGGCTTCAGCGGCCAGATCGCCGGCGGCATCGTGCGCGTCGGCCAGAAAGTCCTCGCGCTGCCGGCCGGCGTCGTGACGACCGTGAAGGAAATCTGGACCTACGATGGCGCGGTCGCGGAGGCGTTCTGTCCGCAATCGGTCACGCTGGTGCTGGAACACGACATCGACATCAGCCGCGGCAGCATGCTGATCGGCCCGGACTACCTGCCCGGCTCGAGCAGCGAGCTGCACGCGGAGGTGTGCTGGATGCACCCGCGCGCGTTGCAGCGCGGGAAGAAGTATTTCCTCAAGCACACGACGCACACCGTGCAGGTCGCGGTCACCGAGATCGTCAACAAGCTCAACATGGCGACGCTCGACACCGAGCCCGAGCCGGCCGAGCTCACGATGAACGACATCGGCGAGATCCGGCTGCGGGCGGCGAAGCCGCTGGTGTTCGACGGCTACGGCTTCAACCGGCTCACCGGTTCGTTCATCCTGATCGAGCAGGGCACGAACGCGACCGTCGCCGCCGGCATGCTGCTGCCGCCGCGCGAGTGCGTGAAATCGGAGAATGGCGACTACGTGATCTGAGCGCGCCGTGAGGATTTCCGTGCAAGTCGACTACGCCTGCCGCGTGATGACGGAGCTGGCGCGCTTACACGGTTCCGGCGAGCTGGCGCAGATCGAGCGGCTCGCGCGCACGGAGGCGGTCCCGGCCAGTTTCCTCGCGCAGATTCTGATCAAGCTGCGCGATGCCGGGCTGATCGCGAGCCGCCGCGGCAATCACGGCGGCTACGCGCTGGCGAAGGCGCCGGACGAGATTTCGCTGCACGACATCCTCGTCGCCGTCGAGGGCCATTGCCTGCACCTGAGCGGCAACTTCGAGGGGCGCAGTGGCCGGCGGCTGAAGCAGATTTGGGACGAGATCGGCAAGGCGCTCGTGGCAAAAACGAAGGGCTACACGCTCGATCAGTTCGTGACGAAAAATCCGTCCGAGATGTATTACATCTGAGGCGCGGTGGCGGACCTTCGGGTCGTGGTGCCGCGACTTGGAGCGGCACAAAGCGGGCCTACCAGCCGAACACGTAGCGCTCGCGGCGCGGGTCGGCGCCGCCGCGGAGCGTGCCCGTTTTCGGGTTCACGCCGACGGCCACGACACCGGTGCTCATCGAATAGGGGCCGAGCACCTTCAAGTCGTGTCCTCGCGCGAGGAGGTCCGCCATGATCTTGGGCGGGATGCGACTCTCGATCTCCAACTGCCCGGTCACGCTCTCGTGATTGTCGAAGGAGCTGTGCGGATGGTTGGAGTTGAAGCGCGGCGCTTCGATCGCGACCTGCAGATCCATTTCGAAGACCACGAGGTTCAGGAGCACGTTGAGGACTTGCTGGTCCTGGCTGTCGCCGCCCGGCGTGCTGAGGGCGAGAAACGGCGCGCCGTCCTTGAGCACGACGGTCGGAGTGAGTGTGGTGCGCGGACGCTTGCCGCCGACGAGGACGTTCGGGCTCAGCGGATCCAGATCGAAGGCCTGCATGCGATTTGAAAGCGGCACGCCGGTGTCGCCGGCGATGAACGCGCCGCCGATCACCCAACCCGAGCTCGGCGTGGCGCTGAAGAGGTTGCCGTCGCGATCGACGGTGTTGACGCAGGTCGTGTCGCCCGAACTGCTCTCCTTCTCGCCTTGCGCGTGCGGGAGATAGCGGGTGGCGGGTGGCTTGACGTCGGGGTCGAACGCGAACGGATCGCCCGGGCGGTGATCCAGAAACGCGTCCGGTCCGATCAACTTCCGACGCTCGGCCGCGTAGGCCTTCGACAGGAGGCCCTTGAGCGGCACCGCCACGAACGCCGGATCGCCGAGGAACGCATTGCGGTCGTCATACGCGAGCTTGATGGCTTCGTGCACGGTGTGGATGTAGTCCGCCGAGTGTGCGCCCATCGCCTTGAGGTCGACGCCCTCGAGGATGTTCAGGGTCTCGAGGAGCACGGGTCCCTGGTTCCACGCCCCGGCCTTGTGGATTTCGAAACCGTGAAACGTGGTGGTGACCGATGACTCGATCGAGCCCTGGAAATTCGCGAGGTCCTCTTCGGTAAACACGCCGCCTTCCGCGCGATTGGCCGCCACGAGGCGGCGCGCGATGTCTCCCTGGTAGAACGCGTCGCGCGCCGCGCGGATGGCGGTGCTGCGATCGCGATGCTTCGCCAGCGCCTCGCGCTCGGCGGCGACGAGGGCGCGAAGGGTGCGGGCGAGATTCGGCTGGCGGAAGATCTCGCCGACCTCGGCGACCCGGCCGCCGGCGTAGTAAAGATGGCCCCATTGGTAGGCTTCGGTGCGCTTGCGGTTGCCCACGAGAACGTCGCGCAGGTAGCCATACATCGGAAAGCCGTCCGCGAGCGCGATGGCCGGCGCCATCACCTGCTCCAGCCGCATCGTGCCGAACCGGTCGAGGGCGATCGCCATCGCGTCCATCACGGCGGGCAGGGTGGCGGCGAGCGGGCCGTTGCCATCGACCTTGCCCTTCGCGGCAAACAGCGCGGGCGACGCCGCCTTGGGCGCCGGGCCCTGGCCGTTGATCACGTGCACTTTCTTGGTCTTCGCGTCGTAAATGATCGTCGGGACCTCACCGCCAAAGCCGAAGTGCGAAATCTCGACGACGGCCGCGGCGAACACCGTGGCGACGCCGGCGTCGATCGCGTTGCCGCCCTGCTCGAGGATGCGCACGCCGGCGGCGACCGAATAGTGCCGGCCGCCCGCGACGATGCCGTGGTGTCCGACGATCTCGGGCCGCATCGTCGCCGGCCGGCGCGGCGGGTTGGGTGCGCCCGGCGGCGGAGCCGCCTGCGCCAGAAGTGAAACCGGCATCGTCAACAGGCAGAGCAGGGCGGGGAGCACTTTCATGGACGTATTCGCTGAAGGCGGACGTTGGAACGAAAAGGTGGGCACGGGGAAGGGGCAGCTTCAGGGCCGCGCGGTTGCGGGGAGGCAATCCGCCGGCGGGGCCGGGGTCAACGGGCGTGATGGCGCCTGCCCGGACTTCCCCGGCCGAACCGGGCCGTCGTTCCGGTTGGCGACCTGGGTCCGCGTCCGACGGGGCGACGGTCAGCGCTGGTTGGACCCCGACGGCGGTCGGAGGGAAGGGGAGGTTGAGGCCCTTCGTAGTTTCCGCGGCTTGGAATCGAGGGCGGATGCGGTTCTGATTCGCCAAAGCGAACGACCGCCTGGATTCTTCGACCGCCATGTTTTCCCCTTCCCGTCGCGCCGCCATGACCCTCGTCGAGGTGATCGTGGCGATCGGCGTCCTGGCGATTTTGCTCGGAGGGATTCTGACGGGGTTGGTGCAGATGCGCCGGCAGGCGGCCGCGGGCGCGGCGCAGACGACCGCGTTGACCATCGTGCAGGGTTACATCGAGCAGATTAAGAACATGCCCTTGCAGCAGTTCGTGAATTCCGATCCGGCCGACAAGCAGAACAATCCCCGCCTGACGGAATCGTTCGCGCTGCCCACGTTGAAAGATCAGAGCGCCACGGTGATTTCGCTCTCGACGACGCCCTCGACGGTGCCGCTCTACACCCTGACGGGAGCCAAGCCCGGGGTGACGCCCGAAAAGGTCGTGGACAACTTGCAGTCATTTGACATGGACAGCCGCGGGGCCACGGGCACGGCCACGTGGGCTTCGATTTGGCCGGGCGCGAATTCGGCCCTGACACCGTATCCGACGACGATTCCCGGGAAGACCGATCTGCGCCTGAACTTCTGGGTGCAGATCAGCGATCTCACGCCGGCCTCGTCCGTCCAGAGCAAGGTCTACAGCGTCGTCATCGTTTACACGTGGCAGGAGGTGAACGGTGGGAATATCAGATACCGCATGGATTCCGTCCGCACCTTGCGGTCCGTCGTGCAGACCTATTGATCCGCCATGAGACGCGCGCCCCCGCCCCCGAACGCCTGCCGCCGCGGCTTCACCCTCGTGGAGATTCTGATGGCGGTGGCCCTGATGGGATTTGTGACCATCGGCATCGGCGTTTTCCTGCGGCAGTCGCTGATGCTCTATTATTCCGTGCGGGCCGAGCACATGATCAGCCGGGAGGTGCGTGCCATCACCGGACGGCTCGCGACCGATGCGGTGACGGCGAACTACTTCTGTCTGTATCCGGATTTCAACAAGCGCACGGCTCTCGTGGACGGAGTGTCGGTCGACGGCAGCCTCGTCGATGGTCAGGTGGGGGACTTTCTGGTTCTCGTCTACGTCGACCCGGCACAAGCCAGCACGGGCACGAGCATGATCACGAAACTCGTCGGCTATTATCGCGAAGTGACGGACACCACCTTGAACACCGGGCCGGTGCGACGCTTTGAGATCCCGCTGGGCACGCCGGTGGACGCCAAGTCCGCGCCGATGTATCAAATCCTCAATACCCACGTTAAGGGCAGCATTTCGTCCTATCCGATCTTGAGCCAACTGGCGCAGGGGTTGAGCGCGAACACCGCGACTCAAATCGTGGCCACGCCGCCGCTGTTCTACAACCGGCTGAATCGAAGCGTGATGATCCGCGCGCAGATTTCGGCGTCACTGACGGAGAAGGGCGGGGCGACCCAGACGGGCAACACCTATAATTTCACGATTTCACCACGCGGATAGTCGCGCCCCATGAAGACCTCGTTCGGAAAGTTCATCCCCGGTCGGCAGCGGGCCTCGGCCCTCGTGACGGTCATGCTCTTTTGCTTCATGCTGCTGGCGCTGAGCGCCTCCCTGATGCAGTGGTCGGCCGCCGAGCGCCGCCTCGGCGATCGCCACGCGGGCTTGGTGGAGGCCCGCAACGCCGCCGAGGCCGTCGCGGAATACGGCTGTTATCAAGTGGTGCGCGCTTTCAACACGCGGATGAAACCGACGTTCGAGGCGGGGGGCCTCACCCC
>CAZENI010000533.1:0-769 GCA_964513055.1 uncultured Opitutus sp.
GCGGCGGTGGCCGGCACAATCCAGCAGCAGCAGCGGAGGACGGGGGAGAGTTTCCTCGGAAAAAGAGCAGGCATGGCCAAACTGCGCCGGGCCGGGTCGCGGCGCCGAACGCGGGGACGCCGCGGGCGGACGCGCGGCTCAGCGCACCTGATGGGAAGCGAAAATCTGCCGGCGGCCCTCGAGCGACCAGACCTGCTGTCCGCCCGCGACCTCGGTGATCGAGAGGATGCGCACGGGCTGGCCGAGCGCGGCGTAGACCGCCGCGGCGATCACGGCCGGAAATTCCGGCGCCAGGGCGGCGGGCACGGGTTGCGGTGCGGGTGCGGCTGCGGCGGATACGACCGCGACGGGCCGGGGAGCGGGCGGCGCGACCAGCCGCTCCTCGAGCGTGTCGAGGCGCCGGAGCAGCTTGGTCAACTGCCAGGTCGCCGCGATCAGGCCGGCGAAGACCAGCAGCAGCAGCGCGTCGGTCAGCGAGATTTCCGACGGCAGCGCCGCGGCGGCGGCGAGGAAACAGGACGGCAGGAGGCCGGGACAGGAGATCATGGCGAGTGTGGTTGGACCGGGCCGCCGGCGGACACCGCGCCGTGGGCGCGATGGCGCAGGCCGGCCAGTTGACAGGGAGCCGGGCGGCGGCCTCAGGCCAGCCGCAGCAGCGGAGCGCCCTCCTCGACGGCGTCGCCCGCGTTGACGAGCACTTCCTGGACCCGGCCCGCCTTGGGCGCGTAGATGAACGTGTTCATTTTCATCGCCTCGATGGTCGCGAGCT
>CAZENI010000533.1:779-5791 GCA_964513055.1 uncultured Opitutus sp.
GCTGGGCGCCCTCGGCGACGGACTGGCCGACCTTGACGTCGACCGAGACAATCTTGCCCGCGAGCGGGCTTGGAATGGTATCTGCACCCGCAGCCGCCGCAGGGGGTGGCGCCGCCGGAGCGGGAGCCGGCGCCGGAGCAGGCGCGGCCGGCCCGGGGGCGGCAGCCGGGAGGGGCACCGCCGCCGGAGCGCTCACCGCCGCCGCAGCGACAGGAGCATCCTGGTCGAGCACCTCGACCAGCACTTCGTAGGCTTTGCCCTCAATGGTGATTCTTAGTTTCTTCATGACGCGAAAGGGAGAATGGCGGAGGGAGAATTTGTCCCTGCAAGCGCCGGGCAGCGCGGGCGTCTCCGCGCGCGCCGCCCGGCGGCAGGGTTATGGCGTGGTCACAGAGGGATGTTGCCGTGCTTCTTCGGCGGGCGCGTCTCGCGCTTCGAGAGGGTGTTGCGCAGCGCCATCGCGAGGTGCGCGCGCGTCTGGGCCGGCTCGATCACGTCGGTGATCATGCCCTTGCGCGCCGCCTGATACGGCGAGGCGAACTTCTCCTTGTAGTCGGCGACGAGTTCGGCCTCGCGCTTCTTCGGGTCGGCGGCGGCGGCGATTTCCTTTTTGTAGAGGACGCGGACCGCGCCCTCGGCGCCCATCACCGCGATCTCGGCGGTCGGCCACGCGTAGACGACGTCGGCGCCCATGTCGGCGCTGCACATCGCGAGATACGCGCCGCCGTAGGCCTTGCGCAGGATGATCGTGAGCTTCGGCACGGTGCAGGACGCGTAGGCGAACAGCATCTTCGCGCCGTGGCGGATGATGCCGCCGCGCTCCTGCGCCATGCCGGGCATGAAGCCGGGGATGTCGACGAGCGTGACGACCGGGATATTGAAGACATTGCAGAACCGGATGAACCGCGCCCCCTTGTCCGACGAATCGATGTCGAGCGTGCCGGCCTTGAAGGCGGGCTGGTTGCCGACGATGCCGCAGACGATGCCCTGGATGCGGCCGAAGCCGACCACGAGGTTCTTCGCCCATTCCTTCTGCACCTCGAGGAAATCGCCGCCGTCCACCAGCCGGCCGATGACGGTGAGGATGTCGAACGGCGACTTGGGATCCGCGGGGATCAGGTCGTTGAGCACGGGGTCCGGCGACAGGTCGAGCGCCGGCGTCGGGCGATGCGGCGGATCCATCACGTTGTTCGCCGGCAGGAACGACAGCAGCTTGCGCGCGATCTCGAGCGCGTGCGCGTCGTCCTCCGCGATGAAGTGGATGTTGCCGCTGACCGAGGCGTGCGCCATCGCGCTGCCGATCTCGTCCATCGTCACGGTCTGGCCGGTGGCGGCCTTGATCACGTCGGGCCCGCAGATGAACATGCTGGCGTTCTTCCGCGTCATGATGATGAAGTCCGTCAGCGCCGGGCTGTAGGCCGCGCCGCCGGCGCAGGGGCCGGCGATGATCGAGACCTGCGGGACGACGCCCGAGGCGAGCACGTTGCGGAAGAAGACCTGGCCGTATCCGGAAAGCGAATCGTCGCCCTCCTGGATGCGCGCGCCGCCGGAATCGTTGATGCCGAGCACGGGCATGCCGGCCTTCATCGCGTAGTCCATCAGGTCGCAGATTTTCTTGGAGTGGATGCGGCCGAGCGCGCCGCCGCCGACGGTGAAGTCCTGGCTGAAGGCCGCGACGGGCCGGCCGTCGACGTAGCCGATGCCGGTGATCACGCCGTCGCCGGGGAACGACTTCGTCTCGAGGCCGAAGTCGTGGCAGTCGTGGTCGGCGTGCATGCCCCATTCCATGAAGGTATTCGGCTGGAAGAGCGCGAGCAGCCGCTCGCGGGCGTTCATGAGCCCCTTGTCGCGGCGCGCCTTCAGCTTGTCGTCGCCGCCGGCGGAGAACGCGGTCGCGCGCTTGTGCGCGAGTTGGTCGAGTAAGACGGGTGCGATGGCCATGGTGGTTTCCCTTTCGCTCAGTGGGCGCTCACCGCGCCGGGCTTCACGGCACAGAATTCCGTGAGCACGCCGCGCGTGGATTTCGGGTGGAGGAAGGCGACGAGTTTGCCCGCCGCGCCCTCGAAAGGCGTCTCGTGGATCAGGCGCACGCCAGCGCCGGCCGCTTGCTTGAGCTGCGCGCCGATGTCGTCGGTTCGGAAAGCAACGTGGTGGATTCCCTCGCCGCGATCCGCGAGGAACTTCGCGATCGGGCTGTCGGGCGCCGTCGGCTCGAGCAGCTCGAGGTGCACGCCGCCGGCGTCGAAGAACGCCGTGCGCACCTTCTGCGCGGGCACGTCTTCGCGCCCGAGGCACGTGAGGCCGAGGGCGTTTTCATACAGCGGAATCGCTTCGTCGAGCGAGCGGACGGCGATACCCAGGTGATCGATGGAGGTGATCATGTCGGAAATGCGAGCTTCAGGGCGGCGAGTATAGCCGGGAGGCGCGCGGGCCTCTGCGCGGATCTTGCGAACCCTTGCGCTTAAATAAGCAAAACTTCACGGACCGAACCCCGCTGCGGCCAGCAAACGGCGCGCAGCCACGGGCGCCGGCACGAGCCCGGCCCCCACTTGCGACTCCAACTGCGCCCGCAACGGCGCCACCCCGTGCCGCGCCGCGTAGGCCTCGCGCAGCCCCTCCCCCACCAGCGCGTCGAGCCACGCGAGCGCCTGCTCGCGCCGCCGCCCGGCAAAGGCGCCGCTCTCGCGGCCGTGGACGAAAAACTTGTCCACCGTCTGCCACACCTCCGCCACGCCCTCGCGCGTGACTGCCGAGCATGCCAGCACCGGCTGCTGCCACGCGCCCGCAGGCGCCGAGAGATAGTGCAGCGCGCGGCTGAACTCCCGCCGCGCCGCCTCGACGCGGGTGCGGTTGTCGCCGTCGGCCTTGTTCACCGCGAGAATGTCGGCGAGCTCGAGCACGCCCTTCTTGATCCCCTGCAACTCGTCGCCCGCGCCCGCCAGCAACAACACGAGGAAACAATCCACCATGCCGCGGACGAGCACCTCGCTCTGGCCGACACCCACCGTCTCGACCAGCACGACGTCGAAGCCCGCCGCCTCGCACAACACGATCGACTCGCGCGTGCGCCGCGCCACGCCCCCGAGTTCGCCGCCGCTCGGCGACGGGCGGATGAACGCCGCGGGCTGGCGCGAGAGATTCTCCATCCGCGTCTTGTCGCCGAGGATGCTGCCATGCGTCACCGGGCTGCTCGGGTCGACCGACAGCACCGCCACGCTGCGACCCTGCGCGCAGAGCTGCACGCCCAGCGCGTCGATGAACGTGCTCTTGCCCGCGCCCGGCGCGCCCGTGACGCCGACGCGCTTCGCGCCGCCGGCGTGCGGCGTGAGCAGGTGCAGGAGCGTATCCGCTTTGGCCCGATGCGCCGCGGCCCGGCTCTCGATCAACGTGATGCCCCGGGCCAGCGCGCCGCGATCCCCGGCCCGCAGCGCGGCGGCGATCGCCTCGGCGCTCTCGGGCGCCCGCCGCTTCACCACGCGCCGGTCGGGCGCGGGCGCCGGGGTGCCGGGCACCACGCGCGTCGCGAACCCGGCGCCAGCCTCGGCCGGCACCCAGTCGGGGCGGGGCTCGACCGGGGCGTTCACGCCGCGGCGCCGCTCGACACGACTCCCAGTTTCTCCAGCAGGATCGACGCGGAGCGCGGGATCGGCGTGCCCGGGCCGAAGACGGCCGCGGCGCCGTGTTCGTAAAGGAAGGCGTAGTCCTGCGCGGGGATCACGCCGCCAGCGACGACGAGGATGTCCTCGCGGCCGTGGCGCTTCAGCTCGCTGACCAGCGTCGGCAGCAGCGTCTTGTGGCCCGCGGCGAGCGAACTCATCGCGACGATGTGCACGTCGTTCTCCACCGCGTCGCGCGCAGCCTCCTCGGGGGTCTGGAAGAGCGGGCCGATGTCGACATCGAAGCCCATGTCGGCGAGCGCGGTCGCGACGACCTTCGCGCCGCGGTCGTGGCCGTCCTGCCCGAGCTTCGCGATCAGGATGCGCGGCCGGCGGCCCTCGCGCTCGGCAAACGCATCGGCCATGGCGCGGACCTTGGTGACGTCGTCGTGGCCCGCGAACCCGCGGTTGTAGACGCCGGAGATGGAGCGGATCTGCGCCTGGTAGCGGCCATAGACGACCTCGAGCGCGTCGGAGATTTCGCCGAGCGTCGCGCGGGCGCGGGCGGCATCGATGCTGAGGGCGAGCAGATTGCCGCCGCCGCTGCGCGCCGCCGCCGTGAGCGCGGCGAGGCTCACCTGCACGGCGCCGTTGTCGCGCTCGGCGCGGAGCTTTTTCAACTGCTGGATCTGCGCCTCGCGGACGGCGGTGTTGTCGACCTCGAGGATCTCCATCGGCGCTTCCTGCTCGAGGCGGTGCTTGTTCACGCCGACGATCGTCTCGCGGCCGGAATCGATCATCGCCTGGCGGCGCGCCGCGGCCTCCTCGATGCGGAGCTTCGGCAGTCCCGTCTCGATCGCCTTCGCCATGCCGCCGAGTTTTTCCACTTCCTCGATGTGCGCCCAGGCCTTGTGCATGAGCTCGTGCGTGAGGCGCTCGACATAGTAGCTGCCGCCCCAGGGATCGACGACGCTGCAGATGCCGGTCTCGGCCTGCAGGTAGAGCTGGGTGTTGCGCGCGATGCGGGCGGAAAAATCCGTCGGCAGCGCGATCGCCTCGTCGAGCGAGTTGGTGTGCAGCGACTGCGTGTGGCCCATCACCGCGGCCATCGCCTCGACGCAGGTGCGCGCGACGTTGTTGAACGGATCCTGCTCGGTCAGCGACCAGCCGGAGGTCTGCGAGTGCGTGCGGAGCGCCATCGACTTCTGGCTCTTCGGGTGGAACTGCTGCACGAGCTTCGCCCAGAGCAGGCGGCCGGCGCGCATCTTCGCGACCTCCATGAAGAGGTTCTTCCCCTGCGCCCAGAAGAACGAGAGCCGCGGGGCGAACGCATCGATGTCGATCCCCGCCTGCAGGCCGGTGCGCAGATACTCGAGGCCGTCGGCCAGCGTGTAGGCCAGCTCGAGGTCGGCCGTG
>CAZENI010000534.1:0-5782 GCA_964513055.1 uncultured Opitutus sp.
GGCGTTCGCCTTCGACGATCAGCGCCGGCTCTATGTGGTCGAAAACCGCGGCTACCCCGGCGCGGTGAAATCCAACCAGACCCAGCCCGACGCCGAGGCGCCGAAACTCGGCCGCGTCGCGCGGCTGGAGGACACCGATGGCGACGGCCGCTACGACCGGCGCACGGAGTTCGCCACCGCTCTCTCCTATCCCAACGGCATCGCGGTGTGGCGCGGCGGTGTGTTCGTCACGTGCGCCCCGGACATTTTCTATTTCAAGGACACCGACGGCGACGGCGTCGCCGACGAGAAACGCGTCGTGCTCACCGGCTTCGAAACCACGCGCACCACGCAGCTCCGCGTCAGCCACCCCACGCTCGGGCTCGACGGCCGGTTCTACGTCGCGAGCGGACTCAATGCGGGCAAGGTCACGTCGCCCGCGCATCCGGACCGCCCCGCCGTCTCGTTCACGCCCTCTGACGGTCGTTTCGATCCGGATACGTTTGCCTACGAGCGCACGGGCGGGCGCGGGCAGTTCGGGCTCACCTTCGACGCCTTCGGCCGCCGCTTTGTCGTCTCGAACCGCCACCCCGTGCTCGGCGTGATGCTCGAACCCTGGCACCTGCGGCGCAACCCGCACCTCGCCTTCACTGACACCGCGCAGGAAGTCTCGAAGGTCGAGGCGGCCGCGCGTGTTTTCCCGATCAGCCGGAGTTCCATCACCGCGGACTTCATGCCGTCGCTGATGAGCAAGCCGCACGCGGGCACCTTCACGTCCGCGTGCGCGACGCTGGTCTTCGACGGCACCGGTCTCCAGCCCGGGCACCACGGCAATGTCTTCATCTGCGAACCCGCGCAGAATCTCGTGCAGCGCCAGTTGCTCCGGCCCGAGGGCGCGTCGTTCCGCTCCGACGTGCCGGACCCGGGACGTGAATTCCTCGCGTCGACCGACGTCTGGTTCCGGCCCGTGTTTCTGGCCAACGGCCCCGACGGCGCGCTCTACCTCGCCGACATGAACCGCCGCGAGATCGACCACCCGCAATACGTGCCCGAGGAATCGCGCGGCCTCCTCGACTTCGAGAGCGGTCGCGGCACCGGGCGCATCTACCGCATCGTGCGCACAGCCAATCCGCCGCCGCCGGCGCCGCTGGTCACGGGCGGAAAAGCCGACTCGCCCGCCGAACTCGTGCGCGACCTCGCCGCGCCCGACGCCTGGTGGCGCACGCGCGCGCACCGGCTCCTCCTCGAACGCCGCGACGCGGCCGTCGCCGTCACCGCCGCGCTCGAAGCCACCGCCACCGACGCGACCCCGGCCGCGGCCCGCGCCGCCGCGCTCTGGGTGCTGAACGGCCTTGGCCGACTCTCGCCCGCGACGCTCTCACGCGCCCTGCGCGATGCCTCATCCGGTGTCCGCGAGCAGGCGCTGCAGCTCGCCGAACCGCGGCTGGCGGGTTCGCCCGAACTGCTCACCGCCGTCCTCGCCGCCGCGGCCGACACCGACGCCCGCGTGCGCTTCAGTGCCGCGCTCGTCCTGGGCTCGGTCGACGACGCGCGCGCCGTGCCCGCCCTGGCCGCCATCGCCGCGCGCGACGGCGCCGATCGCTGGACGCGCGCCGCCGTGCTGAGCGGCGTGGGCGCCCGAATGGCGGAGTTTCTCGCCGCGATGACGACGGCGGCTCCGCGCGAACCCGAGGCGTTCGCCGCCGTGATGGAAGACCTCGGCCGCAGTCTCGGCGCCGGCGCGCCGCTCGCCGTCGCCCGGCAGTTCTTCACACAGATGGCGGAGCCGTCCGCCGCTTCTGGCGCCGCCCAGCTTCCCGCCGTCGTCGGTCTCATCGACGGCCTTCGCGGCCGCGCGGAGTTCAAGGCGAAACCAGCCGATGCCGTGTTCGCGACGTTCGAGCCCGCCGCGGTCGATCTCGTGTTCGCCGCCGCGCAGGAGCTCGCGACCGACGAACGCGCGCCGAAGCGCCAGCGGCTCAGCGCCGTCGCGCTCCTTGGCAACGCCAGCTTCGAGCGCAGCGGCGCCACGCTCGGCCGGTTGCTTGACGCGCGCCAGCCGCCGGAGCTCCAGCTCCAGGCCGTGCGCGCCCTCGACCGCCTCGGCGACGCCCGCGGCGCCGAGCTGCTCGTGCGCGAGCAGAACTGGTCGCGCTACACCGCCTCCGTCCGCGAGTCCGTTGTCACGACCCTCACCTCGAAGCCGAAGATGACGACCGTGCTCTTCGCCGCCATCCGCGCCGGCGTGGTCAAACCCGCCGAGATCTCCTCACCCAAGCGCACGCTGCTCTTGAAACACGCCGACGCCGCCATCAAGCAGGCCGCGACGGAACTGTTCCAGGAACTCGAGGGCGGCGACCGGATGAAAATCTACCAGACGCACCGCGCCTTGCTCGCGCAACCCGGCGACGCCGCGCGCGGCACCGAGGTCTTCACCCGCGCCTGCTCCGCCTGCCACACGCACCAGGGCAAGGGCGGCAAGGTCGGCCCCGACCTCACCGGTGTCCGTAACCAACCCGCGGATGCGCTGCTCCTCCACATTCTCGTGCCCAACTACGAGGTCGTGCCGGCCTATCAGACCGTCACCATCGCAACCGACGACGGCCGCAACCTCTCCGGCTGGCTCGCGGGCGAGACCGACGGAAGCCTCACGCTGCGCACCGCCTTCGGCACCGAGGAGACCGTCCTGCGCAAAAATATCGCGACCCTCACCTCCTCCAGCCTCTCGCTGATGCCCGACGGCCTCGAGCAGGCGATGACGAAGGCCGAGTTGGTCGACTTAATCGCGTTCCTGAAGGCGGAGCCGGCCGCGTCGCGGTAATTCGAACGCATTGGGTTGGGACAGGATTAACAGGATTTACAGGATTCAGAAGGGTTCGGACCCAATCCTGTAAATCCTGTTAATCCTGTCCAAAATCAGAATCTCCGAATCCCCCTCACTACCGTCCGCAGCACTGCTTGAACTTCTTCCCGCTGCCGCAGGGGCACGGATCGTTGCGGCCGACCTTCGGCGCGGCCTTCACCGGCGCCGGGCCGATCCGGCTCGAGCGCTTGTAGAACCAGTGGCCGTCGATTTTTTGAAACTCCGACTTCTCGTCCAGCGCGCGCTCCGCGTCACCATCTTTGTAATACGCCGAGAAATCCACGAACGCCAGGTCCGGCCGCGCACCCGCCTCGTGGCTGTGAATCACCAGCCGCGTCCAGACCGGCTCCTCGCCCTCGGGCTTCTCCTCGACGTAGGGCTTCCGCGCCGTCTCGAGATACGTGCGGTGCAGGTGCCGGTGGTCGCGCAGCGCGTGCGCCGTGAAACGCGAGCGCATCAACTGGGCGGCATCGGCCGCCGGCCGCTTCTGCGTCAGGACCGGTTCGCAGCATTCACCGAACGTCAGGCCGCTGCCACAGGGGCACGGCGAGGCGGAGGTCGGGCGGGCGGGCGCGGCAGGTTGGCTTGTCATGGCGCCCAAACCTGCGAACGCCCCGCGCGCACGCGAGCCAGAATCTGAACGGTGGAGCCCGATGTCCTCATCGGGCTTCGAGTCGCTGGCTCCCAGACCAGCCCGATAGGGACATCGGGCTCCACCTTATCGGCTCAGACTCCGCTCACCGGAAATGATAACTCACCTGCGGCGGGTAAAAATATCCCATCGCCTGCAGCGCCACGTCCTTCCGGTAGAGCGGATCCTGCATCAACGCCGGCCGCCGCCGGGCCGTGGGAATCGTCGTCGTGTAAATGCGCAGCTCGCCCGGCAGGCTCACGATGATCTCCTCGCGCCAGTCGCCGATCACATCGGCAATGGCGACCAGGCGGCCCTCGAACTCGCCGATCTTCCCCGCGCCATACCGCAGGATCGCGCTCGGCCCGCCAAACCCGAGGCCACCCGCACCGCCGCGACCACCTGGGGTCGCCGGCGGCGGAGTCGCGTTCGCGGCCGCGACGCCCGACGCCGCGGCGGTTGGCGCCGCCCCACTCCGCCCGGCCGGATCGCCCCGACCGCCACCGCGTCCGCCCCGGCCCCCGCCGAAGGTGCGCCCGGGGATATACGCCTTCGTCGACGTGTCGCCCCACCACAGCGCGCGCGGGCTCAATCCGCCCAAATCCTCCTCGGTGATCAGCTCGCCCGTCGCCGCCGAGTAGACCCACTTGCCCGTGCCATCCTGCTCCGCACCATAGAACTCGATGCCGGGCCGCTCCGCGATGAAATCGCCGAACATCCCCTGGTCGTGGATGTGCGTCGTCTTGTAAGGATGGCCCCAAATCACCTCGCCGCTCTTCGCATCCACGAGGCAGATCCCGTTCTTCGCCATCGGCACCTCGTAGCCCAAACCAATCTCCAGCCCCGGCCGCGTCGGAATCACGTCGGTCAGATACATCACGTCGGGATGACCGTATCCAAGATTCCACCGCACCCGGCCGTCGGGCCGCAGCGCGACCGAACCGAGAAAGATCGTGTCGCGCCCGTCGCCGTCGACGTCCGCCACCTTCAACGTGTGGCTGCCCTGACTCCGGATCTGCGGCGATTCCTGATCGCCATCCCAGCGCCAGCGCTTCGTCAGCTTGCGGTCCTTGAAATCATACGCGTCCACCACCATCCGCGTGTAGGTGCCGCGGCAGACGAGCAGGCTCGCGTTCGGCCCGCCCAGCATCGCCAGGCCGATCTGGTTCCGGTTCACGCGATTGCCGCGCTCGTCGCCCCAGTCCAACTGGTTGCCGCGCGCGACCCAGTCGACCCGCGTGATTTCCTCGCCGGTCATGCCGTCCCAGATCGAGCAATACTCGTCGCCCTTCACCACGAAGCCGCGCGCCGGCCCGTCCTTCTCCGCCAGCGAGGCTTCGCGCGTCGCGGCAAACGGCGCCGTTTTCAACGCGATCTCCGCCTTCCCGTCGCCGTCGAAATCCCACACGACAAACGGCGTCCACCAGATGCCCAGGTTCATGTTCCACCCAAGGTCCTTCCGCCACAGGAACGTGCCGTCGTGCAGATACGCCTCGAATTTATAGGTGTCCGGGCTCGGCGTCGGCGTCCCCGGATCGAGCCCCGCGCCCGGCTGCTTGATGATGTAGTCGAGCTTCCCGTCGCCGTTGAGATCGGCGACGGTCACTTTCTGGAACGTCGTCGTCTCGTCCTTCAGCTTGATCGAGAGAAACGGCCGCACCGGCGCATTTGCCGCCAGTTCCACCTGCCCCAGCCGCTCGCCCTCGCGCGGCGCCGCCCCCCGGGGCAGCGCGACCCCGGTGATCCACCACGCGTTCGGCTGATCCAGCTTGGCGGTCGAATCGACGAAGTTGGTGCCCGCCATCATCGGCGTCTCGTTGAGCTTCACCGCCTCGCCGCCCGCGGCGGAGCGGTAGACATTGAACACGCGCCCCGCGGGATCGTCCGCGAGCAATCGCCAGCCGAGATAAACCGAGGTCTCACTGGTGCGGATCGCGACCATGCCGCGGTCGAGGCTTTCGGCGGCACGCAGCGCCGCGCCGATCGCCAGCGCCAACGCCACGCCAAGCACAAAACGGGGTAGTTTCATCGTGGGGTGGCGCTGTTACACTCCGCCGTGCCCGTGGATGCGAGCGAGCCTCCCCACGGACAGTTTGAGTGCGCCGCCGCCCGAGCCGCGACGGTCAGGCCCACCCCGTCTCCACATGGCGCGCCCACGCCTCCCAGCCGGCCGCGCGGGCCGCCTGCGCCGCCGCCCGCCAGTCGTAGGCGAGCGCGACCAGCTCGACGGACCACTCCGCCGCGTCGCGCCGCACGATCGCGTAGCGCGCGTGCGGACTTCCCGTTTCCACCACGTGCGGCGACGGCTG
>CAZENI010000535.1:0-5776 GCA_964513055.1 uncultured Opitutus sp.
CCCGCCGGTGCGTTGCACGCGCAAAGGCTCGACGCGGCGGCGCGGGCAGATGAAATTTCGCCCATGAATACCCCGGATCTCTCGCGGCGCGGTGCAATCAAGGCGATGGCGGCGGCAACGGCCGCGGCGGCGTTGAATGTGCGCAGCGACGCGCAGGAAAAGGGCGCGGCGCCCTACCGGATCCAGCAGGGGCGCATCAGGCAGTCGGTCGTGCCGTGGTGTTTCAACCCGATGCCCGTGCCGGAACTCGCGCGGCACTCGGCGGCGATGGGCCTGCAGTCGGTGGAGCTATGCGATCCGAAGTTCTGGCCGGAGCTGAAGGCGCTCGGGCTGACGCCGGCGATCTCGGGCAGCCACGGATTTGCGAAGGGCTTTGCGAACGTCGCCGAACATGCCGAATGCCTCACGACCCTGCGCAAGCGGATCGAGGAGTGCGCGGCGATGGGCGTGCAGCGCGTGATCACGTTCTCGGGCTTCCGCAAGGGCGTGAGTGACGAGGTGGGCCTCAAGAACATGGTCGACGGCCTCAAGCAGATCGTCGGCTTTGCCGAGGAGAAAAAGGTGACGCTTTGCCTCGAGATGCTGAATTCGCGGGTGGCGACGAACATGAAGGGGCACCCGGACTATTTCTGCGACGACATCGAGCGTTCCGTCGAGGTGTGCAAGCGGGTCGGGTCGGAGCGGATGAAGGTGCTCTTCGACATCTACCACGTGCAGATCATGCACGGGGATGTGATCACGCGGCTGAAGCAGCACGCCGCCTACATCGGCCATGTGCACACGGCGGGCGTGCCCGGGCGTAACGAGATCGACGATACGCAGGAGATCAACTACCCGCCGATCATGCGCGCGCTGCTCGAGGTGGGCTACACCGGCTTCGTCGGCCAGGAGTTCATCCCGACGCGGGACAAGGTGGCGTCGCTGGCGCAGGGTGTGCGGATCTGCGACGTGTGAGGGGCTCGCTGCCCGTGGCGGAACGCGTGAGCGTTTCGTGGGCGGCGGCGCCGCAGGGACGGCGGGCTGCGTTTCCTGCTGAGCGGCCACAGCCGGCCGCTGCTCCGCGCGGCGCCGAAGCGCGGAGCTGTCCGTCGGGATCACACGATCCTGCTGCCGTGCTTGTTTCTGCCCGCGACCGCGATCTCCTCGAGGTCTTCCGGCCAGAGCATCTCGCGGCGGCCATCCTTGTTGCGAAAGTTCATGCCGAGCGCGCAGCCGAAGCCGTAGCTGTTGTAGATGGCGATCGCGCGCTGTTCGTCGCGGCGGTTGCGGGCGCGCATGATGGCGTAGTAGAGCATTTGCTTGGCGGCGTTCTGTCCGGCTTGCGCGGGCGTCATCTCCGACCACTCGGGCGGGACGGCGCCGGTGTAGAGCGCCTCGCCCAGCTTTTCCATGAACCAGAAGGTCATGCCGTAGGCCGCGGCATCCAACGCTTCCTTGGACCAGCGCAGGGTGACGTGCCACGTCCGGTCCCCAATGCCGGCGACATGGTCGGCTGCGGCCGGCGGGATCGGCGGATCGACGTGCAGGAATTTCCTGCCTTCCTTCGTGGTCTCGAATCGGAACCCGCGCGGCAGGGGCCAGGCAGCGGGAATCACGGAAATCCGCACGGGCGGGAGGTCGCTCACGGCGGGAGCAAGCTGTGGCGGAAAGTAGTCGGCTCCGCCGAACCGCAGCCCGCGGCGGGCCCGGGCAACGTGCTGGGCGAGTTGCCGGCGCAGACGTTCGGCCGTCTTGAAATACGATTTCACTTCGACGACGCCGGCCAGTCCTGGGGCTGACGAGTGGCTAGCGGAGCGCGGAACCACGAGCACGTGCATGTCGGCACCCTTGGCAAACACCCGGGTCTTACCAACGGAACTCCAGACAGTGTCGCCGACGTGGAGGCGGGCGTCGCGCGGCAGGCGTCCGTCGGATTGGAACTCGTGCAACAGGCGCAGCACGGGGCCGACGGCCAGCAACTCGGTCAGCGTGCCTTTGAACGAGTTCACCATGTGGCTATGGATGAACCCGGTGACCGCGGCGGTCTCGTCGTCGGAGAGGCGCTGGTCGCGGAACTGCTTGGGGATTTTCCCCGCATCCTCGTAGGGGCCGTCCTTGAGGAATCGAACCAGCAACTTCGCGCGGCCATCCTCCTGGATGCGACCGATGGCCTGACGCACGGAATCGCGGAAGATCGCCAGCGGCGTGGTGCCGACGGGGAAGACGACGCCGGATTTCAGCGCGATGCGGAGGGTGGCCTGAACGTCTCGACCCAGCGGACGATCGAGCAGTTCGAAGTCGACGGTGTTGGCGAGCGAGGCGTCGAGGAGCGTGAATGCGGCAGTGGCTTTCATGCTGTGGTGAGTTCGTCGATGAGGGCGTCGGTGCCCTCAGTGCGGCGCAGATGGGCGGCGCGGACAAGGCTGGAGACGGGCGGGATTCCGGTGGGCTGGCGGTTGGGCTGAACGATCAATGCTCAACGTCCGATACCAGCGGGCCTCAGCTTTTTTACTGTAGGCCCGGCCGCTGGCCGGGCACCCGCACAGTGGGCGGGCCCACTACCAACGGCTGAGGTGTTTTTGACTTTGGCGCAGCAGCGCCGGTAGGGCCTGACCTCCGGGCGGGCCGTGGGCGTGCGGAGATCCTGACGGCCCGCCCGGAGGTCGGGCCCTACCCTCGGAGAAGTCCAAATCTCATGTGGCGTTGGCAAACAACGAGCAAATCCAGAAGCGATGGAGTGCTGGTATCACGTCGAACGCCCATGGGGGCGGGCAGGCGGCGGGTGGGAAAACGCAAAGCGAATAGTGAGTGCGGAAGACGGATGGTTGTCCGTTTGCCCTCGGTGCATCGCCTCGTTGGTTCGCGCTCCTGGACACAACGAGGGCGCCTGAGGACAGGCGCCCCTACCGCCACTCCAGCGGCACGCCGGCGGCGGTGAGCTGGCGCTGGAAGTCGGCGAGGCGGGACGGCGTGGCGCGCACGGCGCGGGGCGTGACTTTCTGCGCGAGGCAGTAGGCTGCGAGCGCGCCGACGGCTTCGCCGATGCTCCACTCGACGGGGTGCAGGCGGTAGCAGCCGTTGGTCACGTGCGTGGTGCCGATGTTCTTGCACGCAGGCAGCAGATTCTCCACGCGGCGGGGCAGCAGCGCGCCGAGCGGAATCTGAAACGGGCGCGATCCGAAATCGATGTAGTTGTCGCCCCCGCTGCTCGGGTGCAGGTCGATGTGATAGTAACCGATGCCGACCGAGTCGGGAAACGTCTCCGACTTCACGGTCGCGGCAGTGCCTCCGGTCGCCTTGATGCGGGCGTCGGTGCCGACGTGCAGCTCGGTGACGGTGAACTCCGCCTTGATCCGGCGGCTCTCGCGGACGTAGGGATACTTCGCGAGGCCGTCCTCAGTGCCGACGATGTCGGGGCGGAGGCGGAGGCCCTTCCAGCCGGTGCCGCCGTCGGGACGCGGGCACTCCGTCTGCAGCCAGTAGAGGAGCGAAAGGCTGAGCTGCTTCGCGCTGGCGACGTGGCGCGCAGCTTCCTCCGCCGGCACGTCGAGCAGGTTGCCGAGCATGTAGTCGTTCTGCGGCCAGTTGATCAGCGTGATGTCGCCCCGATACGTGCCGGGCGCGAAATTCGTGCGATCGATCAGCCGGCGGTATTTGAAGAGTCCGGTGCCCTTCTCGGGATCAAAACCCATCGCAAAGGGCTGGAGCGTCTTCGGCTGCGAGTAGTAAAGGCTGAGCAGCTTGCCGGACCAGGGCGGCGTGAGCGGTGGGACGTGGTCGCGCCAGAAGGCGTAGTCGGCAGGGCGGTCGATGATGTGGTCCTCGCCCGCGAGGTAGTCGGCGGCGAAGCAGCAGGTGAACGCCTGCATGTTCTTCGGATTCGCCTCCACGCTGGCGTGCGGCTCGCCGGTGTCGCGCTGCGCCTCGGCGCCGGTCACATACTCCGTGCGCGTCATCGGCAGGAGATCGCCGAGCTCGGTCGCATCGACGAAATACGGCGCGTGCAGCACGAGGGTGCGGCCGGATTCGGCGCTGCGGACGGTCAGGGCAGTTACACGGTCGCCCGTCATCGCGGCGGAGGTCGCCACGTGGCGCAGCAGGAGCTGCACGCGGCCGCCCGCGACAAACGGCGCGAGCATCTCCTCGAGGACGGCGAGGGCGACGCGCGGCTCGTGGCAGAGCTTGGAGACGGAGCCGTTGCCGGGATTGAGGAGGCGATTGGCGCGGGCGGCGGGCGTGAGCGGGTAGTTGCGGACGTAGTAGTCGCGCACCTTCTGGCGAAAGTCCCGGTAGCTGGTCGGCGCGCCGCCGGTCTCGATCTGCGTGTTCTCATCGGGCGGCACCGCTTGCGAGGTGAGCTGGCCGCCGATCCAGTCGGTCTCCTCGGTCAGGATGACGCGCAGCCCCTGGCGCGCAGCGGCAAGCGCGGCAGCGCAGCCGCCGGTGCCACCGCCGATGATGACGAGATCGGCGGCGAGTTCGCGCGTGGGGATTTTTTTCGCGCTGGTCGGGTCGGGGCGGGCGGCCCCGCCGACGGGTTGCGCGCGGCTGAGGGCGGGTGCGGCGAGCGTGGCGGAGGCGAGCAGGCCGGTGGAGCGGAGGAAGGTGCGGCGTTGCATGACGGGGAGCGGAAGGGGGCGCGTTGACCTCAACGCGCTTTCGCAGGAGCTGCTTTCGAACGTGCCGCGGCGTTCGCGGCGGAAGGGGCGGCCGGAAGAAGCGGCTTGGGGACAAGCCGCTCCACCTTTAAGGCATTCGGAATCTCAATACGTGCCCTTGATCGCGAAGGTCCACGACTGGCCCACGGTCTCGTGGCGGGTCATGGCGGTGGGGCCGGTGACGAATTTTTGCATGTTGATGTAGGGCGTGTCGGTCAGGTTGCGCACGCTGACCGAGAGGCTGTAGGTGTTGCTGAGCCGCCAGCCGGCGCCGGCGTCGACGTTGGTGCGGTGGCGGCGATAGGTGGTGCCGGCGACGTTGGTGTTCACGTCGTCGGACCAGTTCCAGTTCACGTAGGCGTTGAATTTCCTGAGCGTGTAATTGATGCCGCCGGAGGCGAGATGGGGCGTGAGGTTGGCGCGGGGGACCTCGGCGTAGAGGCGGGTGTAGCTGCCGCGGATGGAGAGGCGTTTGAAGAGCTCGCCGAGGAAGGAGAGGCTCTGGTTGTATTCGAGCTCCATGCTGCGGATCTTGATCGTGCCGTCGCTGTTGTTGGTGGTGACGAACTCGTAGGCCGACAGATCCTCGTCGCCGTTGTAGCCGAATTCCTGGGCGCTGAGGCGATCGGTAATGAAGAGATCCTTCACGCTGCGCTCGGTGACGGTCACCGCGAGCTGGCCGACGGGCTCGAAATAATAGGCGAGGCGGGCGGCGTAGTTGTCGGAGGTCTCGGGCTTCAGGCCGGGATTCGGCGTGGTGACGGTGAGGTTGGTCTCGTTGATGATCCAGACGCCGGCGAGGTTGACGTAGGAGGGGCGGCGGATGGTGGAGCTGAAGCCGAAGTGAAAATCGAGATTGCGGGCGAGGTTGTATTTGAGCGAGGCGCTGGGGAAGAGGTTGTCGTATTCGCCGGTGCGCTTCACGCGGGGCCGCGAGAGGAACTGGTATTGGATGCCGGGGATGGTGTTGGCGATGCCGCTGGCGGGCACGGTGAAGCCGGCGGCGCGGACTTCGGTGGGCGTGCGGGTGTCGGCCTCGCTGGCCTCGGTCATGGTGTTTTCCCAGCGCAAGCCGGCGCGGAAGGTCGCGCGCTTGTAGCTGGTGGTGCCCATGAGGAAGCCGGCGTCGATCTGCTCGT
>CAZENI010000536.1:0-5774 GCA_964513055.1 uncultured Opitutus sp.
GCCGTCCTCCGGCGGCCCGCAGGCCCCGCTCCCGGCTCCTGACACCAAGGCGCTGCTGCCCAGGTCCGCCCCCGCCGCCTCCACTCCGGCCTCGGGCCTCAAGCTCAACATCGGCCTCGAGGGCTCGGGCGAGCGCGGCGAGGTCAGCGTCGCCCTGCAGATCGTCATCATCATGACGCTGCTCTCCGTGGCGCCCTCGATCGTCCTGCTCATGACGAGCTTCACGCGCATCGTGATCGTCCTCGGCTTCGTGCGCACCGCGCTCGGGACGCCGACCACGCCGTCGAACCAGATCGTCGTCGGCCTGTCGCTCTTCCTCACGTTTTTCCTCATGGGCCCGGTGTTCGATCGCGTGAACGCCGAGGCGCTGCGGCCGTATCTCGACGGCAAGATCACGTCGCTCGAAGCGATCGACAAGGCGACGGTGCCGTTGAAGCAATTCATGCTGAAGCAAACGCGCACGCGCGACGTGGAGTATTTTCTCCAACTCGGCGGCTACGGCCCGACGGCCGTCAAGGATCTGCCGATGCGTGTCGTGATTCCCGCCTTCGTGATCAGCGAGCTGCAGACCGCGTTCCAGATGGGGTTCCTGCTCTTCCTGCCGTTCCTCGTGATCGACTTCCTGGTGTCCTCCGTGCTGATGGCGCTCGGCATGATGATGATGCCGCCGGTGACCGTGGCGCTGCCGCTGAAACTCCTGCTCTTCGTCCTTGTCGACGGCTGGCATCTCGTCGTGCGCTCGCTCGTGCAGAGCTTCGGGGCGTAGCGGCGCCTCGCGCCGCGGTTGAAAGTTGAAACACCGAACCGCCTCCAACCCAGCCGTGCGAGCGACACCCGGCATCTCTTTCAACTTTCACCTTTCAACCACCCACTTCACCTAATGAATCCCGACCTCGCGATCGATCTCTTCAAGTCCACGGTGATGTTCGCCCTTTACATCGTGGCGCCGTTTCTGGGCGCGACGCTGGTCGTCGGCCTCGTGGCGAGCCTGATTCAGTCGGTGACGAGCATGCAGGAGCAGACGCTGACCTTCGTGCCGAAACTCCTCGCGCTGTCCGGACTGATCCTCGTGCTCACGCCGTGGCTGCTGCGGGCGCTCTCGGAGTTCACCATCACGATCATCACGCGGATGGGCGGACTGGGGCACTGAGCGACGCGCCGGCGATCCGCCATGAGCCTCGACTACGGCTTTGCGTGGATGATGGTGCTGCTGCGTTCGGTGGGGCTGATCGTGCAGTTGCCGATGATCGCGGGCCGGCCGCTGCCGATTCCGCTCCGCGTCGCGCTGGGCGCCTGCCTCGCGACGCTGCTCGCGGGCCTCGTGCCGGCCGGCCCGGTGCCGGCGGACTCGTGGGGCCTGGTGTCGGCGGTCGTGAGCGAGGTCATGCTCGGGCTGGCCCTCGGCTTTGTGACCCGGCTCGCGTTTGCCGCCGTGGACATGGCCGGCCGCGTCATCTCGACTGAAATCGGCCTGATGGCCTCGCCCGGCCTGGGCGTGCCGGAGCCGGCGAGCGAGCCGCTCGCGGCGCTGCTCTCCACCTTTGCGGTCGTGCTCTTCTTCCTGTTCGACGCGCACCACGCGGTGCTGGGGGCGTTTGCGCGGAGCTTTTACCTGGCGGGGGCGGGGCAGGGCGGTTTCCACGCCGAGGCGGCCGACTCGCTGATCCGCGGCACCGCGCAGGTGATCGAACTCGGCCTGCGCATCGCGGCGCCGTTTATCGCGATGAACTTCCTGATCACGCTCGCGTTCTCCGTGCTCGGCCGCGCCGTGCCGAAGATGAACGTCTTCATCGTGAGTTTCTCGGCGCGCGCGCTGGTCGGTTTCGTCCTGCTGGGTGGCGCCGGCGCTCTCATCGCGCGCTATCTGTTCGTGGAGTTCGGCGAAATGCCGAGCCGCCTGCTGCAACTGCTGCCCGCGAAGTGAGCGCGCCGGTTCGCGGCAAAATTTGCCGTCGTTTTTACGAATCTCCGGCGGGCGCGCGGAAGGGCATGCGGACGAGACTTGAGAAGTTTTTAACCGCTTGGTCCGCGATGCTTAACACACGCTGCGAGCGGCGTGGCACCACCGGTGCTAAACCGCTGCTCACGCATGGCCGAACACGATCAGGATGAGAAAACCGAGCAGCCGACCGAGAAGCGGTTGTCCGAGGCCATGGACCGCGGCCAGTTCGCCAAGTCGCACGAGCTCACGGTCCTCTTTCCGATCGCGGCGGTCCTCGGCATCCTGACGCTCACGGCGCAGGCCGCCTCGCGCGACATCGCCGAGTATGCGATCGCGGTGTTCTCGCGGTTCGCGGTCACGCCGGTGGAGCACGAGACGGTGATGACGCAGCTCGGCGAAATGATGGCGACCTACGGCCGCGTGATGACGCCGCTGCTCGTGGCCATCGTGATCGCCGTCCTCATCGCGAGCGGCGTGCAAAGCGGCTTTCGGCTCACGCCGAAGGTCATCGCGTTCAAGCCGGAGGCACTCAACCCGATCGCCGGCTTCGGCCGCATCTTCTCCAAGTCGGTGTTCGTGAAGAGCGGCATCGACCTGCTCAAGCTCGTCGCCATCGGCAGTGCCTTGTGGCTCGGGGCCCGCGGCCTCATGACCGATCCGCTGTTCAGCGCCCCGGTGGAGGCGGCCTATCTCGGCCAGTTCCTCAACCAGGCGACCATCGTCTTCCTGACCCGCCTTCTCTTCGCCCTCGGGATTGTCGCGGCGATCAGCTACGGCTACGAGCGATTCAAGACCTCGCGCGACATGATGATGACGCGCGAGGAGGTGAAGGAGGAGCGCAAGCAGGCGGAGGGCAACCAGCAGGCCAAGGCCGCGATGCGCCGCATGGCGCGCCGGCTCATGCAGAAGCAGATGCTCTCCGCGGTGCCGACCGCCGATGTCATCGTGACCAATCCGACGCACTTCGCCGTCGCGCTCAAATACGAGCGCGGCGTCGACCAGGCGCCGGTGGTGCTCCCGAAGGGCGAGAACCGCCTCGCGCAGCGCATCAAGGCGATCGCCGCCGAGCACGGCGTTCCGACGGTGGAGAACAAGCCGGTCGCGCGCCTGCTCTTCGCGGTCGGCAGCGTCGGCGAGTCCATCCCGGCCGAGCTCTACCAGGCGGTCGCGGAAATTCTCTCCGTCGTGTATCGGACTCACCGTTACTACTTCCACCGGCTGAAGTCGCGGCGCATGGAGGCGGCGGCCTGACCCATGACGCCCGTGGTCTCCAACCCGATGTCCGCGCTGCTGAAGCGCGCCGACCTCATCTTCACCGGCGGACTGTTCCTCACGGTCCTGCTGCTGATCATGCCGATCCCGGCGCTGCTGCTGGACACGCTCCTCGCGCTGAACCTCGGCCTGTCGCTGCTCGTGCTCCTTGCGATCACCTACGTGAAGGACCCGCCGGAGTTCTCGAGTTTCCCGACCCTTCTCCTCGCCCTCACGCTCTTCCGCCTCGCGCTCAACATCAGCACGACGCGCCAGGTGCTCGTCAACGGCTACGGCGGCCAGGTGATCGAGGCGTTCGGTCATTTCGTCATCCAGGGCAACTACATCGTCGGCGCCGTCGTGTTCGTGATCCTCGTCGTGATCAACTTCGTGGTCATCACGAAGGGCGCGGGCCGCATCGCCGAGGTCAGCGCGCGCTTCACGCTCGATGCGCTCCCCGGCAAGCAGATGGCGATCGATGCCGAGTTGAACGCCGGCATCATCGACGAGGTCACCGCCACCGCCCGCCGCGTGAAGGTGCAGAAGGAGGCGGATTTCTACGGCGCGATGGACGGCGCCTCGAAGTTCGTCCGCGGCGACGCCATCGCCGGCATCATCATCACCCTCGTCAACGTCATCGGCGGCTTCGCCATCGGCGTCCTGCAGATGGGCATGTCGCTCTCCGAGTCGCTCCAGAAGTTCACGCTCCTCTCGATCGGTGACGGCCTCGTCTCGCAGATCCCCGCGCTGATTCTCTCCGTCGGCGCCGGCATCCTCGTCACCCGCGCCTCCGACAACCAGAATCTCGGCACGCAGCTCGCCGGCCAGCTCACGCGCTATCCGCGCGCGATGAAGATCTCCGCCGGCATGCTCGCCTGCTTCGGCCTGATGCCCGGCATGCCGATGCTGCCGTTCTTCGGTCTCGCCGGTCTCGCGGCGTTCCTCGCCAAGGTCATGAAGGAACAGGAGGACCAGACCGGCCACGTCCACGGCGCCGAGGCCGCCGCCGACGCCAAGGCCGGCGCCGCCGCCATGAAGGGCGGCAAGGCCGGCGCGGCCGCCGCCGCCGCGACCCCTGCCGCCGCCACGCCCGGCGCTCCCGAGGACGTGCGCAAGCTGATCGAGCTCGACGTCTTCGCGATCGAGATCGGCTACGGCCTGCTCAGTCTCGCCGACGCCAAGTCCGGCGGCGAACTGCTCGCCCGCGTCACCGGCGTCCGCAAATCCCTCGCCCGCGAGAAGGGCATCGTCGTCCCGCCCGTGTCCGTGCGCGACAACCTCGAACTCGAGCCGAACGACTACCGTTTCCTCCTGCGCGGCCGCCCGGTCGCCCGCGGCCAGCTCATGCCCGGCCGCTGGCTCGCGATGAACGTCTCCGGCAGCAAGGTCCGCCTCAAGGGCGTTCCCACGCGCGAACCCGTCTTCAACCTCGACGCGACCTGGATCGATCTGGCCGAGAAGAAGACCGCCGAGCTGAACGGCTTCACCGTCGTCGATCCCGCCTCCGTCCTGATCACCCATCTTTCGGAGACGCTGAAGTCCAACGCGCATCACCTCCTCGGCCGGCAGGAGGTCCAGGCGATCGTCGATCACCTCAAGCATGCGCAGCCCGCGCTCATCGCCGAGCTGCTGCCCGACCTGGTCACGCTCGGGATCATCCAGCGCGTGCTGCAGAATCTGCTGCGCGAGAACGTCGCGATTCTCAACCAGCCGCTGATCCTCGAGGGCATCGCGGACTTCGCCTCGCTCTCGAAGAACCCCGACGACCTCAGCGAACTCGTGCGCCGGCGCCTCGGCTTGTATTTCATTCCGGAATACGAGTGCCGTCCCGGCGTGGTCCGGGCCGTGACGCTCGACCCGCGCCTCGAGCAGTGGCTCGCCTCCAAGGTCCACCGCTCGCCGACCGAGGTCGGCCTCGCTCTCGACCCCGCGACCGGCCGCCACCTGATTGAGCAGATCACGAAGCACACGGCGGAGCTGATCCAGCAGGGCCAGCCCGCGGTGCTCGTTGTCTCGACGGAGATCCGTCTGCCGCTGAAGCGCTTCTTCGAGTCGTCGTTCCCGCGCGTGGCGGTCTTCGCGTATCAGGAACTCCCCTCCGCCACGGAGATCGAGAATGCCGGCATCATCACCGTCCCCGCGCACATCGCGCGGGCCGACGTGCCGCTCAAGGCCGCCGCCTGATCCCATGTCCACCCCCGGCCATTCCTTCGCCCCCGGCGCCTACAAGTTCACCGTCCGCACCACGGAGGAGGCGGTCGCGCTCATCCGCGAGAAACTCGGTCCGACCGCGCGCGTGTTGTCCGTCCGCGCCGTGGAGGCGACCGGGCTCACCCGTTTCTTCCGCGCCCCGCGCCTCGAGGTCATCGCCCAGGTCGATCCCGTGGACCCGCCGGCGGCGGACGAGCGTGTCGCGGATGACGCCGGCCCGCGGACGGTCGACGCCGTTTCCGCCGACCCCGCCGCGCCCGGGGCCGGACCGCGTTCGCGCCTCTCGCCGTTTCCTTCCGCCATCGGCCTCACCGGCCTGCTCCGCCGCTCCGGGATCACCGAGACGGCGCTGAACCGCCTACAGTCCGGT
>CAZENI010000537.1:0-5759 GCA_964513055.1 uncultured Opitutus sp.
CGCGCCGTGCTCGGCGCCTTCGATGCCATGAAGCGCGGCCACCTGCGCTTCGAGCTCCCCGATGGCAGCACGCACGAACTTGGCAGCCCGGCCGACGCCGCCAGCCGCACGCTGCCCTCCGGCCTCCCCGCGCATGCGCACGTGCGCGTGCGTCACGAGGCGTTTTTCTCAAAGTGCTTTTGGTCGGGCGACATCGGGTTCGCGGAGTCCTTCGTCGACGGCGACTGGGAGACGCCGGATCTCACGGCCGTCATCGCGTTCTTCATCCTGAACCTCGACACCGCGCCGACGCTCTCCGGTTCGCAGCACGCCCGCTCCGCCGCGCTGAACCTCCTGCGCTTCGCGAACCGCCTCGGCCACGCCCTCCGCCCCAACACCCGCGCCACCGCCCGCCGCAACATCCGCGAGCACTACGATCTCTCCAACGACTTCTTCGCCCTCTGGCTCGATCCGTCGATGATGTATTCCGCCGCCCGCTGGCCGGCGCACGCGCCGGAACTCCCGCTCGAGGCGGCCCAGCGCGAGAAAAACGACGCCCTCTGCCGCCGCCTCCGCCTGCAGCCCTCCGACCACGTGCTCGAGATCGGCACCGGCTGGGGCGGCTGGTCGCTGCATGCCGCGCGCACCTATGGCTGCCGCGTCACGACCGTCACCATCTCGCAACAGCAGTTCGACCTCGCGCGCCGCCGCGTCATCGAGGCGCAGCTCGCCGACCGCGTCGACGTGCAGCTCTGCGACTTCCGCGACATCACCGGCCGCTTCGACAAGATCGTCTCGATCGAGATGGTCGAGGCGCTCGGCCACAAATACCAGGCGACCTTCGCCGAGGTCGTTTCCCGCCTGCTCAAGCCCGACGGCCTGCTCGCCCTGCAGTTCATCACCTGTCCCGACGCCCGCTACGACCAGTTCCGCCGCGGCGTCGACTTCATCCAGAAGCACATTTTCCCCGGCTCCCTGCTTCTCTCGCTGAACCGGCTCAACGATCTGCTCGCGCACGCCGGCGGCTTCGTGCTGCACGGCATGGACGATTTTGGCTCCGACTACGCCCGCACGCTGCGGCTGTGGCGCGAGCGCTTCGCGGCGAAACACGAGCAGGTCCGCGCACTCGGCTTCGATGCGCGCTTCGAGCGCAAATGGAATTACTATCTCTGCTACTGCGAGGCCGCCTTCGCCCTCCGCAACATCTCCGTCGTGCACACGCTGCACTCCCGGGCGAACAACCTCAGCCTGTAGCTGGCACACCCTCTTTCTCTTTCCTCTTTATCTTTCTCTTTCGTCAGGGCGGAGCGCCAAACGGGAGAAAGATGAAGTGAAAGAGGAAAGAGAACGATTCCCATGATCCTCTTCCTCCGCGCCCTCTTCGTTGTCGTCATCGCGTCGATGCTGGCCGTCACGTCATGGGCCAGCCTGCACACGCCACTCTTCTCGATCCCGCGCGCGGTCTTCACCCATCCGTGGTTCATCGCGACGCTCTTCGATGCCTACTGGGCGTTCGTGGCGTTCTACGTCTGGGTCGCCTGGAAGGAACAGTCCCTCGCCGCGCGCCTGCTCTGGTTCGTGGCCATCATCGCCCTCGGCAACATCGCGATGGCGGCCTACCTGCTCCGCGAACTCTTCGCGGTGCCGGCCGCCGGCCCGCTCGATCCCGTCTTCACCCGCCGCAATCCCGGCACGCTCGTGCTGCCCGCCTTGCTCACGGCCGCCAGCGTGATCGTCTACCTGCTCGCATGAGCGCCGTCGCCCCTGCCGCCGCGTCGCCCCCGGACGCCCGCCCGCGCGGCTTCTGGGATCGCCGCGTGCTCGGTCCGGTGCGCGCCCAGCTCACGCAGGGCGTCGCCCCCGACACAATCGCCCTCACGCTCGGCGTCGGCACCGTCTGCTCCGTCTTTCCCTTCCTCGGCTTCACCACCGTCCTCAACCTTGGCGTCGGCCTCGCGCTGCGGATGAACCAGCCGATCCTCCAGACGCTCAACCAACTGCTCGGCCCCGTGCAGCTCGTCCTGATCCTCGCCTACGTGCGCCTCGGCGAGGTGATCTGGCGCGCCACCGACGATCGCTTCACCCTCGGCGAAGTAGTGCGCACGTTTCGCGACGCCAGCCTCGGCGAGTTCCTCCAACGCTTCGGCTGGGCCGGCGTCCACGCGCTCACCGCCTGGGTCCTCACCGCGCCGCTGCTGATCGCGGCGATCTACTTCGCGACCCGTCCGGTGCTGCGCCGCGCCCTCGTGCGCCTCTCGCGATGAGCCCGCTTCTGCTCGCCCTGACGGCGCTCGCCGGTCTCTGCGCCGCCTTCGCCGCGGTTTACGGACTCTCCCGCCGGCTCGACAACTACGGCGTCGTCGACATCGCCTGGTCGTATGCGTTCGCCGCGCTCGCCGCGTTCTACGCGCTCGCCGGCCGCGGCTGGCCCGTGCGGCGCGCGCTGCTGGCCGCGATGGTCGTCGTCTGGAGCCTGCGGCTCGGCACGCATCTGCTCGTCCGTGTCGCGCGCCATCATCCCGTGGAGGACACACGCTACGCGCAGCTCCGCCGCGACTGGTCCGCGAACTTCCACGCGACGATGTTCGGCTTCTTTCAACTGCAGGCCGCCTCCGTCGTCCTGCTCGGTCTCGCCTTCCTCGCCGCCACCGCCAACCCGGCGCCGCGCCTGCACGTGCTCGAGGTGGCCGGCGCGCTGCTGTGGCTGCTGGCCGTGAGCGGCGAGGCCCTCGCGGATGCGCAGCTCGCCGCCTTCAAGCGCGACCCGGCGAACCGCGGCCGCGTCTGCGCCGTGGGACTGTGGCGCTACAGCCGCCATCCGAACTATTTCTTCGAGTGGCTGATCTGGGTCGCCTACGCGCTGTTCGCCCTCGCGTCGCCCTGGGGCTGGCTCGGACTCGCGGGGCCGGCAGGCATCCTCTATCTTCTCCTGCGCGTGACCGGGATCCCGCTGGCCGAGCAGCAGAGCCTGCGCAGCAAGGGCGACGCGTATCGGCGTTATCAGGACACCACCAGCGCGTTCGTGCCCTGGTTCAAACGGTAGGGGCGGTTGACACCCGGCCGTTCCCGGCCCCGGCAAGAGGAAATGTCACTCCGGAAAGCGGGCACCCACCTGCTCGTCCAGCTTCGAGACTATGAGTGCTCCGACTTCCCGGAGTGACAAGATCACGGAAGTGAAAGTGAGAGTGAAAGTGGCCCGACCCGGACCCATGCCGGGTTGTCCACCTTCACTTACACTTCGAAAAGAAAATGCCATCCCGAGGGAACGCTCCACCTGCTCGTCCAGCTTCGAGACTATGGATTCATTACACACCCGGGATGGCAAAGGGTTGAAAGTCGTGGCGCACGGGCTTCACGCCGGTGCCAATGTGAAATAGAATGTGGCCCCGTGGTCCACCACGGATTCGGCCCAGACGCAGCCCCCGTGTCTTTGGACAATTTTTTGAACAATCGCGAGGCCGATCCCCGTGCCGTCGAACTCCTCGCGCCGGTGCAGGCGTTCGAACACGCCGAACAGGCGGCTGTAGTATTTCATGTTAAAGCCCACGCCATTGTCCTTCACATAGTAGACCGTGGGCGTCCGGTCGGCCAGGCAACCGATCTCGATCTCCGCCTTCTCCCGCACCGCCGTGAACTTCACCGCGTTCGAGACCAGGTTCACGAGCACCTGCAGCACCATCGCCGGATCGCCCCGTCCCGGCGGCATCGCCCCCACCTTGAACTCGATCTGCCGCTTGCCCTCGACCTGCACCGTCGCGATCGCCTCGCGCGCAATCCCGTTCATCACGATCTTCTCCTGCTTCACGTCCTTCCGCGCCACGCGGAAGAACGCCAGGAAATCGTCCATCAGCTGCGTCATCCGGCCGCTGTTGCGCTGGATCGTCCGCACCATCTTCAGGGCCTCCGACGGCATCTCGCCCGCCTCGCCGCCGACAATCATCTCCGAGTAGGCGCTGATCGAGCGCAGTGGCGTGCGCAGGTCGTGCGCCAGCGAGTAGGAGAACGACTCCAGCTCCTGGTTCAGCAGTTGCAGGCTCAGCGTGCGCTGCTCCAGATCCGCATTGAGCCGGCGAATCTCGTTCTCCCGCTCGCGCCGCTCCGTCATGTCGCGGGCAAAGACATACAGCAGCCCCTCCGCCGCGAAGGGCGCGACCGTCCACCCCAGCCAGCGGTAGCCGCCATCCCGGGCCCGGAAGCGGTTCTCGAAATAGAGCGGCGTGTCGGCCTGGAGGATGTTGCCGATGATCTCGTTCGTCGCCGCGAGATCGTCGGGGTGGATGAACTCCTGCAACGCGTGCCCGTGCAGCTCCTGCTCCGTGTAGCCCAGCGTCTTCTGCCACGTCGGATTGGTCTGCGTGAACACCCCCGCATAGTTCGAGATCGCCAGCAGCTCGATCGACAGCCGGAAGAAATGGTTTCGCCGCGTCTCCCATTCGAGCCGCGCATTCGTCTCGTCCAGCTTGCGCTGCATCCGCTCCTCCTCCGCCCGGCGCAGCGCCTCCGCCTGCCGCTGGATCTCGCGGTTCTTCCGCGCGAGCTCCACGAAGACCGACACCTTCGAGCGCAGCACCTCCGGCGTCACCGGCGTGAACAGATAGTCCACCGCGCCGAGCGAGTAGCCGCGATACACCTCCACGTCCGCCGTGCTGAACGACGTGATGAAGATGATCGGCGTGTGCGCGCTCGACTTGCGCTGCCGGATCAGCGCCGCGGTCTCGAACCCGTCCATCGCCGGCATGTTGATGTCGAGCAGGATGACGGCGAAGTCGCGCTTCAGCACGAGGCGCAGCGCCTCGCTGCCGGACCCCGCCTTGACCACCGTCTCGCCGAGATCGCCGAGCGCCGCCTCGAGGGCCAGCAGCTTGTCGGGCGTGTCATCCACCAGCAGAATCTCGACGGCCTCCCCGTGGTTCCCGCCCGCCGCGTCCGGGTGGCTCGGCCGGAACAGCGGCTCCATGCCCTCGGAGAACCCGGGCTCGGGCCCCGTGCGACGCCGCGCGGGGGCCCCGCCCTGGCGGGCCCCGTCGGACGCGGCCACGAACGCGGTATTCGTTCCCATGCGGTTCAGGGGTTTTGTCTTCAACGATGGAGCCAGATCCGGAGGAGTGAGAGCAGGTGCTCCGTGTCGACGGGCTTCGCGATGTAGTCGGACGCCCCGGCCTCGATGCACTTTTCCTTGTCCCCCTTCATCGCCTTCGCCGTCAGGGCGAGGATCGGCAGGTCGCGATAACGTTCCATGCCGCGGATACGGCGCATCGTCTCATAGCCGTCCATATCCGGCATCATGATGTCCATGAGGATCACGTCGAAGTCGTTGGCGGATCCCTCGAGCATCCTGATCGCATCGCGGCCGTTTTCCGCCGAGCGGATGTCGACGTCGTAGCGCTCGAGGAACGACGTCATCGCGAAGATGTTTCGCATGTCGTCGTCGACGATTAGGGCCTTCTTGCCCGCGAGGATGTCGCCATCCTTGTGGAGGTTTTCCACGAGCCGGCGCTTGTCCTCGGGGAGCTTGCCGACGTTGCGGTGGAGGAAAAGCGCCGTCTCGTCGAAGAGCCGCTCCGGCGACTGCACGTCCTTGAGGATCACCGTGCGGGCGAGGCGCTTCATCTCCTCCACCTCGCTCTTGGGCAGCTCGCGGCCGGTGTGCACCACGATCGGCAGGTTGCCGAAGCCCGCAGCCTTGGCCGACTCGATGAACGCCGAGCCCGACATGTCCGGCAGCCCGAGGTCGAGCACCACGCAGTCGAAGGTCTGCTGCTTGAGCAGATCGAGTCCCT
>CAZENI010000538.1:0-2822 GCA_964513055.1 uncultured Opitutus sp.
CGTTCTCGGCGAAGAGCTTCTTGTTGGAAAACTCGGCGGCGCGCTGGCCGGCCCGGGCGCTGCGCGCGAGGTGCACGCTGAGGCCGAGGAGGATGGTGATGCCGAAGCCGGCGGCGAGCGCGAGCTCCGGGAGGAAGCGGCGGTTCTTGCCGACGGCGCTGTCGGAGGGCGTGAGGCTGATCTGCAGGCGGCGCCCGGCGACGCTGGGATAGGGCTTCTCGAGGGTCAGCCGGTCGTTGCGCGTGCCGTCCTCCGCGGCGAGGCTGAAGACGTTCACCTGTGCGACCGCGACGGATACAAAGTAATCCTCGTCGAGCTTGAGTTTCTTGGCGATCGAGTAGAGGAAGGCCTCGTAGGTGTAGTCGGCGGCGACGAAGCCGATGATCTCGCCGCCGCGGATGACGGGGACGTAGATGACGAAGCCGTTCTTCGCGCCCTTCAGCGTGAGGACCTGCGTGCTTTTGGAAATGACCGGGCCGCGGGTGAGCAGCGCCTCGGCCATCGCCTCGCGGCGCTCTTCCACGGCGGTGTGCTCGAAGCTGCGGGCGGCCGGGTTGTGGTTGGGCGGGAAGATCCAGAAAGTGCGCAGCGGCTTGAGGAACTCGACGCCGCCGACGCCGGGCCCGACGAGGCGAGTGCCGCCGACCGGCAGATCGACGAACGCGATGGAGAGGCAGCCGAACTCCGCGGAGCCGACATCGCCGGAGCCGAAGCCGGACATCTGCTTGCTGGCGTCGTCGCTCCAGAGCGCGTAGTTGTTCTCGGCGCGATCGCCCCACGGGCGCGCGAGGAAGCGCTCGAGCTCGCTGGCCTGCTTGTCGAGCGAGCCCTTGATCTGGACCGCGTAGTCGTTCATCTGGCTCTGCGTGGTCTGGCTGGTGTAGTCCTTTTCCGCCGCGCGCAGGCCGATCCACATGATGACGGTGAGGGTGAGGCAGCCGATGACGGCGGGCATGGGCGACCACGAGGGCGCGTCGCCTTCGGCGCGCATGCTTTCGCGCCAGGCGAGGAGCACGAGCGCGAGACCCAGGAGCACGAGCCCGATCGCGGCGACGGGCGAGGTCGCGGTCTCGGTGCCCCAGCGATAAACCGCCGAAAGTCCGGCGCCGTAACCAAGCAGCGTGGAGAGACCGGCGGAGCCGATCACGGAGCCGACGACGGCCTCGGCGAAGAGCCGGGCGCGGGCGCCGGCTTCCGTGGCCCGCCAGGCGAGCACCACGCCGCCGAGCAGGAGGCAGACGGAAATCATCGCCGCCATGCGGCCCGGGTGCTCCGTGGCGATCAGCAGGTGGTCCCGGGTGAGGAGTTCATCGATGCGAAAATCGCGCTGGAAAATATCCTGCACCAGCGTGACGAGCCCGATGAGCGCGCCGATCGCCGCGAGCGGGGCGAGCTTGGGCCGCCGGAGCTCCACGGCCAGCAGCACGGTCCCGAGCAGGAGGAACGCGATTGCGCCGTTGAGCTTCAGGACCGGCACGCCGTTGGCCGGCTGCAGGAGGTCGGGAAGTTGCAGCCACCAGCCAGCCATCGTCGCGGCGCTGATCGCCACGAGCGCGATCGCCAGGCCGAGCGAAAGACGCTCGAGCCACGTGCGATGGGGCAATGTGGGCAACGACGACATTAAGGTGTTTCCCCTAAACTAGAACGAGGGTTACCCGGTCGGGCAATGCGTTTTCCGGGTCAGGGGAGTGTTACTTACGTCGGACCGACCGACGCCCGCCGTCGCGGTTTCACCGGGTGGGAGCCACTCCGCTTCGTGCTGGCGGGCTATGGCTTTGCGTCGGACGCCGGCGAGGGTGTGGCGGGCGGCGCGGGCTTCGGCGGTTGGTCGCTTCCGTCGGCGAGGGAGCGGAGAAAATTGGTCGGGCCCATGACGAAGGCCCATTCGGGCCTATCCAGGGAGCCGGTGAGCTTGACCTCGAACGCGTTGGAAAGGGGAGTCAGCACGGCTCCCACCACGGATTTCAGCAGGCTCTCGCTTTCCTGGAAGGGAAAGAGCTTGGCGTTGAAATCGAGGGCGCGCTTGTCGAACGCGTATTCGCCGTGGGCGTCGATGGCGGAGTTGGAGCCGCGGAGCTCGACCTTGGGAAACACGAGCTTCGGGCCGTCGATCTTGAAGTTGCCGCGGGCCTCGGTGAAGCGGAGCGCGGTGAACTTGAGCAACTCGGAAAGCAGGCCGAGCAGCGGGACCTCGCCGATCTCGGCGCCGTGCAGCGCGACGTTGCCGTCGCCGCGGAAGCTGAGGGGATTGGTGTAAAGGCCTTCGGCGGAGGCGGCGAGGTCGAGCTTCACGCTGGCCTTTTCCTGCACGAACTTCCCGGGCGGCGGGGCGGGCAGGCCTTTCTGGGCCGCGAAGAATTCCTGCAGGCGGCCCGCGACCTGGCCGAGCGTCGCGGCTTGCAGGGAGAAATCGAAACCGAGGCGGCGCTGGCCGCCGGCGTTCCAGACGCGGGCGTGGCCGCTCGCCATGCCGTCGGCGAGCGTCGCCTCGAAATCGTCGAGCACGAGCTCGTCGCCGTCGAGGGTGGCGACGAAGGAGGCATCGTGCACGGGGAAGTTGTGAAAGCGAAACTCACCGTTCGTGCGCGCCTCGATGCGCAGCGTGTCCTTGCGGCCCGGCGGTGCGGCGGGGCCCACGAATGCGCCGCGCAGTTTCAGTTCCGGCGGCGCCGCGAGCTGGAATGGCGCGAGCACGCGGGCCCCGGCAGGTCCGAGGAGCTGGGCCGCGACCTTGAGGTCGAGCGTGGAAGCGAGGTCGAGGTCGAGCGAGCGCCAGTCGTGGGAGACCGGGTCCGAGACGAGGGTGAAGCGGCCCTGCGCGC
>CAZENI010000538.1:2832-5747 GCA_964513055.1 uncultured Opitutus sp.
CGTCGCTCTCGACCGGCGACGGCATCGCCATGGCCCTGCGCGCCGGCGTCGCCGCGCGTGGCGAGGATTTCCAGCCCGTCGTAAAACGCGGGCCGGATGAAGAGGCGCGTGCGGACGCGATCGAACTCCGTGCCGCGGAGGATCGACTTCTGCACGTCGGCGAAAACGAAAACCTGCGAGTGCCGGCTGTCGCGCCAGAAGCCCGCCACATCCACGCTCGCCTCGGGCGGACCGTCGACGAATTCGAGCTGGCGGAAGAAGTTGGGCCACCATTCGCGGAACCACGCGGAGATCGCGAGCGGCTGCAGCCGGCCGTCCAGCAGGAAGCGGTATTGGTGGGTCTTCAGGTTGTGCTCGTAGGTGCCGCGGGCGAAGTTCTCGCCGACGCGCGCGTAGGCCTCCGGCGAGTAGAAGCGGCCCGGCTCGAGCTCCACCACGGCGCGCCCGTCCTCCATGATCACGCCGTAGGAATTCATCCGCGGCACGCGCACGCGCGCGGTGAGTTTCTCGAATTTCCAGCCGGCGCCGAAGCGCGCCTCGGCGCGCTCGGCGGTCAGCGCGTCGAAGTCGTAGAAGCGGCGCACATCGGTGCCGACGCGCGCGCTTATCACGTCGAGCACGCGCGGCGAGATGGCGCCCGTGAAACCGACGACGGCGGTGCGCGCGTCGAGATCGGCCTCGACGCGCAGCGCGAGCGGCGCGCCGAGGAACTGACCGGCGACCGCCGCCTCGATCTGCGGGAGCGGGCGGGGGAGGATCCGGGCGGAGAGCGTAGTGGCGTCCGCGCCGGCGACGGTCAGCGCATCGGCCGTGACCGTGGCCTCGCGCAACTCGAACTGGATGCGGCCGGGGCGGAAGCGCCCGGAGACATTGGCGTGCACGCGGCGGGCGACGCCGTCGGGCGCGAAGCGGAGCTCGCGGGCGCTGAACTCCACGTGCGTCGGCGGCGCGTCACCGAAGAACAGCAGGCGCGTGGTGGCGCGGATCGCCTCGGCGCGCACGGCGAACGGCTGCGTGAGGCTGGCGGAGCGGGCGAGCACGGTCACCCCGATCGCGAGCGCGCCGGAGGCGGAGGGCTCGAGATCGAGATGGAGCGCCGGTTCCTCGAACTGGGCGGCGTGCCCGGCGGCGGCGAGGGCCAGGCGGCAGATCTCGGGGAAACGCCGCCCGAGCGTGGCCGCGAACGTCTCGCCGCCGGGTTCGTCGCGCCAGCGCGGCAGCGGCACGGTGCCGCGCGCCGTGAGATCGACGCCTGCGACGCGCGCGGTGAGCTGGCGGACGAGCAGGGTGTGAGCGGAAGGTTCGAGGGTGGCGTCGAACTGGCCGACGATTTCCTCGACGCGGCCGGTGGGCGAGAGCAGGGAGGGCACCGCGAGCGTGCCGCGGACGATTCGGATTTCGCTGGGTTCGACGCGGCCGACGATCAGGTAGAGGGGATTCAGGCGCACGTAGACGGAGCCGGCGGTGGCGATCGGTTCCGTGAAGGTGGGCAGGGAAAGGCGGACGTCCTCGATCAGGACGCGCCCGGTGGGATCGAACGACGTGCGCTGGAACGTGGCGCGCAGGCCCGACTCGGCGAGCCGCGCCTCGATTTGCCGCAGCGCAAAGCCGGGGAGCGCGAGCTCGCTGGCGTTGAGGATGTAGAGCTGGAAGGCGAACAGGGCGACGAGCCCGAGCCACAGGGTCCAGAGGGCGAGCGAGAACAGTCCGCCCAGCACGGCGCGGGCGCCGTGCGAACAGATCTGGGCCCACGATTTCATGCGGTGTTGAATGGCGCTCCGAGTCCGGCCCGGCGCGACGGAAACATCACTTTTTGTTCTCGATCCGCGGGCCCGGATCGCGGCCACCGTAGGCGAGCGACCAGAGGGCGTCGATGAAGGGCTGCTCCAGCGCGAAGACCGTATCCAGTTCCTTCAGACCGCCGAACTGCCGGCCGCCGCCCACGCGTTCCGTGAGGAAAAGCGTGAGCGTCGTCTGCTGCGGGAGGCCGGCGGGGCCGGGCAGCGCAATCGTCGCCTCGAGTTGGAGGCGCCAAGGCCGCTCGTCGCCGCCGGCGCTGACCTTCTCGGTGAAGCCGCCGGCGACGAACTCGCGGGCGCGCAGGGCGCGGAGCGCGGCCACGATGGCCTCGAGGGCCTTGGGATCGCGGGGCGTGGGCGTGGCGCCGCCCTGGGCGTCGAAGGTCGTTTCGAACAGGGCCTGCTTCTGCTCGAGGTCGGTGAGCTTCAGCGCGGTGAGGCGGGCGGCGGGCGGCAGCGGCTCGGTGACCGCGCGATCGCGCCAGGCGAGCGGCGTGAGCGGAAGATCGTTCAGGATTTCCGGTTCCACCTGGTAGATGGCCGTGCCGGCGTCGGTCGGCGTGCCGACGCGCGCGTAGACGTTGCGCCGGGAATCGGTGCCGAGGCGGAGGACGACGGGCGTGGCGTTGCCCGCGGCAGTGAGGGTAATCTCGCGCGCGGGGCGATTGAAACCCCATTCCTCGAGGTCGGCGCTGGTCGGGGCGTCGCTCGTGAAGCGATCGGCCGAGAGCAGGGCGAGGCGCTCGAGGAGGCGCTGCACGCCGGCGCGATCGGCGGGCAGGGTCTGCGGTCCGCCCTGGCCCTCGGCGCGGCGGACGATCTGCCAGGGCGGCGAGACGGTGGCGGCCTGGCCGGAGGGCGGCTCGAGGCGCTGCAGGGTGAGCGGCGGCTGGTTGGGCTGCACGGGGGAAGCGAGGGTGATGGCCGTGACGGCGGCGGGCTCGAACTCGAGGAAGCGTTTTTCGCGCAATGCTTCCTGCGCGTTGCGCAGCGCGGCGAGGAGCTTGGCGGGGACGGCGACGGTGAAGAGCGCGTTGCGGCCCTCGAGCTGCGCGTAGTATTCGGGATCGCCCTTCGCGGGTTCGGCGGTCGCGCCGGCCGGGGCGGCAGGAGCGG
>CAZENI010000539.1:0-5745 GCA_964513055.1 uncultured Opitutus sp.
TTGGCCAGCGCACCAGGAGCGGCACATGCAGGCCCTCTTCGTAGCAGAATTGCTTGTCGCGCACGTGGCAGCGGCCGTTGTCGCCGAAGAAGACGATGATCGTGCTGTCGGCGAGCCCCTCGGCCTCGAGTTGCTGCAGCACCACGCCGACCTTGCGATCGAGCTCCGCAATCGAGTCGAGGTAGCTCGCCCAGTCCTCGCGCGTCACGGGGTGCTCCGGATAGTAGGGCGGAATCTTCACCGCCGCGCGATCGGTGACCTTCGGCGCCTTGAACGCGCGATGCGGCTCCTGGAAGTTGATCTGCGCGAAGAACGGCTGCCGGCCCTTCAGATCCTCCCAGCGGCGCGTGTCGAACGCGGGCGTCGCGCCAAACGTGAAGTTCCAGTCCGTCTTGCCGCTGGTGCGCAGGCCCATCGCGGCGGGAAACTCGGCGACGTTCGCCGTCGCATAGCCGGCGTCGCGAAACCAGTGCGACAGCAGCTTCACGCCCTCGGGCAGCGGCCGCTTCTCCGGCGCCGGCGTGCGGTGCTGGTGCGCGCGCAGCGTCTGCGCATACATGCCGGTCATCCAGGCGGAGCGACTCGCCGAGCACACCGGTGCCGTCGTGTAGAAATGCGTGAAGCGCATCCCCGACGCCGCGAGCCGATCCAGCACCGGCGTTTTGGCCGCCGCGGTGCCGTAGCAGTTCAGTTCGACGCCGAGATCGTCGCCAAGGATCCAGAGGATGTTCGGCCGTGGCGCGGCGCCGTGGACAAATCCAGTGGCGAGACAGACGCCCAGGAGGAGGAGGAGTTTTTTCATGAGGAGGCAGGGAGATTTCATACCGTCAGCGGCCCGGTCAGACGGCGCGGCGCCGGCGCGAGCCGGAACGCCCCGAACAAACCGACGACACAGACCGCACCGGCGACGAGATAGCACATGCGATACGAGTTCACCAGATCGGCGAGCAGGCCGGCGGCGATGGTCGCGGCGCTCGCGACGCCGGCGCGCGTCATCTGCACCGCCGCGAAGATCGAGCCGCGGCGATCGGCGGGGGCGTTGTGAAACATCAGCGGCACCATCGGGAGATGCACGATGACCCACGAAGCCTTGAAGAGGATCAACGCGACGATGAGCGAGCGCAGATCGTGGACCCAGAAGACAAACGCCGCCTCGACCGCCGCCACCAGAAGGAAGCCGGCGATCAGCACGGACCGCGCGCCGAAGCGATCGACGAGCCAGCCGACCGGATACGGCATCACGAAACTCACGACCAGCCCGGCCGTCGTCGTGGCGCCGAGCGCGGTCTTGGAAAGGCCGAGCGTCTCGGTGACAAACAGCGCGTGCAGCATCTCGGTGAGCGCAAGCGCCGCCAGCACGGCCGAACCGCAGATCGCCACGCTGCGCGTCTGCGGATCGCGCAGCTCGGCGAGGGGCCGCAGCGGATGGTAGCGCGCCGGAGGCGGCAGGTCGGCCGGCACGTTCTCCCGCAGGAACCAGCGCGTGACGACGTAGGCCATGGCCACGAAGCCCATCGCGCCCGCGTAGGGCCAGAACTCGTGGTGGTCAGCCAGGGGCACGAAGAAGAAGCTCATCCCGACGCCCGCGACCGAGCCGACGATCATCCGGATGCCGTTGGCGCGCCCGAGCTGGCCCGCGGTGAAGGTGTCGCCATACAGCGGGTCCGCCGTGCCGTAGCACAGATCGAGCGCCGCCTGCATCACGAGGTTCACGACGAACACCACCGCGACAATCAGGAGCGTGTGGTGATACGCCACCGGCACGAGGAACGGCAGCGCCCCGAGCAGCCCGACGGAGACCAGGACCACCGGCCACGCGCCGAGGAGGAACGGCCGCCGCCGCCCGTGCGGGCTGCGATGGCGGTCGCTCTTCCACGCCGCGTAGGGCTGCACGAGGAATCCGCAGACCCGGTTCAGCGCGACCATCACGCTGATCAACGCCACGTTTTCCGTGAAGTGCTTCGCGGTGATCGGCAGCATGTTCGCCGTGATGGCGTCGACGCTGCCCGCGCCGGCCATCATCAACCCCATCAACACCATCGTCCGGCGCTCGAGTCTCGGCGCGGCGGGTGGGTGTGGGGCCATGAGAGTGAGTGCGTAGATCCGCCTTCAGGCGGTCTGCGATCGGATTCCGCCTGAAGGCGGGACTACAAGCGAGGGCGTCAAAAGCCCAGGTTCACACCTTCCAGCCGTCGCGGGCGCTCACCTGGACGTATTTGTTCAACGCCGGGTCGTTGGTGATCTTCCCGGCCTTCGCGTCCCACTCGAGTTTCCTGCCCGTGCGCACGGCGACGACGCCCAGCAGCACCATCTCGGAGAGCGGCACGGAATACTCGAAATTCGAGCCGGGCATCGGCCCCTGCTTCGCGATGGCGTCGAGCCACTCCTTCATCGGCCCGCCCAGCACGCGCGGGATGGTCGCCGGCGGACGGTTCTTCTTGAACTCTTCCATCACCGCGTTGCCGAGCAGCCGCGGGCTGTCGGGGCGGCCGCCGCCCGCGTAAATCGTCTGCTTCGCGCCGATCATCAGCATGCCGCGCTCGGGCAGGCCGGGTTTCTTCGCATCGTCCTCCCAGCGCTCCGGTTTCTTCGGCTTCATGCCGGGACCTTCGAACCACTTCAACACCACCGGCGGCCGCGAGCCCCGCGCGGGAAATTGATACGTGACCTCCGCCGTGCGCGGGACGATCTCGTCGTTGACCGCGTCGACCTTCGCCTCGACGGAGGTCGGCGAGCCCAGTTCCAGCGCCCAGAACGGCGCGTCGAGCGTGTGGCACGCCCAGTCGCCGAGCATGCCGTTGCCGTAGTTCCACCAGCCGCGCCAGCGCACCGGCGCGATGCTCGAGTGATACGGCCGTTTCTCCGCCGGACCGCACCACAGATCCCAGTCAAGGGTCGCGGGCGGCGTCTCGCCGGCGAGCGGCAGGGAGGCGGGCCGCGTGAAATACCGCTCGTTGAACTCGGGCGACCACGCGTGCACCTCGCGCACGTCGCCGGTCACGCCCGCGGCCACCCACTCGCGCATCAGGCGGATGCCATCGGTCGCGCGCCCTTGGTTCCCCATCTGCGAGATGATGCCCTTCTGTTTCGCGGCGGCGCGCAACGCCCGCGCTTCGCCCACGGTGTGCGTCAGCGGCTTCTCCACATAGACGTGTTTGCCGTGTTTGATCGCGAGCATCGCCGCCGGGTAGTGGTGATGGTCCGGCGTCGAGACGGTGACCGCGTCGATCTTGTCCGCCATCTTCGCGAACATCTCCCGGTAATCCTTGAACAGCGCGACCGTCGGCAGATCGGCGCAGGTGAGCTCGGAGTTCTTCTTCAACTCGCCGCCCTTCTTGTAGGTGTCCTGCACGCGCTCCTGATCCACGTCGCAGAACGCCACGAGGTTCACGCGCGGGTCCTTCATCAACTCGGAGACCGCGTAAAACCCGCGGTTACCGATGCCGATGCAGGCGACGTTGATCCGGCCGTTGGCGGACGGGCCCGCCTGGCCGATGCTGAAGCGCGGAAGCGTGAACGCCGCCGCGGCGACGGCGGACGTTTTCAGGAAAGTGCGACGGGACGGCAGGGGCGGAAGCGACAGGGCGGAGTCGTTGGTGTTCATCAGGGGAAGCAAACGGCTAGAGGGTGAACGGCGGGAGGTCGAGCGATGAGTCGGGAGGCCCGCCCCGAATCTGGAGATGGAGCGGCTTGGAAGGTAGGAGCCCGCTTGCGGGCGATTCCGCCGGCCTGTGCGCTGGTGACGACGCACCCCATCGCGCGCAAGCGCGCTCCTACCGCAGGCCTTTTTAGACGCCCACTCAGAACTCCGCCGCAAACGTCACCTTCCACGAGCGCGGCTCGCGCAGGTAGATGCGGCGCGGACCGGTGAAGGTGGAGTTGTAGCGCGCGAGGCTGTCGCGATCGGAGTTGAAGATGTTGCGGCCGTTGACCTGCACGCTCGTGACGCTCTTCCGCCACAGCTTGAACTGATACTTCACGAACGCGTCCGAGAAGAGCGTGGCCTTGGTAAAGTAGTCCTTGCCGGTGCCGCCTGCAGTTGCGGCGCGGGTGTCGGTCTGGCTGAAGGTGCCGGACTGGAAGCGCACCGCGCCGCCGACGGAGAGGCCCTTGAGCTGCTCGCCCAGGAAGCTGCCGGTGTCGAACTTGTAGCGCGTGTTCATCGTCGCCTTGTGCGGAATCGAGCCGAAGCCCTGCTCCTGGGCCACGGCGCGGCCGTCGAGTTCGTTGGTCTGGATTGCGGTGATGTTCGTCTCGATCGTGGCGAGGAGCGCGGCGTTGCCGGCGGCGAGCTGGCGCCACTCGGGGAATTTCTGCGCGAAGTAGGCGTAGCCCTCGGCGAAGAAGTTTTCGCGGTCGCGCTCGGACTTGGAGTAGTTGGCGCGGATCGTCCAGTTGCGCGTCGGGTTGGCGATGAGCTCGACCTCGTAGCCGCTGCTCACGGTGTCGATGATCGCCGCGTTCCAGTTGAAGGACTGCGCGTCCGACTGCGCCTGTGTCATCCGGCCGGCGGCGACGAGGGCGGCGTTGACGGCGAGCACCTGCGAGCGGCCGAGCGCCTGCGCGTTGAGCACCGCGCCGCTGGGCGAGACGGCGGCGTCGCCGGTCTGCGCCGTCTCGAAATAGGTCATACGGGCGAAGAAGCGGTCGTCGCCGAGCAGATCGATCATCAGGCCCGTGTCCTTGCCGGTGCCCTCGGGCGTTCCGGGGATGTCGCCGCGCGGGAGGATGCTGCGGTTGAAGCGCGGCGCGCCGACGTTGGTGGAGTGGTTGTAGAAAACCGAGAGGCGCTTGTGGAGGTGCAGCACGCCGCCCGCGGTGATGGTCTTGGGATGCACCACGTGCCGCTCGAAGCCGGGCACGGCCGCGAGCTCGTTCAGCACGTATTGGCCGGAGACGATCCGCGGATCCGCGGGATTGCTGATGCGCGCGGAGGAATCGTCGAGGTAGACGATGTCGTCGCGCCGGTAGCCGGCCGTGGTGGTGAGCTTGTTGTCGAGGAAGGAGCTTTGCAGCGCGGCCATGTAGCTCTTCGTGTCCTTCACGGAGGAGAGCTCGCCGGTGTTGATCAGACGCGACTGCACCGTCAGGCCGTTGTAGACGAATGGCGCGAGCGGCGTGTAGAGGCCCTGGTGCGTGTAAGTGGAGAAATCGCCCTCCGTCACGTAGGTGCGCCGGTAGAGGAGATTCTGCGCGTTCGCGGGATCGGCGGTGTTGGCGAGCGGGCGGTTGTTCTGATCGACGAGGATCTCGCGGCGCGCGCGCGTGTGCCGGTCCTGCACCGCGTTCTCGTAGAGCGCCGCCATCCGGTGATTGCCGAACCATTTTCCGAGCCGCAGCGCGTAGGCGAGCGTGACGCGCTTGATCTCGTTCTCCGTCTCGGTGCGGTCGTCGAGCTGGTTGGTCTCGATGTAGAGTTGGCCGGCGCGCGGATTGCGAATCGAGCCGGTGCCGCTCGGGGCGGGAATCGTCGCATTCGGATCCCCGAAGAAATCCATCACGTTGCCATTGTAGACGAAGGATTTCGCCACCGCGTCGGTCCGGTTCTTCAGGTAAACGGCCTGCACCGTGAGGTCCTCGAGGAGCTTCTGCTCGATCGACACCTGCACATTGTCGAAATCGCGCGAGAGCTTCGTGTCCGGGCCGGCCCAGTTCACGTCGTAGGGGAAGATCGACTTCGGCAGCAGCGTGTCGGCGGTGCCGGGCGCGATGTTCGTGCGCAGTTCATTGCGCATGTTCGAGACG
>CAZENI010000540.1:0-5738 GCA_964513055.1 uncultured Opitutus sp.
GACCGACGGCCGGGCGGTGTCCTCGCCGGAGAGCTGGCGGCGCTTCTGGCGCTGGGGCCGGTGCTGATGGCCCAACCGGCCGCGCCGGCGAAACCGAACATCCTCTTCATCGCCGTCGACGATCTGCGGCCGCAGCTCGGCTGTTACGGCGTCGACTGGATGAAGACGCCGCACATGGACGCGCTCGCGGCGCGCGGCGTGCGTTTTGATCGGCACTATGTGCAGTTCGCGGTGTGCATTCCCTCGCGGGTCGCGCTGCTCACGAGCCTGCGCAGCGAGCGCACGCATCAGGTCTACGGTCCGCACGTGTGGCAGCACGTGAAGGACGTCTCGACGCTCGGTCAGACTTTCGGGGCGAACGGCTACGCGACCGTTTCCCTCGGCAAGATCTGGCACGGCAAGCCGGAAGGCGGCACGCGCAAGGATGGCGACGTGTTCGACGAAGTGTGGGTGCCCAAGGCGGCGCCGTATGCCTCGCCCGGCGGAAAGAAGGTGAGCCGCAAGGAGGCGCGCGAAACCGGCGAGGAAGGCGGCGGCGGGCCGGTGTCCGAATCGCTCGACGTGGCCGACAACACCTACAACGACGGGCAGACGGCGGAGGCCGCGATCGAGCGGCTGCGAAAGCTCGGGGCGGACAAGACGAAGCCGTTCCTGCTCGCGGTGGGCTTCCACAAACCGCACCTGCCGTTCGTGGCCCCGAAGAAATATTGGGATCTTTACGACCGGGCGGCGCTCCCGCTGCCGCCGCAGCCGGCCTATCCGAAGGGCACGCCGGCGCTGGCGCGCAATCACGGGCTGAAGAACTTCCACGACATCGCGCACGGTCCGGGCGCGCACTACGACGAGGCGACGCAGCGCAAGTTGATCCACGGCTACGCGGCGGCCACGAGCTACGTCGATGCGCAGATCGGCAAGGTGCTGAAAAGCCTCCGGGAACTGGGCCTGGAGCAGAACACCATCGTGGTCCTCTGGGGCGACCACGGCTGGCACCTCGGTGACCTCGACCAGTGGGCGAAGAGCACGAATTTCGAGCGCGCCACGCGCAGCCCGCTGATCGTGGCCGCGCCCGGACGGGCGCATGGCGCCGCGTGTGTCCAGTTGGTGGAGACGGTGGATATTTTCCCGACCCTGGTGGAACTCGCGGGGCTGCCGGCCCTGCCGCTGACGGACGGCCGGAGCTTCGCGCCGTTGCTGGCGAACCCGGCGCTGCCGTGGAAGGAGGCCGTGTATCACGTCTTCGATCGGCCGGGCGAGCAGGGCGGCAAGAAGAAGAATCCGACGATCGGCTTTGCGGTGCGCACGGTCGACGCGCGCTACGTCGAGTGGCGCAGCGGCTGGAGCCCCGACGGCCGGATCGTGGCGCGCGAGTTCTATCGCTACACGCCGGGGCAGCCGGACGAGACGGTCAACGAGGCGGCGCTGCCGGAACTCGCCGGTCGCGTGGCCGAGCATGCGAGATTGCTCCGCGCGAATCCGGCGTTCCGGCAGCCGTGAACGGAGTCAGCCGCCCGGTGTGCCGATCGGTGCGGCGGCCTCGAAGCGGACCACGGCGCGATTCTGCGCGCGGGAATCCGCGAGCGACACGGTAAAGCCGGCTTCCCAGTCGTTCAGCTCCTGCGTGTCGATCAGCACCTGCGCGATGCGCAGCGGATCGGTCGCCGCGTCGTCCCAATGCGTGTGCTTCGCGGAACGCCCCTCGGGGTCGAGACGGAAGCGACCGCGCGCATCGAAGTAGGGGCCGAAGGCGGCCTCGAGACGCTTCGCCTCGGCGGACATGGGCGTGCCTTCCGGGGGCGCGATTCCGGCTTCGCCCGTGGCGAGCCGCGCCGCGGCGCTCTCCCAGTCGCGCGCGGCGACATCCTGCAGAAAGCCGAAGATCGCGATGCGCACGAGCCGGCGAAACGCCACGGTGTCACGGGTGATGTCGAAGCTCGCCGGCCGCGCGGGTTTGTCCGCGCCGGCGATCTCCGCCGCGATGAAATCCGGATTGCGCAACCGCTCCCATTCCTCGAGCAGGCTCGAGTCGATGCCGCGGATCAGCTCGCGGAAGTAGTCCTCCATCTCCACGACCTCCTCGGTCTTGGCGGTGGTCGGCACGGTTTGCGAAAGCACTTTCCACACCTGCGAGAGATGCCGCAGCAGCAGGCCCTCCGAGCGCTGCAGGCCGTATTCGCGGATGTAGTCGGCGAAGCTCAGGTAGCGCTCGAACATCTCGCGCGCGATCGACTTGGGTCGGACGTTCTCCTGGTCGACCCACGGATGCGCGGCGGCGAAGGCGTTGAAGGTGTCGTAAAGAAACTCGCGCAGCGGCTTTGGGTGCTCGATCTGCTCGAGCTTCTCCATCCGCTCGTCGTAGCTCGCGCCAGCGGCCCGCATCTCCTCGACCTTCTCGGTTTTGAGTTTGTCGACCTGCCGGCGCAGGATGGCGTCGGGGTCCTCGACGATCGCTTCGCAGAGCGTGAGCACGTCGAACGGGTAGTCGGGCGACTCCCGATTGAGTAGCGGCAGCGTGTCGATGAGGTAGAGCGAGAGCGCCTGGTGGAGGGAGAAGTCATCCTGCAGCTCGACGTTGACGCGGAGCTTGGAGCGGTGGAGCCCAATGTCCCCATCAGGCTTTGGGTCGCCTGCCGGGGACGAACCCAGCCCGACGGAGACCTCGGGCTCCACCTTGCGCGGGACAATCTCCACGATCTTCCGGTCGACGAGGGCGCGAAAGAGCTGCCAGGCGCGCTTCCGCAGCCCGCGCTTGCGGTGCGCGGTCTCGTGCGAGTCGCGGATGATTCGCTGCATCGCGCGGCAGCCGTCGCCCTCGCGGCCGAGCACGAGCAGCAGCATGCCGTGCGAGACGTCGAAGCGCGACTGCAGCTCCTCGGGCGGCGCGGTGCGCAGACGCTCGAAAGTCCTCGCGTCCCAACCGACCGCGCCTTCGGGGGCGCTTTGTTTCACCAGCTTCTTTTTCTTCTTCGGATCGCCCGCGGCCTTTTCCTCGGCGCGCTTGTTCTCGATGACGTGCTCGGGCGCCTGGATGACGACGTAGCCCTTGTCGTCGTAGCCCTTGCGGCCGGCGCGGCCGGAGACCTGGCGGAAGTCGCGCACGCTGAGGATCGCGGCCTTCTTGCCGTCGTATTTCCAGAGCTGCGTGAACACGACGGTGCGGATCGGCACGTTGATGCCGACGCCGAGCGTATCGGTGCCGCAGATCAACTTGAGCAGGCCTTTCTGCGCGAGTTGCTCGACGAGGATGCGGTATTTCGGGAGCAGGCCGGCGTGATGGACGCCGATGCCGTGGCGGAGCCAGCGGCGCATGTCTTTTCCATAGGGACTGTTGAAGCGCGCGCGCTCCAGCTCCGCCTGCAGAGCGGCTTTCTCCTCCTTCGTGCAGATGTTGAGGCTCATCAGCGCCTGCGCGGCCTCGCTCGCGGAGCGCTGCGTGAAATACACGAGGTAGACCGGCGCGCGCTTGAGCGCCAGGAGCTCGGCGACGCGCTCGGTCAGCGGCATCTCGGAATACTCGAACTCGAGCGGCACCGGCCGGCGATCGCTCCGCACCGTGACGCTCGGCACGCCGGTGACGCGCGTCATTTCCTTTTCGAAGAACTCCGTGGCGCCGAGCGTGGCCGACATGAGCAGGAAGCGGGCGCGCGGCATCGTGAGCAGCGGCACCTGCCAGGCGTAGCCGCGCTCGGCGTCGGAGTAGTAGTGAAACTCGTCCATGATCACCACGCGGATGTCGCTCTCGGCGCCGCGGTGCAGCGCGATGTTGGCGAGAATCTCGGCGGTGCAGCAGAGGATCGGGGCGCGCGGGTTCACGCTGGCGTCGCCGGTCATCATGCCGACGTTTTCCGGCCCGAAGTCGCGGCAGAGCGACAGGAACTTCTCGTTCACCAGGGCCTTGATCGGGCAGGTGTAGACCGAGCGCTCGCCGGCGCAGAGGGCCTGGAAGTGAAACGCGGCCGCGACGAGCGATTTGCCGGAGCCGGTCGGCGTATTGAGAATCACGTTATGGCCGGCGAGCAGTTCGAGGATGGCCTCCTCCTGTTCCGGGTAGAGTTCCAGCCCGCGGGCGGCGCTGACGGCGAGGAAGCGCTCGAGCACGGCGTCGGCGTCCGGCCGGCGGCCGTCCGGCTGGCGGAAGGGCGCGAGCGGGGCGGCGGGCAGGGGGGACGGTGGCATTCGCCGCCAAAGGCGCAGCGCCGGCGCGAAGTGTCAATCCGCCGGGAGGCGGCGCGCCGATCGTCAAAAATTCATGACAAACCCGCGCTGGGGGTATTTTGCCGCAGCTTTGCCTTCAGTGACCGGCGATTGCGGCCGATTCATACGCAGAACTACGCCCCTTACTCGCGTCCCACAACCCGATGGCCAACATCCTCCTCCTCGATGACAACGAAGTGGCCGGTCGCGCCATGCAGGGAATCCTGGCCCGCGGCAACCACGCCTGCTTCGTCGCGACCCGCCCGGACGACGCCTGGCGGATGTTGCGGGAAGGGGTGGTCTTCGATCTGGTTTTCATCGAGTTGAAGCTGGGCGGCAGCGCGACGACGGCGTTTCTCCAGCGGCTGCGGGAGGACTGCTTCTGGCGCATCCTGCCGGTCGTCGTCTACACCTACGAGACGGACGCCAAGCTCGTGCGCAAGGCCCTCGGGCTGCGGGTGCAGAACTACCTGATCAAGCCGTTCAACGACGAACAGATCTTCAACGAAATCGCGAAGGCGGCGAAGAACCCGTGGCGGAACCTCCATTTCGAGGAGCCGCGGTCCTTCTGCTCGATGGCGGGCCTGAGCCCCGACTCGCTCAACGCGATGCGGCGCGCGGTCATGACCGGCTACGACCGGGCGGCGCAGACGTTTCCCGACTGGGCGGATCGGCGGCAGAACGAGGAGGTGTTCGCGCAGATCACGGAACTGGCCACCAACGCGGAGAGCGCGGGCGTCTGGGCGGGAGTCGACTTTCTCCGGGATCTGCTGGAGCAGGCGGCGGTGGGCAACTGGGTGGTCTTCCGCAAATGCGCCGAGACGCTGGATTTCGCGAGCCGGCTGATTTTCTGCCAGCTCAACCCCTCCTACGCGCCGGATTGCATGCGTTCGGAAAAGGAACGCCTCGAGGCGCGGGAAGCGGCCGAGCGCACGCGGTGGCAGCGGGCCGATGTGGATGCAGGCGGTCCGCTCGTCGACGCGGGCCAGTTGCTGAAACAGGTCGAGGCGCTGGCGGGCTGCCCCGTGATCGACACGACGGCGGCGGCGTTCCAGATGTTTGCCGACGGCCGCGCGACCAGCATGAGCCAGGTGATGGATCTGGTCGCGAGCGATCCCGGGCTGTGCGCGCAGGTGCTGGCGGCGGCGAACCAGATCGAACACGACGAGATGACCGTGATCGACGACGGCCGGACGGGGGCGACGATGCTCGGGGAATTGAAGCTGCAGGCGCTGGCGAAGGCGCTGCCGATCGCGGAGGAGCGGCACCTCGGGTCGGGTGGGTTCACCTGGCCGGGCTTCTGGATGTTCCAGATCGCCGTGGGTCGGGTCGCGCAGTTCACCTGCTCGTATCTTGAGTTCGACTACATGGCGGGCAGCGCCTACACGGCGGGCCTGCTGCACGACATCGGCAAGCTCGCCCTGCTGAAGCTGCATCCGTTCGCGCTGAGCGCGATCGTGAACCACGCGCGGGAGCGCAAGCGGCCGCTGGCCGAGGCGGAGCGAAAATACCTCGGGTGCACAACCCGGGAACTGGGCGCGCGGCTG
>CAZENI010000541.1:0-5718 GCA_964513055.1 uncultured Opitutus sp.
TGGCGCACCCGTCACCGCCGCCGATTTCGTCGCCTCGTATCGCCGCCTGCTCACGCCCGCCACCGCCGCGCCCAAGGCCAGCGTCTTCTATCCGGTGAGAAACGCCCGCGCCTTCGTCGCCGGCACGCTCACGGATTTCAGCGCCGTTGGCATCCGGGCCACGGATACCCGCACGCTCGTCATCACCCTCGCCGAGCCCACGCCGCGCTTTCCCTACTACGTCGCGAGCGGCCCCTGGCTGCCCGTGCCGGTGCGCGTCGTCGAAAAACACGGCCGCGCCTGGACGCGCCCCGGCCACTTCGTCGGCAACGGCCCCTTCACGCTCGCCGAGTGGCGCCCCGATCAACGCATCGTCGCGCCAAAGAATCCCCACTGGCACGGCGCCGCCGGCGTGAAGCTCGCCGCGATCCATTTCCTGCGCTTCGACAGCGGCGACACCGAGGAACGCGCCTATCGCGCCGGCCAGCTCGACGTCACGATGTCCGTCCCGTTTTCCAAGGTCGAAGTCTACGCGCGCGAGCGTCCCGCCGAGCTCCATCGCGCCCCGATGATCGAGACGCGCTACCTGTCCTTCAACACCCGCCGCCCTCCGCTCGACAACGCCCAGGTGCGCCGCGCGCTCGCGTTCGCCATCGACCGCCAGGTGATCGTCGACCGCGTGCTCAAGGGCGGCCAGCCCGCCACCGGCCGGCTGATCCCGCCCGCGCTGCGCGCGCCCGGTGAATCCACCGCCAGTCCCCCGGATCACCGGCACGACGCGCCGCGCGCCCGCGCTCTCTTCGCCGCCACCGGCCTCGATCCCAAGAAATTCCCGCGCCTCGAGATCACTGCGTGGGCGCCGTCGCAGGTCTCCGTGCTCGAGGCCATCCAGGCCATGTGGCGCCAGGAGCTCGGCATCGACGTCGCGATCGCGATCCGAGAGGCCAAGGTCCACCTCAGCTCGCTCGCCACCGGCGACTACGATCTCGCCTTCATCACCGCGATTCCCGACGTCGCCGACGCCGCGGAGATCCTCGGCGACTTCGTGACCGGCGCCTCCGAAAACTACCCGCACTGGAGCGAGCCGTGGTTCGACACGAACTTCGCCGCCGCCCGCGCCACCGCCGATCCCGCCGCACGCGCCACGATGCTCCTCGCCTTGGAAAGCCGCCTGCTCGCCGACGCCGCGCTCACGCCCCTTTATTTCAACCCGAAGCTCTGGCTCATGTCTCCGCGCGTTCGCGGCTGGCAGGAAGACGGACTTTGGTCACGCTGCTACCAAACCGTTCACCTCGATGAAAAATAAGCTCGTCCCCTTCGCCCTGCTCTGGGCCGCCGGCGCCGCCGCCCTCGTGGCCGCCGATCCCAAGCCCGCCATCTCCGCCGCCAGCCTCCTCGCGCGCACCAAGGTCCTCGCCTCCGATGAGTTCGAGGGCCGCGGCCCCGGCACGCCCGGCGAGGAGAAGACCGTCAAGTATCTGGAATCTGAATTCAAGAAGCTCGGCCTCCAGCCCGGCAACCCCAACGGCACCTACATCCAGGACGCGCCCCTCGTCGGCATCACGTCCAAGCCCACCCTCGGCTTCACCGTCGGCGGCCGGCCGCTGCCGATGGAGAACATCAACGACTTCGTCGGCTTCTCCAGCCGCGTCGCCCCGCGCGTCGAGGGCCGCGACAGCGACGTCGTCTTCGTCGGCTACGGCATCGTCGCGCCCGAGTTCGGCTGGGACGACTACAAGGGCGTCGATGTCCGCGGCAAGACGGTCGTCATGCTGATCAACGATCCGCCCGTGACCGGCGCCGACGGCCAGCTCGACCCGAAGGTTTTCGGCGGCAAGGCCATGACCTACTATGGCCGCTGGACCTACAAATACGAGATCGCCGCCCAGAAGGGCGCCGCCGCCTGCCTCATCGTCCACGAGACCGCGCCCGCCGCGTATCCGTTCGGCGTGGTCGTCTCGAGCTGGACGCGCGAGAACTTCGAGATCAGCACGCCCGACAAGAACGCCGGCCACGTCGCGTTCTCTGGCTGGCTCACGCTCGACGCCGCGAAGAAGCTGATCGCCGCCGGCGGCGGGAATTTCGACACGCTGAAAAAGTCCGCCGTCACCCGCGAGTTCCGACCCGTGCCGCTCGGCGCCAAGGCCTCCTTCACCGTCGACAACACGCTCCGCAACGTCGCCTCGCGCAACGTCCTCGCGCTGCTCCCCGGCACCGACGCCAAGCTCCGCAACGAATACCTGATCTACAACGCCCACTGGGATCACCTCGGCCGCGACCCGCAGAAATCCGGCGACCAGATCTACAATGGCGCCGCCGACAACGCCGCCGGCGTCGCCGTGCTGCTCGAGATCGCCCAGGCGATGAAGGCCCTGCCGCCCGCGCAGCAGCCGAAGCGCAGCGTCCTCTTCCTCGCCGTCACCGCCGAGGAAAAGGGCCTCCTTGGCTCGCGCTACTACGCGCAGAATCCCCTCTACCCGCTCGCCCGGACCGTCGCCGTCATCAACATGGACGGCGCGAACCAGTTTGGCCGCACGAGCGATCTGGAAGTGATCGGCTACGGCGCGTCGACCATCGACGACATCGGTCTCGCCGTCGCCAAGGAGCAGGGCCGCGAGCTGCGCGCCGACAGCCACCCCGAGCGCGGCGGCTACTATCGCAGCGACCACTTCGAGTTCGCGAAGGTCGGCGTGCCCGCGTTCTACTCGAAGGCCGGGAAGAAGTTCATCGGCCAGCCCGCCGACTACGCCGAGAAGAAGGTCAACGAGTATATCGCCAAGGACTACCATCAGCCGAGCGACGAGGTGAAACCCGACTGGACTTTCGAGGGCGCCGCGCAGGACACCGAGTTCCTCCTCCAAGTCGGCCTCCGCCTCGCCCACGGCACCCAGTGGCCCGAGTGGCGCCCCGGCAACGAATTCAAGGCGAAGCGCGACGCGATGCTGAAGGGGAAAAAGTAACCTCCGCCTTCCTGCCGCTTTGGAGTGCGCCGACATGTCGGCGCTTTGACGGCGGGACATGTCCCGCCGCCCCACCCACCCACACGAAACGCCCACACCCCTCCGCCCTCACGGCAAAGCCCGGCCCGACCACCGGGCGCCCGCGTTGATCGCTCACCGCTTGCACGCGGCCCGCCGCGTGCTGTCATGGCCGGCATGCCTCGCCGTTTCCCGCTCGTGGTCGCTCTCCTCGCCGGCCTCGCGTTCTTCGTCGGCGGTTGCTCCAAGAATCAGAAGGCCTCGGGCGCGGCGACCGCCGGCGCCGCCCCCGCGCTGAAAATCCTGAACTTCGGCAACCAAGCCGAGCCGCAGGATCTCGATCCGCACACGATCACCGGCGTGCCCGAGCATCACCTGATGCTCGCGTTCTACGAGGGCCTCGTCGCCGAGGATCCGCAGATGAACATCGTGCCCGGCGTCGCCGAGCGCTGGGACATCTCGCCCGACGGCCTCGTCTACACGTTCCACCTCCGCGCCAACGCGAAGTGGTCCAACGGCGATCTGATCACGGCCGACGATTTCGTCCGCACCTACCAGCGCATGCTCACGCCCGCCCTCGGCGCCGAGTATGCCTACATGCTCTACAACCACGTCGCCGGCGCGAAGGAGTATTACGACGGCAAGCTGAAGGATTTTTCGCAAACCGGCTTCAAGGCGATGGACGCCCGCACTCTCCAGCTCACGCTCAAGATCCCCACGCCCTTCCTGCTCCACGCGCTGAATTTCTACCCGTGGTATCCCATGCACACGCCGACGCTGAAGAAATTCGGCGCCCTCGATCAGCGGCGCAACTCCGCATGGACCCGCCCGGAGAACTTCGTCAGCAACGGCGCCTTCGTCCTCAAGGAGTGGCGCCCGAATCAGAAGATCGTCGCCGCCCGCTCGCCCACCTACTGGGACCGCGACCGCGTGAAGCTCGACGAGATTCACTTCCACCCGGTCGAGCTCGCCGAGGTGGAGGAGCGGATGTTTCGCACCGGCCAGCTCCACATCACCAACGAGGTCCCGCTCGCGAAATCCGCCGTTTACCAGCGCGATCATCCCGACTCGATCCGCATCGATCCGTGGTGCGGCGTGTATTTCTACCGCTTCAACGTGCAGCGAAAACCCTTCGACGACGTGCGCGTGCGCCGCGCCCTCGCCCTCTCGATCGATCGCGAGACGCTCGTGAAGAACGTCACCCTCGCCGGCGAGAAACCCGCCTACCACATCGTCCCGCCCGATGTCCTCGGCTACACCAGCCGCCACCGCCTGCAGGGCGATCTCGCCGAGGCGAAACGCCTCCTCGCCGAGGCCGGCTACCCCGGCGGCCAGGGCTTTCCGAAGGTCGAGCTCCTCTACAACACCCTCGAGAAACACCGCGTCATCGCCGAAGCCCTGCAGCAGATGTGGCGCACCAACCTCGGCGTCGACATCACGCTCTACAATCAGGAGTGGAAGGTCTACATGGAGGCCCAGCACTCGAAGAACTTCCAGTTCCAGCGCGCCGGCTGGATCGCCGACTACGTCGACCCGCACGTCTTCCTCGACCTCTGGGAGACCAACGGCGGCAACAACGACACCAACTGGGGCAACGCCGACTACGACCGCCTCCTCCACTCCGCCCTGCGGGCGAAGACCACCGAGGCGCGCTACGAGATCTACCAGCAGATGGAGAAGATCCTGATCGATGAGCTCCCCGTCATGCCGATCTTCTTCTACACCCACGCCCGCCTCATCAGCCCGAAGGTGAAACACTACTACACCACCCTCGCGGACAACTTCCCCTGGAAATACGTGGACTTGGAAAGGTAGGGGCGGCTGTCCTCAGCCGCCCTCATGGGGCACCCCCGCCGACCGCGCCGGCCGACCGCTTCCCCCTTGTCTGACTTCGGACTTCTGCCTTCCTCCTTCGCACTTCCCTGATGTTCCGCTTCATCACGTCGCGTTTCCTGCAGTCGTTGCTGGCGCTCTTCCTCGTCATCACCGCGACGTTTTTCATGATCCGTTTCGTGCCGGGTGGACCGTTCACGGCGGAAAAGGCCGTCACGCCGGAGATCCTCCGCAACCTCGAGAAACACTACGGCCTCGATCAGCCGCTCTGGCGGCAATACCTCGACTACCTCGGCAGCCTCGCGCGCGGCGACCTCGGCCCGTCCTTCAAGTATCCGAACCGCACGGTCAACGAAATCATCGCCGACAAACTCCCGGTCTCCGCCGAGCTCGGCGGCCTGGCGCTCGCCGTCGCCCTCGGCCTCGGCATCGCCCTCGGCACACTCGCCGCCATCCGCCGCAACACCTGGATCGACTACACCGCATCCACCTTCGGCATGATGGGCATCTCCATTCCGACCTTCGTCGTCGGTCCGCTGCTCGTGCTGGCCTTCGCGATCCACCTCGGCTGGTTCAACGCCTCCGGCTGGTATGGCCCCGCCGACCGCGTGCTGCCCGCGCTCGTCCTCGGCCTCGCCTACGCCGCGCCCATCTCTCGCCTCACCCGCGGCGGCATGCTCGAGATTCTCAGCCAGGATTTCATCCGCACCGCGCGCGCCAAGGGCGCCTCCGAGTTCCGCGTCGTCACGCACCACGCGCTGCGTGGCGGCCTGCTCCCAGTCGTGTCCTGTCTCGGCCCCGCCGTCGCCGGCATCCTCACCGGCTCCTTCGTCATCGAGACCATTTTCCAAATCCCCGGCATCGGCTGTGATTTTTTTTATAGGGCGTTCAACGTGTTCTACACCCTCGTCCTCGGCACCGTCATCCT
>CAZENI010000542.1:0-5702 GCA_964513055.1 uncultured Opitutus sp.
GTTGGGCCAGCCGCGCAGTCCCAGGCGCGTCGACATGACGCCCTCGTTCATCACGGCGCCCTGCGTCATCGAATGATCCTGGCAGTGATCCATCACGGGCAGGTCGAACATCTTCGCGTATTCGACCGCGCGGCGCATGAGATCGTTGGATTGCACGCAGTCGCCGTCGTCGGTGATGGCGACGACGCCGGCGCGCTTGAGCGAGCCGATCGGGGCGAGCGCCTGGCCCTTCATGCCGACGGTGATGCAGCCGGTGGGCAGCACGCGGATGACGGCGTCGCGGGCGACGACGTCCTTCATCAACTGGATGGTGCCGGCGTTGTCGGCGACCGGCGAGGTGTTGGGCATCATCACCACGGTGGTGAAACCGCCGGCGGCGGCAGCGCGGGAGCCGGTGGCGATCGTCTCCTTGTGGGCCTGGCCGGGCTCGCGGAAGTGGACGTGGATGTCGACGAGGCCGGGGCAGGCGACGAGGCCGCGGGCGTCGATTTTCTTCGCGCGTTTCTTCGCGGCGGCGGAGAGCGAGGCGGCGAACTTGCCGTCGGCGACGAAGAGATCACCCACCGCGTCGCGCTTGGCGGCGGGGTCGATGACGCGGGCGTTTTTGATCCAGAGAGTGGGCATGCGCTTGGGAATCGTTCTCGCTCTTCTTAATCGTTATCGTTCTCGGATCGGTGCTTTTTCTTGATCGAGGGAACGAGAAAGAGAACGAGGAACGAGAGCGATTTTCATTCGATCGGTGTCACGAGCTCCGGCTGGCCGCCGGCGCAGAGGTAGAGGACGGCCATGCGGACTGCGATGCCGTTGGTCACCTGCTCGAGGATCACGCTGCGGGCGCCGTCGGCGAGTTCGCTGTCGATCTCCACGCCGCGGTTGATCGGGCCGGGGTGCATGATGATCGCCTTGGGGTTGAGCCAGCCGGCGCGCGTCTTGTTCAGGCCGAACATGCTGGTGTATTCGCCGAGCGAGGGAAACAGGCCGGCGGCCTGCCGCTCGTGTTGAATCCGCAAAAGCATGACAACCTCGGCATCGGCGAGCGCGGACTTGAGATCGTGCGAGACGCTGACGCCCATGCTGGTGAACCAGGCGGGCACGAGCGTCGAGGGGCCCACGAGCGTGACGTCGGCGCCCATTTTCGTGAGGGCGTGGATATTGGAGCGGGCGACGCGGCTGAAGAGGATGTCGCCGAGGATGACGACCTTGCGGCCCTTCAGCGAGCCGAGGTGCTCCTTCATCGTGAAGGTGTCGAGGAGGCCCTGCGTGGGATGCTCGTGGGCGCCGTCGCCGGCGTTGATCACGGGGATGCCGAGGATGCGCGAGAGGTAGAGCGGCGAGCCGGCGGCGGCGTGCCGGATGATGAGCATGTCGGCCTGGAGGGCCTCGATGTTCTGCGCGGTGTCGCGGAGGGTCTCGCCCTTGGTCGTGCTGCTGCTGGAGCCCTCGAGGGAAATCACATCGGCGCTGAGGCGCTTGGCGGCCATGTCGAACGCCATGCGGGTGCGCGTGCTGGGTTCGAGGAAGAGATTGACGATGGTCTTGCCGCGGAGGGCGGGGACCTTCTTGACGCTGCGCTTGAGCGTGCGCTTGAACGCGGCGGCCGTGGCGTGAATTTGAGCGATCTCGGCGAGGGAGAGTTCCTCGACGGTGAGCAGATGGCGGCGGGTCCAGGACATGTTCGAGAGTGCCGATTTCAGATTGCCGATTGCCGAATGGCGGCGCTCGCGGGCGCGATACGAATCGAGTCGCGCCGGGCGGACCCGGAATCGAGCGTGGCGACGACTTTCTCGGAGGCGGACGGGGTGAGGGTGATGCCGACGTAGTCGGCCGCCATCGGCAAACGGCGGCCGCCGCGGTCGACGAGGACCGCGAGTTCCACCTTGGTCGGGCGGCCGTGGTCGAAGAGTTCGTCGAGGGCGGCCTTCACGGTGCGTCCGGAAAACAGCACGTCGTCAACGAGGATGACGGTGGCGCGGTCGACATCGGCGGGGATCTGCGTCGGGGCGAACTCCTTTGGAATCGGGTGGCGGCCGATGTCGTCGCGGTGAAAGGAGATATCGAGCGTGCCGGCGCGGGCGCCCAGATGGGTGGCGAGCCGGCGGGCAAGCTCGATGCCGCCGTTGGCGATGCCGAGGAGGAGGAGCTTTGCCGGCTCGCGGTGCCGGTTGGCAATGGCGGCGGCGAGCCGCGCGATCGCAGCCTCAATCTCTCCCGGCCCAATGGTCTTTGTGGTGGCCACCGCGGTCGTTTGTGACGGCTGCGGTTGGCGGTGGGAAGGTTATTTTAAAATTTGCTTGCCGTCCTAACTGTCCTAGTGCGAGTAGAACAGTGTGCTTCCGTTCTCGATCGAACTCAAACCCGGCCTGCCCGTGGCGGAGCAGATCGTCTTTGCGGTGAGAAAGGCGGTCGTGGCGGGGCAGATGCGGCCGGGCGATCGGTTTCCCTCGGTGCGGGTGCTGAGCCAGGAATTGCGGGTGAATCCGAACACGGCGCACAAGGTGATCGCGGCGCTGGTGGCGGAGGGCGTGCTGGTGACGACGCCGGCGGTGGGCAGCGTGGTGGCGGAGCGCGAGCCGGGGGCGAAGAAGGACCGCGCGGAGCTGCTCGGAGCGGAGGTGGAGTGGCTGGTGGTGGAAGCGAAGAAACTCGGGCTCGAACTCGACGACGTGCAGGCGGCGGTGGCCGCGCATTGGAAGAAGCTCGGGGGACGCTGAGCGCGCGAGCGACACGGGCCATGAACGCGGAATTCGGAATGTGGAATGTGGAAAGCGGAAAAAATGCCGGGAAACGGAGTAGGCCGCTTTCGCGGGTTCCACATGTGACCGGCTGATTCTCTCTTCATGAACATCATTGAAACGCAGGATCTCACGCGGCGGTTTGGGCGGCTGGAGGCGGTGCATGGCCTCAACCTCGCGGTGCCGGAGGGCAGCGTGCTGGCGTTGCTCGGAGCGAACGGCGCGGGCAAGACGACGACGCTGAAACTGCTGATGAATCTGCTGGCGCCGACGGCGGGGAGCGCGCGGGTGCTGGGCGTCGATTCGCGGAAGCTCGGCGAGAAGGAATTCGCGCAGATCGGTTATGTGTCGGAAGGGCAGGAGCAGCCGCGGTGGATGACGGTGCGGCAGTTGCTGGACTACTGCCGTCCGTTCTACCCGACGTGGGATCGGGAACTGGAGGCGACGCTGCTGCGGAGGTTCGAGCTGCCGGCGGATCGGAAGCTGCAGGAACTGTCGCGTGGCATGCTGATGAAGGCGGCGCTGCTGTCGTCGCTGGCGTATCGGCCGAAACTGCTGGTGCTGGACGAGCCGTTCAGCGGGCTGGACGCGCTGGTGCGCGACGAATTCATCAAGGGCGTGCTGGAGGTGTCGGCGCTGGGCGAGTGGACGGTGGTGGTCTCGTCGCACGACATCGAGGAGGTGGAGCGGCTGGCGGACCGGGTGGCGATGATCGAGAGCGGGCGGCTGGCGCTGGACGAGACGACGGAGGCCCTGCAGGCGCGGTTCCGGCGGGTGGAGGTGACGGTCGGCGGGCAGTTGACGGACGCGGCGGGCGCCGGGGCGTGGCCGGAGACGTGGGTGGAGCGCGAGGCGGCGGGGCGGGTGGTGCGGTTTGTCGAGACGCGTTTCGAGCGGGAGCGGACGGAGGCGGCGTGCCGGGAGCGCTGGCCGGAGGCGCAGGTGATCGCGCACGCGATGACGCTGCGGGAGATTTTCATGGTGCTGGCGCGGCGGGGCCGGAAGGTGCGGGAGGAGGCGGCGTGAATCTGACCGGGCACATTGTCACGAAGGACCTGCGCCGGCTCGTGGGGCCGTGGGCGGGGTGGATGGGGCTGGTCGCTGTGAGCATTGTTTGGATACGGCTGGTCGGGGCGGACGGCGCGAACCGGGAGATCACCCAGATGGAGGCGTGGATCGGGACCGTCGGCTGGGTGGCGCAGATTGTCGGCTTCTGCCTGTTCGCGCTGCAGGTGGCGTTAGTCGGGGCGCTGGTGCTGGAAGACCGGACGACGGGCTCGGACGGGTGGTGGATGACGCGGCCGGTGGCGGGGTGGCGGCTGCTGGCGGCGAAGCTGGTGACGGCGACGGCGCTGTTTGTCGTGGCGCCGGCGGCGCTGGCGGTGGCGTTGGGTGCGGCCGGGGACGTCGGGGTGGCCACGGCGCGCAGCCTGGCGATCGGGGCGTGGTGGAACGCGGGTTGGGTGCTGGTGGCGGTGGTGCTGGCGGCGTTGACGGCGCACCTCGGGCAGATGGCTTTCGCGGTGGCGGCGTGGACGGGGCTGATGTGGGGGGCGGTGCTGGGGCTTCCGCTGGCGCGGTGGGAGCCGGGAAGCGCGGATCCGGCGCTGCTGCAGGCGCGCGTCGAGCTGGCGAGCCTGTGGCCGTGGGCGGCGATGCTGCTGGCGTTGGGGTGGCAGTTTCTCACGCGCCGGACGCGGGTGAGCTGGGCGATAGTCGTGGCGGGACTGGCGGCCGCGGCGGTCTTAAATGTGGCCTGGCCCGAGACGCTGCTGCCGGCGCAGGTGAAGCGCGTGCCGACGCCGGCGGAGGCGGCGTTGACGGTGGAGTTGAAGACGCTCGTGACGCCGGCGAACCGGAACCTGCCGCACGCGTTGTTTCTCGAGATCGGCGGCGACGCGGGGCCGGGTGAAGTATTCGTGCCGCTGGAGGGGAAGGGAGAACTCCGCTGGGCGGACGGCGCGCGGGTGCCGGTGAGCTTCGGGCGCGGCGGACTCTGGGGCGACCAGGCGGCGATGCGCGTGGCGGGCGTGCGGCCGGGCGGCGGGCCGGTGCGCTGGGACATGGCGATGCAGTTGCGGGAGGCGCCGGACGATCGGCTGCGCGCGGGCACGGTGACGTTTTCGGGCAAATTGACGCTGGCGAGGATGCGGGCGGCGGTGGCGGCGTCGGGGCCGCTGCGCGACGGCGCGGTGGCGGGGAGCGGGGCGCAGTCGACGCGGATCATCGGCTGGGCGCTGAGCCGGCAGCCGACGCTGCTGGCGGAGGAGCGGTCGGCCGGGCCGATGGCGGGGGGCGTGCGGATCGCGGGGCGCCTTATCCAGGCAATGGATACCTATCTCCTGGTGCAGCGGGAGCGTGGCGTCGTGAAGGCGCTGCACATCCGGCAACTCGGAGCGGGCGCGGTCAACGGGGTGGCGCTGCGGCTGCTCGCCCTCGAGACTTCGGCGCCGAGGCGGATGATCGACGGACGCCCGGTGGAGATCGAGGGCTGGCGCGAGGGGGCCACGCTGGTGCGGGTCCGGTTCGAGGGTGCGGACTATTTCGAGCGGACGGTCGCGGACCTGCCGCTGACGCTGACGACGGAGGAAGCGACGCGCTGAAGCGCGGACCGGCCGGCGGGGAGTGAATTTTTCAAACCATGACCATGATCGGGCATATCGTGCGGAAGGATTTTGCGCTGCTGCGCGGGCGGCTGGCGATGTGGGCGGCGTTCGGCGCGGCGAAGTTTGCGCTCGGATTCTGGCTGGTGCTGCGCGCGGACGTCGCGGACGCGGACATCGGGTGGCTGCAGGGGCTGGTGGCGATGTTTGTCGTGACCGACACGGCGCTGACGCTCGTCTGCACGATGGTGCTGGTGCAGGAGGACGGGGTGGCGGGGACGCATGCGTTCTGGCGGACGCGGCCGATCTCGGGAGGGAGGCTGCTGGCGGCGAAGGTGACGGCGGCGGGTGTGATGCTGGTCGTGCC
>CAZENI010000543.1:0-5696 GCA_964513055.1 uncultured Opitutus sp.
GGGCAGCGCGGGCACGGGCACCTCGGGCGTGGCCGCGAGCCAGGCGAGCGCGGCGGCGCGGCGGGTGTCCCAGTAATTCTTGGACGCGGCGCGGCGCGCGGCGCGGGCGGCGGCGTTCATCGCCTCGAGGCGCGGGCGACGTTCGGCCTCGTAGGCATTCCAGCCGGCGTCGGTGTAGGCGACCTGGCGCGCGCCCGGGGAGAGGAGGCGCCACTCGCGCGTGCCCTCGAGCGAGACGGCGACGACGGTTTCGCCCAGCTCGGGACGGAAGGGCTTGGCGGCCTTGTCGCGGTTGAGTCCGCCGATGACGGTCTCGAGCACGATGGCGACGGGGGCCGTGCCGGTGAAGGCGAACTCGCCCCACGCCTCGCGATTGCCAGGCGGAGCGAAACGGTAGCCGGGGCCGAGATCGAGAAAGGTGTCCTGTTCCTCGACGGGCAGTTCGCCGGCATTACCGACGGTGAACTGGCGCGGCTGGTCGAACGGCGTTTCCAGCACGGTCTTGCCGTCGACGAGCAATCGCGCGGCGCCGCGCGAGCGCAGGAGCAGCCGGTGTTTCCCGGCGGGGAGCGTCACGCGCGCCGAGGCGCGGACGAGCGAGGGAAACGCGCGGTCGGCGCGGACGCCGGTGGAGATGTATTTCTGCGGCAGCTCGAACAGCCCGAAGAGTTCTTCCGTGTAGCTTTCCGTCGCGGGCGGCGGCGATTCGGCCCACGTGCCGGCCTTTGGTGCGCCGGTCTCGCAGATCTCGACGAGCACGCGGCCGGAAGTGGCCGCGGCCCGACCGGCGAGGGCGAAGCCGACGAGGAGGAGGATGGGCAGGAAAAGGCGGGGCATGAGAAACGCGCGGGAGGGGCGCGACAAGGAGACGCCAGCGTGGCGATTTTTCACGCGCGGCGACATCCCACTTTCGTGCAGGGGCGGAACGGCGGTGCTACCATTCGAGCCGGTGGTGGCGTTGGATCTCAAGGCGGGGGCCGTCGGCGACGCGCGCCTCGGCGGCGAACTCGGGCCAGCGCTTCACGGCGGCACACACTTCCTCGAGGATCGTCTCGGCGCGGCCGCGTTTGAGCAGGGCGCTCTGCGCGCCGGCGCGGAGATCATCGCGAGTGAAGGCATCGCGTTTGCCGTTCAGCGACATCTGGTGCCGGGCGGTCCAGTCGCCGGAGGGATTGTAGCTGTAAGTGATGTCGAACGCGGGCGAGAGCGACCACTGGCCGGCCTTGTCCATGAGGAAGGCGATGTTCTTCACGTGATCGTCCTGGTTGCGGGCGACGAGGTTGAAGGTCATGCGGCGGAACTGTTCCTCCAGCGCGGCCATCGGGAGCCCGAGTTGGCGGATGACGAGGAAGGCCTGCTCGTAGGCATGGGCGCCGGCCTGGTTGAAATCGTAGTGGGCGAGGGCGCCGAGCGACTGCATGTGCAGCTTCGCGCCGCCCTCGAGCCGGTCGAAGCGGCGCGTCATGAAGTGCCGGCGGCCGTTCTCCTCGAGCAGGCGGCACTCGCTGATCGTGATGCCGGCGGCGCGCGCCATCAACGCGTAGGCATACTCGATCGCGCCGTAGCCCTTCGGGTCCTCGAGTTCCTTGTCTTTGTTTCCGGATACGCCGTCGAACTTGAGCAGCCAGTAGTCGAAGCCGGAGCCGGCGGCGACCTGGCCCGAGCGCACCTCGTGAGTCTGGCGGTTCCAGGCGATGACGGCCTTGGCGCGCGCGCCGCCGGCCGAGGTGCCGACGCGCAGGATGTCGTTCAACGCCCGCGCCCGGTCGGGATCGGCCAGCGTGCCCTGCAACTGCTCGCGCTGGGTGAGGATGTCGGAGGCGAGCCGGACGAGGGCGTCGATCTCGATCTTTTTCGCGGCCTGCGGTCGCGGTCCGAGCGAGGGCGCGAACTCCAGCGCGCCCATGCCGCGCGCGCCGGTGTAGCAGAGGCGCTCGACGGGATTGAAGCTGTCCGGCGCGCGGCCCTGCGTGGCGAGCCAGGCGTCGATCAGGGCGTTGCCGAAGCGGTCCGGCAGCGAGTCCGCCAGCAGACCGGGGAGCCCGTGAAACGAGCGCGTGGCCAGCTCCGGAAACGTGTAGATGCGATCGCTGAGCGGCATCGTAAGCGGCGAGACCTGGATGCCGCTGCGGGCGAACGCGGGGTCGTATTCGAACGCGGCGTGCGCGGCGCCCTCGGCGAGCGAGACGGCGCCGATGGTGCGGCCCCAGAGTCTGACTTCGGCGACGGTGGTCACGGTGTCTCGCCCCAGTGCCACGGTTCCGCGGGCGGGTTGGGCGCGGTGCGCGGGGAGGAGGCGCGCTGACGGCGTTTTCCGCGGAGTTTGAGCTGCGCGATCGGGCTGGGCACGGGTTCGGGCACCAGAAGATCGAGCCGCTCCAGCAGCGAGAGCGCGCGGCAAACGCGAATGAAGGCCGAGAGTTGGGTGCCCCCGTTCCCGGCTTCCAGTCGCTCCACGGTGCGCTTCGAGACCCCGGCCCGGACGGCCAGGGCTTCCTGGGTAAGGCTTTGGTTCAACCGAGCTTGAGCGAGCCGGCGGCCAAACTCGGCCAAGAGGGTGTCATCTCCGGCTTGAGCGGCGATCTTCATAACTCGTCTTAAGTGGCGAGTTGACTCAAAAAAGTCAATCTACTCGCCAGATATGGCGAGTTAGTTGGATTGAGTAATTCGTCTAAAACGACGAGTTGCGTCCAAACGAACGCTTAATTCGCCTCAAAAGGCGAACTCACATCAATCGACGAACAGCTCGCTGATCGACCAGCCGCTGTCTTTGCGCTCGGCGGTGTTGCGGATGATGACGTAGCGGCCGCGGGTGCCGGCGGGCAGATCGATCACGGTGCGATTGCGCTGGCCGGCGCCGGTGGCGCGGGCCTCGCCGGGTGCTTCGGGATCATCGGTCACGAACACGGCGTAGCGTTCCGGGAAATACTGCGCGCGACCGGTCTGATCGAGCGTCACGCGATGCACGGGACGGCTCTTCTTGAAATCGGCCTCGACCCACTCGTCGCCGAAGACCGAGGTGCTCCAGTAGGTGGAAGTCTTTCCGTCGATCATGTTCTTCACATTGCTCGTTCCCGACGCGCGCACGGTGGGCGCGCCGGCGAGATTGACGCGGATGATCTCCACGGCGTCGGTCGCGATGGATTTGAGCGTGGCATCGCTTTGCAGGCTCTCGGCGAGGGTGAGCGCGGCCTGGTCGTTGGCGCGGTTGAGCAGCTCGGCGAGGCGCTTCTGGTTGGTGCTGTCCTTGGTGCTGGCCAGGAGGCGGCGGACGACATCGGTGGTCGTGGGCGTCCAGATTTCGCGCGCGCGCTCGAAGGTGCGGAGCGCGCCGGTGAGCGCGGCGCTGCGGGTCGCGGGCACCTTGGCGTCTTGGGCGATGGTGGCGAGCGCGGGGAGGGCGATGGGATCGGGCCAGCGGGCGAGGGCGTCGGCAGCGGCGGCGGAGACCTTCGGATCATCGCCGAGGGCGAGGCGCCGCGCGGTGTCGACGGCGGGCTGACCCCCGATGCGGGCGAGGGCGGGGAGCAGGCGGAGCGCGACGGGGGCGGGCGATTGCTCGATGGCGGCAAACACCGCCTTGCCGCGGGCGGCGACGGGATGGCGGAGCGTGACGTTCACGAGCGTGCGCAGCGCGCGCGTTTGCTCGCCGTCATCCGTCGCGGCGATCGTCCACGCGAGAATCGCGGCCTCCTCGGCCGGCGAGGCGATGTCGCCGAGGGCGCCGATCGCGGCGGAGCGGATCGCGGCGTCGGGATCCTGGCGGCATTTCAGCAGCAGCGGGATCGCCTCGGTCTGGTTGCGCAGGGCGAGCTGCTCGAGATGGACGACGCGCAGGGCGGTGGTGCCGCGCTCGGCGCCGGAGATGATGGCGGTGTCGACATCGGGGCCGTGGAGGCGTGCGAGGCTCTGCCGCGCGAGGCGCGACTCTTCGCCGGTGGTGCCGGCAATGGCCTGCGCGAGGAGGGCGGCGATGTCGCGGCTGCCGGGGAAGAAGCCGAGGGCGGACAGCGCGGCGCGGCGGACCTCGGCGTCGGGGTGAGCGGCGGCCTTCACGATCGCGGGGAGAGCGGACGGATCGGGGCGGCGGGCCAGCGCGGTGATGGCGGCGGCCTGCGTCGGGGCGTCCCAGGTGGCAAGTTTCGCGGTAAGGGTGGCGACGAGGTTGGGCGACGCGGAGGCCGCGATGGCTTCGAGCGCGGCCTGCTTGATCGTCCAGTCGCTGCCGCTGAGGGCGGCGGCGATGCGGGCGGCGGCGGCCCCGACCTCGATCTCCAGCGAGAGGCGGAAGGCGGCGGTGCGGTGCGCGGGACTGTGCGCGCTTTTCTCGAGTTCGCGCAGCAGGGTCAACGCGGCGGCGGGCGGCATGCGCGGGGCGGCGGCGAGCTTGGCGGTGGCGATCGCGGGTGAACTCGGTTCCGGCGTGGCGTGGAGCGCGGCGACGGCAGGCGCGGTGGCAATCTCTCCGAGGGCGCGGGCGGCGGCCGCGGTCGTGGAGGCGTCGGAATCCTTGAGCAATTTGATCAACTCGGGGACGGCGGCGGCGGCGCGGCGGCGGGCGAGCGAGTCGATGAGACCGAGGCGCGTGCGGCCGGTGGTCTTGCCGAGCGCGGAGACGAAGAGGGTGTCGATCACCGCGCCGGGCGCGGGTTCAAGGGCGAGGCGGGCGAGGTCGGTGTCGCGATCGTCGGCGAGCATGGTGCCGAGCGGCTTGGTGTCGTCGGGTTTGGCCTTCGGCGCGGACACCGCGAGGACGGAGCCGAGGCGCTGGGCGGCGGCCTGGCGGGCGGCGAAGGTCGTGTCGGTGCGGCGCAGCAGGGTGAGCAGGCGGGTCTCCAGCGCGGCGAGCTTCGCGGGGTCGGTGCCGGCGGCGTTGAGGTCGCGGTCGAGCGCCTCGAGGGCGGCCTGATCGCCGGAGTAGGTGAGACCGGCGAGGGCCGGCGCGGAGTCGGCGGCGCGGAGGGCGGCGGCGAGCAGCAGGGTGAAGGAAAGCAGAAGGGAGCGAAGCATGGCGGAAGGGTTTTTGGGGCAGGGCCCGCCCGGAGGCCGGGCCCTGCCAGCAGGAGAGGAGTTTGGTTACAGCGCGTAGCCGGCGCGGCGGGGACGGTCGAGGAGGCGGGCGGCGACGGGATCGCCGACGATTTCTTCCTTCTTCGGATCCCAGCGGATTGCGCGGCCGATCTGGGCGGCGATGGCGTTGAGGTGGCAGACGGTGGCGCTGCGGTGGCCGATCTCGACGTCGGCGATCGGACGCTGGCGCGTGCGGATGCAGTCGAAGAAATCGCTGTGGTGATTGTCGCTCGCGTAGAGGTGCACGTCCCCGCCGCGCAGCGGGCGCGCGGCCAGCCCGGGCGGATCGGTCTCGAGGAAGTCGTCGCGCGAGACCCAGACTTTTCCCTTGGTGCCTTCGAACTCGATCATCGACTTGGCGAGATCGTCGACGCGCTCGACCCGCACGCCGTTCGCGTAGACGTGCGTCTGGTATTTCGTGCCCTCGAAGCCGATGGGGCGAAACTCGACCGGACCGGACTCATCCATGCCGAGCGCGTTCTGGATGATGTCGAAATGGTGCGCGCCCCAGTCGCCGTTCTTGCGGCCGCCGTATTCGAGGAAGCAGCGCCAGCCGCCGCCGTAGTCGCCCTTCACGCGCTTCTCGTTGTAGGGCCGCCACGGCGTGGGCCCGAGCCAGCGGTCGT
>CAZENI010000544.1:0-5679 GCA_964513055.1 uncultured Opitutus sp.
GTCGCCCTGCTTCACGCCGTAGATGCGGGCGATCTTCTCGAGCGTCTCGCCGGACTTGACGACGTGCTTCACGATTTCACCCGAGGCGCGGGCGGCCGCCGCAGCCGCCGCGGTGTCGCCGGACTTGGCGTCCGGAGCCGCACCAGCCTTGACCGCCGCGGTCGAGCTCGTGGCCGGGGAAGTCGCCTTGCCCGGGATGAGCAGCTTCTGATTCAGGCGCAGCACGGCGCCGACCGGCAGGTTGTTGGCGGCCGCCAGATCGGCGACGGAGAGATGATGTTTCTTCGCGATCGACCACAGGCTGTCGCCCGACTTCACGGCATACGTCGTCGCCGGCACCACGTCCGCGACGGGTTCGACCACCAGTGCGCCGGCGACCGGCGTGCCCGGGCGCGTCGGGTTGTAGCGGCTCGCGCCCGAGGCCGTCGCGGGCGCATCGGGATTGAACATCACCGGCGCGGCGGCGTTGCCCGCCGGTGCCGGTGCCGGAGCCGGAGTCGGCGCGGCGGAGTGCGTCGGGGAGGTCAGCGGCAGCGTGAGGGGCGGGGTCTCCGCCGCGGTGACGGTGTCGGCCGGCGTGGGCGGCGGCTTCGTGGTCGAGCTGCAGCCGGGATTGGCAAAAATGAGGATGAGAGCGAACACGTGGATGCCCACGACGATGCCGAAAATCTTCAGGATTTTCATAGGAGGATTGGTTGGACGGGTTGTGAGGGCTTGAAAGGGTGAATGCTACCCCAAACTCGCGACGGGCGCACCGAGGTTGCGCACGAGTTCTTCGAACTGTTCGCCGCGGTCTTCGTAGTTCCGAAACAGGTCGAAACTCGCGAAGCCCGGGCTGAGCAAAACGTGTTCGCCGGCGGCCGCGAGTTCCGCGGCCCGCCGCACGGCCTCCGGCAGATTCGCCGCGCTGGAGTGTGCGACGCGAAACGTCGAGCAGTGGAAGGCGAGCTCCGCCGCCGTCTCGCCGATGAGCACGACGTGCTTCACGCGCGGCGCGAGGCGGTGCACGAAGCCCGCGAGATCGCCGCCCTTCGACTTGCCGCCGGCGATCAGCACGACCGGCGCGGTGAAGCCAGCGAGCGCCGCCTCGACCGCGTGGAAGTTCGTCGCCTTGGAGTCGTTCCAGAACGTCACGCCGTCGTGCTCCCCGAGCCGCGTCAGCCGGTGCCGCGCGAGCTTGAACGTGCGCGCGGCCGCGTGGAGCGCCGCCGGCTCGAGGCCCGTCGCCTGCCACCACGCCTGCGCGAGGAGGAAGTTCTCCCGCTGCGGATACTCCGCGAAAACGGTCCGCGCCAGCCGCGGGTCGGCGGGCTGCTGCTCGGTCGGCACGGCGGTGATGCCGGCCAGCGGCCGCTCGAATTTGAGCGCCTGCCGCTGCACCGAGGAGCCAAGGAACACGCCCCCGGGACGGGTGTGCGCGACGAGTTTCCACTTCGCGGCGAAGTAGCTCTCAAGCCCCGGGTGGCGCTCGAGATGATCCTCGGCGAAATTGGCCCACAGCGTCGCGTCGGCCCGCAGGTGCGCGAGCGTCTCGGTCTGGAAGGAGCTCACCTCGCAGATCGCAAACGCGTCCTTCGCGCCGCCCCGCTGCTCCGCCACGAAGCGCGAGAAGGGATGGCCGATGTTGCCGGTCGCGTAGGCGGCGCGCCCTGCGAGACCGAGCGCGTGCGTGAGAAATTCGGTGAGCGTCGTCTTGCCGTTGGTGCCGGTGATCGCGACGAGCCGGCCGCGCCAGAAGAGCGAGGCGAAATCGAGTTCGCCAAGACACGTCAGCCCGAGCGCGCGCGCGCGGACGAGCCAGGGATGCGTCGGCGCGAAGCCCGGCGAGAAGACCACGAGCCCGTGCTGCCGGGCCGCCGCGGCGGTGAACTCCGCGCCCTTCGCCACCTGGGCATCGTAGATCCGCCCGTGCACCCCGAGCATCGCCAGCAGCGCGCACACGCCCTCCCCGCTCACGCCGCCGCCAAAAATGGCGACGGGCTGCGCGAGCGCGGGCAGCAGGAAGGCGGGCGGCGTCAGCGGCATTTTGGTCCTATTCCGCCGCGGCGGGGCCTGGAAGCGCGGAGGCGTCGCCGGACGGGAGCGGGTGGGCCGCGCGCGCGAGCTGTGCGCGCCGCACCGCCCAGGTCCGCAGGAACGCATGGTTGCTCATGATGCCGCCGACGGGGGAGAATCTAAAGCCAGCCGACAAGCGCGGCGCCCGCAGGCGCGCCCGCTCGGACGATCCCGCGGAGAGCGGAAACACACGGTCGAGTTCCAGGTGGGGTTTCATGGGGTCAACGAAGCTTGAGGGTCGCGAGGCTCGTCAGCGCGCAACCGAGGGAGAGCACCCAGAAACGCAGGACCACCTTGGTCTCCGGCCAGCCCTTCTTCTGAAAATGATGATGAATCGGCGCCATCAGGAACACCCGCCGCCCCTCGCCGAAGCGGCGCCGGGTGTATTTGAACCAGCTCACCTGGATCACGACCGACAGCAGCTCCATCACGAACACGCCGCCGGCGATCACCAGCGTGAGCGGCTGGTGAATCATGAAAGCCATTACGCCCAGCAGGCCGCCGAGCGCGAGCGAGCCGGTGTCGCCCATGAACACCTCGGCCGGGTGCGAGTTGAACCAGAGGAAGGACATGCAGCCGCCGATCAGCGCGCCGCAGATCACCGCGAGCTCGCCCGCCTTTGGCACGTGGCTCGTCAGCAGATACTCGGCGAGAAAGACGTGGTCCGCGACGTAGGCCATCACGCCCATCACGAGCGCGACCGTGATCGTGCAGCCGACCGCGAGACCGTCGAGGCCGTCGGTGAGGTTGATCGCATTGCTGAAGCCGACGACCCAGAGGTAGATCAACGTGAGTAGCAGCCACCACGGCATGTGGGTAATGACGGCGTGCTTCACGAACGGCACCCAAAACTCGCGGATCTTCTGCGCGCTGTCCGGATGCCACAGCAGCAGGCCGAGCGCTCCTAGCGTCGCGAGCGACTGCCACGCGATTTTTTCCCACGAGGAGATCCCGTTGCGGTTCTTGTGCACGACCTTCAGGTAGTCGTCGCGGAAGCCGGGCACCGTGAGCGCGGCGTAGACGAACAGGCTGGTGAAGACCCAGATGTTCGGCGTGGCCCACAGCACGGAACTGAAAAAGACCGAGATGAAGATGATCAATCCGCCCATCGTCGGCGTGTTCTTCTTGTCGAAATAGCCCGGCCCGAGCACGCCGGTGCGATCGTCGACGTAGTCGTGGCCGAGCTTCAGCGACTTGAACTTCCGAATCATCATCGGCCCGAGCACGAATCCGATCGCCAGGGCCGTGAGCGCCCCCAGCGCCGTGCGCAGCGTGATGTAGCGCAGGAGCCGCAACGGCCCGAAATACTCGGAGTAATCGGCGAGGTAGCTCAGCATGGCAGCGGGAACGAGGTCTGGCCCTCGAGGATCTTTTCGAGCCGGTAGCGGCGGCTGCCCTTCACGAACACCGTGCCGCGCCACTCCGCCAGCGCGGCGGTCACCGGCTCGAGCGTGGCGACGATCTGGATCTGATCGGTGCGATCCCCCTGCTCGAGCACGCCCGCGCACACGTCGTGCGCGCAGGTGCCGATGACGAAGAGCCGGTCCCCGTCGCGGAGCCGGAGCGAACGGCCGAGCGCGCGGTGGTGCGCCGGCGCCTCGGGCCCGAGTTCCTCCATGCAGCCAAGGACATACAGCCGCGCCTCGTCCGCCGGCGCGGTCGCGTCGAAGGCCTCCAGCGCGTCGGCCATCGAGGCCGGGTTGGCGTTGTAACAATCCAGATACAGCAGCCGGCCGTCGACGCGCCGGATCTCCCCGCGCAGTTTTCCCGGCTGCCAGGCGGCGAGGCGCGTCTGGATCAGCTCGCGCGTCACGCCAAGCCAGAGCGCCGCGCAGATCGCCAGCGCGGCGTTCTGCGCCATGCCGTCCGACACGCGCCGGAAGACGAACGTCAGCGGCGGCGGCTTGCCGTAGGCCAGCGCCACCGCCGTCTCCCCCTCGCGGTGCGAGATCGCGAAATACACCCGGTCCTTCGGCGGCTCCGCCGGACGGACCACCTCGGCGCGCTCCACCACCATCGTGCGCACGCCCAGCTCGCGAAACGCCGCAAACGCCGCCGTCGGCTTCGAGAAGATCGCCACGCCGCTCGCGCGCGTCGCCGCGGAAAGGATCGATTTCTCGCGCGCCACGCCTTCGAGTCCACCGAGCTCCGCGGTATGCGCCGGTGCGACCAGCGTGATCAGCGACACGTCGGGCTCGATCATGTCCGCCAGCGCCTGCATCTCGCCCGGCGCGCTGATGCCGGCCTCGATCACCGCGAACTGATGCTGCGCCGGATCGAGACGCGTCAGCGTGAGCGGGACGCCAATGTGATTGTTGAGATTACCCTCGGTGGCGAGCACCGGGCAGGTGGGCGGAGCCCCGGATCCAACGCTGGCTTTGTTGAGATTACCCTCGGTGGCGACGACGCCGCACGAAGCGCCACCGAGGAGGAGCGCCAGCAAGTCCTTGGTGGAGGTCTTGCCCGCACTGCCTGAAATGCCCACGACCCGGCCGCCGAACGCGCGCCGGTGCGCCCGCGCGATCGCCTGGAACGCGCGCAGCGGATCCGCCACCACGAGCTGCGGCAGTGTCACCGCCGGATCGGCCCGCGCCACGAGGGCCGCGCCCGCCCCGCCCGCCTGCGCGTCCGCGAGAAAATGATGCCCGTCGCGCTTCTCCGTGCGCAGGGCGACAAACACGTCGCCCGCCCGCAGCGCGCGCGTGTCGCAGCCGAAACCGGTGAGCGGCACACCCGGCGCCAGCGTCCAGTGGCCGCCGGTCCACGCTGCAAGTTGAAGTGGAGGAAAGAGGGGCACGGGCCGTTTACGTCGGAAGTTTCAGCGTCTTCAGCCCGATCAGTTCGCGCGCGACCTGCCGGTCGTCGAAGGGGAAGACCGTGTCGGCGAACTCCTGGTAGCTCTCGTGGCCCTTGCCCGCGATGAGCAGGCAGTCGCCCGGCTTCGCCATGTCCAGCGCGAGGCTGATCGCGCGCCGGCGATCCTCGAGCCAGGTGATCTTCCCGGGCGCCGTGACGCCCGCGCGCATGTCGTCGAAGATCTGCGCGATCTGCTCGGTGCGGGGATTGTCCGCGGTGGCGATGGCGAAGTCGGCGAACGCCTGCACCGCCGCCGTCATCAGCGGCCGCTTCGTGCGGTCGCGATTGCCGCCGCAGCCGAAGACCACGAGGAGCCGCCCCGGCGTGATCGTGCGCAGCATGCCGAGGGCGTTGCGGAGCGCGTCGTCGGTGTGCGCGTAGTCCACGATCACGTTGAACGGCTGGCCTTCGTCGATCCGCTCCATGCGGCCCGGCACGCCCTTGAACGCGCGCAGGCGCGCGAGGAACACCACCGGGTCACGGCCGAGCCCCCACGCGGTGGCGATGGCGGCGAGCATGTTGCTCACGTTGTAGCGGCCGATCAGCGGGGACTCGATTTCCATCGCGCCGCCAGGCCACACCAGGCGGAAGTGCGTATTCGTGAAGTTGAGTCGCACGTCCTCGGCGCGGACCTGCGCGGCCGGGTTTTCCCCGTAGGTCACGAGGCGCGCAGCCGGCGTGGCCGCCGCGGCGTCCGCGAGCCGCGCCGCGAGCTGCCCGCCGTGCGCGTCGTCGAGATTCACCACCGCGACCTTCGGCGCCGCGCCC
>CAZENI010000545.1:0-5674 GCA_964513055.1 uncultured Opitutus sp.
GGCCGGAACTGGGTGAGCGCGAGCCCCGCGCCGTTCTCCGGCACCAAGGCCCACCAGTCCAACGTGGCCGGCGGCCTGCACGAGCATGCATTCGGCTGGGGCGACGGCCTCGCGCTGGGCGCGGGCGACCGGATCTTCACCTATGTTTACCTCGATCCCGCGGCCCCGCCGGCCGAGATCATGATCAGCTTCAAGTCGGATGACTGGGAGCACCGCGCCTACTGGGGCGCCGATCGGATTCCCTACGGTCGCAATGGCACCGCGGGCCGCCACTACGCCGGCCCGCTCCCCGTATCCGGACAATGGGTGCGACTGGAAGTCGCCGCCGCGGCCCTCGGCCTCGAAGGCCACACGGTCACGATGATGGGCTTCAGCCAGTTCGATGGCCGCGCCACGTGGGACAAGACCGGCAGGGCGTCCGCCGGCGCCTCGGTGACGCCTCCACCCACGACCACTCCGCCGCCCGCGACGACCCCGCCGCCGGTCGCGTCCGTGGATCGTTTCGTGTGGCTCGACGACGCAGTGCCCGCCGGGGCCACGGCGGTCGGCGTCGGCGCCGAGGCGTGGAACTGGGTGACGACGAGCCCGGCGCCGTTCTCCGGCACGCGCGCGCACCAGTCGATCCTCTCGGCCGGCCAGCACGAGCACTACTTCGCCTGGGGAGCCACGATGAGCCTCGACGCCGGCGACTCGCTCTACACCTACGTCTATCTCGATCCCGCGAATCCGCCCGCGGAGATCATGCTGAGCTGGCTGTCCGGCGACTGGGAGCACCGCGCGTATTGGGGTGCCGATCGCATCAACCTCGGCACGCCCGGCACCGCGGGCCGCCACCATGCTGGTCCACTGCCGGCCGCCGGCCAGTGGGTGCGGCTGGAAGTGCCCGCGGCCGCCGTCGGCCTGGCGGGCCGGACGGTCTCCGCGATGGCGTTCAGCACCTTCGATGGCCGCGTCACCTTCGACAAGACGGGCAAGTAAGCCGGCGGCGTGATCCGCTCCTCCGGTCCGGGTCGCCGGCCTCCCCGTGGAGGCCGGCGATTTCTTTTCCCGGAGCGCGCGCTTGTGCCGGCGCGCGCGTCGGGGCACAACGGGCGCGAACCCCCGCCTCCATGCGCCGTCTCCTGCCGCTGCTTCGCCGCTCCGCCGCCCTGATCCTCGCGTTCGCCGGTCTGTCCGGTGGCGCCGATGCGTTCGCCGCCGCCCCCGGCGCGCCGGAGTTGCGCGTGATGTCCTACAACGTCCGCAACTCGAACTCCCAGGACGGCGAGGATGCCTGGCCGAAGCGGATCGACTTCTTCTTCGACACCATCGCGCACTACGGGCCGGACTTGATCGGTTTCCAGGAAGTGCTCGCCGTGCAACACGACGAGATCGTGAAACGCCTCGCGGGCTACGGCTTCAGCGGCGTCGCGCGCGACGATGGGAAGCGCAAGGGCGAGTGGTGCCTGATCGGATACCGCCGCGAACGCTTCACGCCGGTGGCGCAGGGCGATTTCTGGCTCTCGGAGCAACCGGAGGTCCCCGGCAGCAAGTCCTGGGACGCCGCGCTCACGCGCCTCTGCAGTTGGGTGCGGTTGCGCGACACGGCGACCGGCCGCGAGCTCGTTTTCGCCAACACGCATTTCGATCACAAGGGCGTCGTGGCGCGCCAGGAAGCGAGCCGCGTGATCTCGGCCCGGCTCTCCCAACTCGCCGCCGGCGTGCCCGCGATCCTGACGGGCGATCTCAACATCAACGAGGACAACCCCGCCTACGCCGTCCTCACGCGGCCGGCGACACCGGGCGCGATCGCGTGGATCGACGCCTATCGCTCCGTGCATCCACAGCGCCGGCCGGACGAGGCGAGCTTCCACGGCTTCAAGGGCGGCACCGCGGGCTCGCGGATCGACTTCGTGTTTCACACGGGCCACTTCGTGGCGACGGTGGCTGCCATCGATCGCACGGCGCGAGCGGGACGGTTTCCCTCGGATCACTATCCGGTCACCGCGGTGCTGACCTGGAAGTAGCACGGCCCGAGGAAAGGTTTGTGCCGCGAGCGCGGCTGGCGTTCGCTGGCGTCGAACCTCAAAAGGAGTCTCTCCATGCCTGCGAATCACCCCCTGGCTCGTTCCGCGACGCGGCGCACGTTCCTGAAACAATCGCTCCTCTACGGCGGCGCGGCGCTCTCGCCCCTCATCGTGCCGGCGCACGTGCTGGGCCGCGGCGACGGCGTGGCGCCGAGCAACCGGATCGCGCTCGGCGGCATCGGCATCGGCCCGCGCGGCCGGCAGGTCCTCGCCTCGATGATCGCGGAGTCCGATGTGCGCTACATCGCGACCTGCGACGTGCAGGCCTCGATGCGCGAGTCGGTGAAGGCGATGGCCGACGAGCACTATGGCAACAAGGACTGCGCGACCTACCGCGATCTGCGCGAGCTGCTCGCGCGGCCCGACCTCGACGCGGTGTTGATCGCGACGGGCGACCGCTGGCACGCGCTCGGCTCGATCCTCGCGGCGAAGGCCGGGAAGGACGTTTACAGCGAAAAGCCCTGCGGCCTCACCATCGGCCAGTGCCAGTCGCTCTCCGATGTGATCCAGCGCACCGGCCGCGTCTTCCAGGCCGGCACGCAGCGGCGCAACGTGCCCAACTTCCAGTTCGCGGCGCACCTCGCCCGCAGCGGCAAGCTCGGGAAGCTGCACACGATGCACGCCTCGATCTACAAGCTGGAGTGCAACACGAGCTGGCTCCCCGCCGAGCCGGAGCCGCCGCGCGACGTGATCGACTGGGAGATGTGGCTCGGGCCGTCTCCGTGGCGGCCCTACAACAAGTCCTACGTCGTCGACCGGCGCTGGCGCGGCTACTACGACTTCGACTCGGGCGCCAAGCTCCTCGACTGGGGCGCGCACACCGTCGACATCTGCCAGCTCGCGAACGGCTCGGACGACACGACGCCCGTGGAATACGAGCCCGATGGCGGCACGATCTACGCGCGCTACGCCAACGGCGTGAAGCTCGTGATGCGGCCCACGGGCTGGATCGGCCAGCCGGTGCAGGCGGCGAGTTCGGCGAATTTCGCGGTCGGTTCCACCGGCACGTGCCCGGTGCGCTTCGAGGGTTCGGAGGGCTGGGTCGAGACCGGCGACAACGGCTCGGTTGAACTCTACCCGGAGTCGCTGCGCAACGAGTGGCGGTCGTTCACGATGCGCGGCACGGATCCGGCGCAGCACACGCGCGAGTTTCTCGACTGCGTGAAGTCGCGCGGGCTCACCGCGGCGAACCAGCACGTGATGCGGCACTCGCACCTCGCGTGTCACGCCGCCGCGATCGCCTGGCAGCTCGGCCGCAAGGTGCGGTTCGATCCGGCGAAGGAGGCCTTCCTTAACGACGAGGAGGCGAATCGCATGCGCAGCCGCGCGATGCGCGAACCGTGGCACGTGTGAAACTCGGCGCGACCATGAACCGCACCCTCTTGTCCATCCTCCTCGCGCTGGCGGCGGGCGCTGCGGCGTCCCCCGCGCTGGCCGCGAGTCCCGATCCCCAGAAAACGCGCCAGCTCGTCGCCGTGGTGCAGACGAGCACCGAGCTGGCCGACCGCGCGCGGGCGCTGCAGCAGCTCGCGCTCGTCGCCTCGACGGACGCGATCCCGGCGATGACGGCGCTGCTGGCCGATGAGAAGCTCGGGCAGTATGCGCGCGATGTCCTCGAGGTGATGCCCGACCCGGCGGCCGGCGATGCGCTGCGTGCGGCGCTCGGCCAGCAACAGGGCAAGGCCCTCATCGGCGTGGTGAATTCGCTCGGGATGCGCCGCGACGCGAAGGCGGTGGACGCACTCGGACGCCTTGCCGCGGAACCGGCGGCCGGGGCCGCGGTGCCGGCGCTGCTCGCGCTCGGCCGGATCGCCACGCCCGAGGCGCTGAGAATTGTCGAGCCCGCGATCGCACGCGGTCCGGCGGAGCTGCGCGCCGCGGCGGCGGAGGCGGCTCTGATCGCCGCCGATCGCCTGCGGGAGGACGGGAAGGGCGCCGCGGCGCTGGCGCTCTACGAACAGATCCGCGGCGCAGATTTGCCGCTGCCGTGGCGTGTGGCGGCGACGCGCGGGGCGATTTTCACCGCGGGGGCGCGCGGGCTGGCGCTGCTGATCGAGCAGTTGCACGCGGCGGAGCTCGACTTGCGCGATGTCGCATTGCGAGCGATTCGCGAGCTGAAGGATCCGCAGGTGACGCCGCGGCTGGTGGCCGAGCTGGACCGGCTGGCGCCGCCGCTGCAGGCGCTCGTCATCGCGGCCCTGGTCGATCGCGGCGAGGCCGGGGCGCTCGCGGCCGTCGAGGCGCGCGTCAGAGCGGGCGACGCGGCGGTGCGCCTTGCGGCGGTGAAGGCGCTCGGAAAGATCGGCCGCGCGTCGAGTCTCCCGCTGCTGCTGCAGGCCGCAACGGCGCCGGGCGACGCCCCCCTCGCGGAGGCGGCGCTCGTCAGTCTGGCGCGGATCCCGGTGCCGGAGACCGGGGCGTTTCTCCTGCGATCGCTGCCCGCGGCGGAGCCCGCGCTACGCGTGAAACTGATCGGCGTGCTCGGCGATCGGAAGGTGGACGAAGCGACGGCGGCGTTGCTGCCGCTCGCGACCGGCCCCGACCTCGAAGTGAGCAAGGCGGCGTGGCGCGCGCTGGGCCTGCTGGCGAGTCCCGCCGATCTGCCACAGCTCATCCGGCTCGCGATCGCAGTGCAGGATGAGGGCGCGAAGACGCTGGCCGACCGCGCGATCGTGACGACGTCGATGAAAGTGCTCGAGCCGTCGAAGCGCGCCGACGCGGTGGTGGCGGCGTTTCGCGCCGCCTCGGAGCCGGCGGTGAAAGCGGCGCTGGTGCGTCCGCTCTGGGCGGCGGCGCGGGCGATGGGCGGAAGCCATGATGCGTTCGTTGTGTTGCGGGCTGCGCTGGCCGACCGGACGGAGGAGGTGCGCGTCGCGGCGCTGCGCGCGCTGGCCGATTGGCCGAACGCGGCGCCGGTCACCACGCTGCTGGATTTTGCGAACAATCCTGCAACTCCGCCGGAACAGCGCGAAGTCGCTTGGCGGGGCGCGTTGGGCCGGATCGAAAATGTCTCGGCCGGCCGCGAGCGCTCGCCGCTCGATCCTGTCGCGGCGCTGGCTCAGGCGGTGCGCGTCGCGCGCAACCCAGGGGAAAAGATCTTGGTGATTTCAGCCATCGCCGACGTGCGGCGACCGGAAGCGGCGGAGTTGTTGAAGTCGTTTCTCGACGACCCCGCGCTGCGAGTGGAGGCGAATGCGGCGGCAAAAAAAATCTCCGGCGCCAGCGGTGCGGCCAAAGGCAAGGGCAAGAAAGCCGCCGCCACGGCCGCGCCGGCGTCCGGCCGGTCCGGTCCGCTGTTCAACGGCAGCGACCTCGGCAACTGGGACGGCGACCCAGGCGTCTGGCGCGTGCGCGACGGCGTGATCGTGGGCGGCTCGCTCGAGGGCAACCCGCGTAACGAGTTTCTGGCGACGACGCGCCGCTACCGGAATTTCGTGCTGACGCTCGATTACAAGCTGGCCGGCACCGAGGGCTTCGTGAACGGCGGCGTGCAGTTCCGCAGCGTGCGCGTGGCGCAGCCGCCGAACGAGATGAGCGGCTACCAGGCTGACATCGGCGCCGGGCACTCGGGATCCCTCTACGATGAGTCGCGGCGGAAGAAGTTTCTC
>CAZENI010000546.1:0-5666 GCA_964513055.1 uncultured Opitutus sp.
GCCGGGCGCGTCTGGTCGACCAACGCCAGGCTGCCGCCCAGCAGCACCGGACGCGAATCTCCACCCGTGTCGACCGGGCGGCTGTTCGCCGTCGGCAGGCTGGGAGGCAGACTGGCCGGCGCCACCTCCACCGCGATCCGCTCCGTCACCGGCGGCGGCACCGGCGCGCCGATCGGCAGCGCGATCGTCGTCGTGCGCTGCGCGCGGGCCCTCGTCTCCGCCGCCACACGGTCCCGCTCCCGCGCATCATATTCGTCCCGGTTCAGCACCACCAGCAGGCGACACAGGCCGCCGCGAGCCCGCCGATCAGAAAATAGGAGAGCGGGAAACGGATCAGTTTTCCCCGCCCCGCCGCCCGGCGATAGTGGTCGCGATCCGCCGTCACGGGCGCGCTGCCCGGCCGGTGCGCCACCCGGCCCGTCTCCGCGGTGCGCGGCGGCGCCGCCCGCCCGCTCGTCCGCCCCGCCCGACCGATACTCACCGGCGCCTCCGCGCCGCCCAGGATCGGCTCGCCCTCCAGGGCCACCTCGAGTTGGTGCGCCGTGACACGGATCTCCTCCACCTGCGCGCGCAGCGCCGGGTCCTCCCGCAACGCCGCTTCGACCGCGGCACGCTCGTCCCCGCTCAGCTCTCCCAGGGCGTAGGCGGTGAGTTTCGGATCGTCGGGCATCAAAGGCGGGCCATTCATCGGTGCGTGCTCCTTACGGCCGCTGGGCGGCAAACTCCGTGCGCAGGCGCGCGACGGCAGTGTGAATCAGGAAACCGACGTTGCTGACCGACAACGTCGTGATGCGGGAAATTTCCTTGTAGCTGAAACCGTTTTGAAACTTCAGCCGCACGACCTCCTGCTGGTTGCGCGGCAGCCGCTCGATCATCCGCAGGATCGTCGCCTGCGTCTCGGCCTGTTCCAGCGTGCGGCCGGGCCGCGGGTCGGCCGCGGTCACGCGCTCGACCTGTCCTTCCTCGAAGCGCCTCATCCGGTTCTCCTTGCGCATGACGTCCAGCGCCCGGTGGCGGCAGACCGTGAACAGCCACTCGACCGCGTGCCCGTTGATTGCCTCGGCCGGCTGCGCCATGAACTTGACGAACGTGTCCTGCACCACATCGCGCGCCCGATCCGGATCGCCCAGCAGCCGGGCGGCATAGCGGGTGAGCGGGAGTTGTTGTTCCGCAAACGTGCGTTCCAGAAAACCGGAGTCTTCATGCGAGGAAGCCCGAGAGTTCGGCGGAGAGTTGAACATGCGGGGTTCGTCCGGGTAGACGCGCGAGGACGGGTTTTCTTAGGACCTTTCGGGCGACTTCCGGAGAACCCACGGATGACCGCAAACCGCCGCCAAGTCCAACGCCGACTCTCCTGGCCCGCACGCTCCCGTTCCGCCCTTAGCGATCTTCAGCGTTCATCAGCGGTTTCTCCGCAAACGCGATCGCCTCACCGGTTCACGTAGAGCACGTCGAGCACGTTGCGCACAAACTGCTCGTCCGCCACGCCCTCCGCCGCCTCCGCCGGGGCCGCCGCGATCGCCCGCAACTCCGCCGCCAGCTCGGCAAACAGCCGCACGCGCGCCTCCGCGTCGAACTGGTCGCGCCGCGCCACCGCCGACCAGATCGCCCGCGCCTCCGCCGGGTTCAGCGCCTGCCGCAGGCGCGCGACCGCGGGCGCGTGCGCGCGCAGGGAATTGTATTTGTCGCCGCGCAGCGCCGCCAGATCCGGCTCCGGCTCCGGCGGCTCCCAGACCACCAGCGTGTCCGCGGCGAGGTCGCCGAGCCGCTGCGCCCGGCGGCTGAGCAGCGCCGCCACCCCGCCCACCAGGTAGAACGCCGGCAGCCCGTCCACGAAGCGCAGCAGGTTGCGCAGCACGATCTGCGCAAACGACAGCCGCAGTCCCCGCGCGTCCACCACGCGCAACTGCATCACGCGCTTCCCCACCGACTGCCCCCGCCACCCCCACTCCGTCGCAATCGCATAGCCCTGCGAAAACACGAAGTAGCCGATCGTCAGCACCATGCCCGCCAGATCGCCGCTCAGCACGTGCAGCAGGTTCAGCACCGTGCCGATCGCCGCCCACGCCGCCGACACCACCGCCCAGTCGATCATGAACGCCGCCGCCCGCAGCACCGGGCTCGCCAGCCGCACCGAAAACGCCACGCCCTCCGGCGTCCGCACGCGCCACCGGTGCGTGCGCTCGTTCGTCGTTTCCCGGCTCATCGCGCCTCCTCCCCGCCCGTGCGTCCCGCGCGGAACAAATACCACGCCAGCGCCACCAGCTCGATCGTGCCGAACGCGATCTTCACCGCGTAGGGCAGCACCGGCTCGTGATACTGCGAGAGAAACGCCTCCACGATTCCCGCCCACACCAGCATCAGCGCCGCCGCAAAACACAGCGTGACGACATCCGGCGCCGCCGCCCGCAGCCGCGCCGCCAGGCTCTGCCGCTGGCCGCGCCCGAGCAACGCCCCCGCCAGCACGAAGCCCGCCTGCCCGCCCACCAGGATCGCCGGAATCTCGATCGCCCCGTGCGGCAGCAACCAGCCCAAAAGAAACGTCGTCTGCCCCGCCAGGATGTAGTCGATCGCGACCGCCCCCAGCATCACGCCGTTGTAGAACAGCAGCACCAGCGTCCCGATGCCCCACGACATCCCGAGCGCCATCGCCGTGAGCGTCACGCGCGTGTTGTGCGTCATCAGCATCCCGGAGAAACGCCCCTTCCGATCGCGCAGCGGGTCGCCCTGCTCCGCCTGCTCGCGCGCCACGCGATCGTTCGGATTTCCGCGCAGATGATCGAACGGCATCAACACCTGCTTCGCCTCCGGGTCGAGCGCGAGCGCCGCCGCGCCGAAACCCGTGCCCGCCGCCGTCAGCACCAGCGCCAGCCAGAACGCCCGCACCTGCCGTCGGAACGTCCGCGGCACCGTGCGCGCCAGCCACTCGCCCGGCCGCCACCGCCCGCCCTCGCCGCGCGCCCCGTGGATCTCCGCGTGCCCGCGCGCCACGAGGCTCTCCAGGTAGCGCCGCGCCTCCGGCTCCGCCGTATACGACGACAACCGCGCGAGGTCCGCCGCCGCCCGCTGATACAGCAGCTCCAGCTCCCGCGCCTCCGGCAGCGGCAGCTTCCGCCACGGATCGTCCGCCAGCCGGTGCAGCATCGTATCCAGCCGCTCCCACCGCGGCCGCTCCCCGGCGACAAATTTCTCGAGGTTGACGATCATGAAATGCCTTCCTCCCCGACCCATCGGAAAAGCAACCCGTTCATCTCCACCCTCCCATGAGTCCCATCCGTCCCATTCGTCCCATCCCTCCCATGCTCTCGCCCGCTCATAGCGCCTGCCTTTGTTTCACCGTCATGTAGTGCGCCACGAGCTGCGCCGCCATCGCCTCCTGCTCCAGCAGCACGGTCGTGACCCCGAGCGGTTTCAGGCGCTGCGCCAGCGAACGCGTCTCGGCCCAGCGCACGTGGCCCGCCAGCCGCCGGTAGACCTCCTCGTCCGTCGCCGCCTCGGCGCCCCGGAACAGCGGCGCGACCTCCGGCGCCGGCAACTGCCCCACCAGCACGAGATGCTGCCGCGCAAGCACGCCCGCGTGTTTCGCGAAATCCTCCGCCAGCACCGGGTCGCTCAGATCCGTGAGCAACACCAGCAGCGCCCGCTGCCGGAAACGCGCCCGCAACTGCCGCACGATCTCCGGGATGTCCGGCGTCGCCTCGCTCGGCTGCAGCCCGAGCAGCGCGTCGCGGCACGCCGCATAATGCTTCGGCCCCGTCCCCGCGCGCACCGCCACGCGCACGCGATCGTCGTGCACCACCAGGCCGAATCGGTCTCCCTGTCGCTCCGCCGCGATCAGCAGCACGAGCGCCGCCGTCACGTAGCGCTCCAGCACCGTCTGCTCGACGCCCCCGTGCACCACCGGCCGCGCGCTCAGCCGCGACGCGTCGATCACGACATAGATCTCCTGCGTGCGCTCCGCCTGGAACACCTTCGTGATCGGCCGGCCGCGCTTCGCACTCGCCTTCCAGTGAATCTCGTCGAACCCGTCGCCGGGCAGGTAGTCGCGCAGCTTCTCAAACTCGCGCCCGCGCCCCAGCGTCCGCTGCACGCGCGTGCCCGACCTCCCGCGCGCGAGGAAGAGCGCCGCGATGTGCCGGCGCTCCGTCAGCAGGTTCGGATGCACCCGCAGCTCCACCGCCAGCCCCGTCCGCACGCGCACGTGCCACAGGCCGAGCACCGATCCACCCTCGAGACACGCGAGCACGCCGTCGAAGCGCCCGCGCTGCCGCGGCGTGCACTGCCAGTCGACCCGCGCGCGCTCCGCGCCCTCCGGCAGCTCGATCCACGCCTCCTCCTGCCGCGACGCAAACGCCGCCGGCAACCCGAGCCCCACCCGCAGCCGCCGTGCCCGCTTGTCCGGATTCGCAAACGTCAGCGCGATCGCGCCCTCGCGGTCCTTCATGAAACGCACGATCGGCGCTGCCGTCACCGCCGGCGGTCGCGCCCGCGCGAGCGACACCGCCGCATCCGCCAGCGCCGCCAGCACGACGCCGCCCAGCGCCAGCAGCCAGATCGGCGTCAACTCCGGCAACGGCCCCGCCCCCACCGCCACGAGCGCGGCGTAGCCCACGAGCCAGAGCAAGCGCGTCGACGGCACGAGGCTCACCCCGCCCCCCCTTCCCCGCCCCGGCAGAGTGTAACGTAATACGTTACACTGTGCCCGGAAATCCGATACGAGGGCGCGGCGGACCGGCGCGACTGCGACGGCGACGGCGAAGGCGAAGGCGACCATGGTGACTGCGACCACGGCGGCGGCCCAGGCGGAGGCGTGGGGCGGAGCATCTTCATCGCGGCACCGCCACCTGCTCCAGCACGCGCGCCACGACTTCCTCAATCGTGAGGCCTTCGATTTCGAATTCCGGCCGCAGCACCAGACGGTGGCCGAGCACCGCACCCGCGAGCCCGCGCACGTCGTCGGGCGTCACGTAGTCGCGCCCTTCCAGCGCCGCGCGCGCGCGGCCGCCCAGCAGCAGCGCCTGCGTCGCGCGCGGCCCCGCGCCGATCAGCACGCTCTCGTGCGCCCGCGTCGCGCGCACCAGGTCGACGACGTAGGCGGCGAGTTCCTCCCGCAGTGTCACCTCCGTCAGGATCCCGCGGGCCGCCGCGAGTTCGCCGGGCAGCAGCGCCGCCTTCACCGCGCCCGACGCCAGCACCGCCTCCGGCGATTCCGCGCCGAGCATGCGGCGCGCGAGCACCAGTTCCTCCTCGCGCGTCGGCGGCTCCATCTTGATCTTCACCATGAAGCGATCCTTCTGCGCCTCCGGCAACGGGTAGGTGCCCTCGCTGTCCGCCGGATTCTGCGTCGCGAAGACGGTGAAGCTGTCGTCGAGCACGTGCGTGTCGCGATCGATCGTCACCGCGCGCTCCTGCATCGCCTGCAGCAGCGCCGCCTGCGTCTTCGCCGGCGCGCGGTTCACCTCGTCCGCCAGCAGGAACGCCGTGAACACCGGCCCCTTGATCAGCGTGAACTGGTTCGTCTGCAGGTTGAACACGTTCGTGCCCGTGATGTCCGCCGGCATCAGGTCGGGCGTGAACTGCACGCGGCCGCTCGGCACGCCGAGCACCTGGCCGAGCGTGCGCACCAGCAGCGTCTTCGCCACGCCCGGCACACCCTCGATCAGCGC
>CAZENI010000547.1:0-5665 GCA_964513055.1 uncultured Opitutus sp.
TGCTCATCATCACGCTCGTCTACCTCCCCATCCTCGCCCTCACCGGCATCGAGGGAAAGATGTTCAAGCCGATGGCGCTCACCGTCATCTTCGCGCTCATCGGCGCGCTCATTCTCGCGCTCACGCTGATGCCCGTCCTGTGCTCGTTCTTGCTGCGCGGGAAAATCGCGGAGAAGGACAACATCGCGCTCCGCCTCGCGAAACGGGTTTACGAGCCGACGCTGCGCGTCGCGCTGCGGCTGCGCTGGCTGTTCGTGTGCCTCGCGGTCGGGCTCTTCGCCCTATCCGTCATGGTGTTCAACCGGCTCGGCGCGGAGTTCGTGCCGCAGCTCGACGAGGGCTCGTTCGCCACGCACATGATCCGCACGACCAGCATCGGGCTCGACGCCTCCATCGCGATGCAGGAGCCGGCGGAGAAGCTGCTGCGGGAGAAATTTCCCCAGATCACCCACACCTTCTCCCGGATTGGCACGGCCGAAGTCGCCACCGATCCGATGGGGGTGAACGTCTCCGACACCTACATCTTCTACCGGCCGCTCGAAGAGTGGCCGAAGGACGAGCATGGCCACACTCCGACCAAGGACGAAATCGCCAACCGGATGGCCGCCGAGCTCGGCAAGCGGCTACCCGCGCAGGCGTATCTTTTTTCGCAGCCGATCGAGATGCGCTTCAACGAAATCCTCGAAGGCACGCGCGCGGACATCGCCGTGAAAGTCTTCGGCGAAGACTTCGCGGAAATCGAGCGCATCGCGACCGAGGCGCGGGAGATTCTCGAAAAGATTCCCGGCGCCGCCGATGTCGAATTCGACGCGCTCGGCAAGGCGCCGATGCTGGAAATCAAGCTCAAGCGCGACGCGATGACGCGCTACAACATCCACGCCGCCGAGGTAAACGCGACGGTCGCGACCGCGCTCGCGGGCGGCGAAGCCGGCGTCATCATCGACGGCAACCGGCGTTATCCCATCGTCGTGCGCCTGCCGGAAAACATCCGCACGGCGCTGGACGAGCTGAAACACCTGCCACTCCGCTCGTCGCACGCGGAGAGTGTCATCACGCTCGGCCAAATCGCGGATTTTGTCGTCAGCGACAAGGTGAACGCCATCGCCCGCGAATTCGGCCAACGCCGCGCCGCGATCATGGTGAACCTGCGCGGACGGGACGTGGAGAGCTTCGTGCTCGAAGCGCAGGCCAAGGTCAACGAGGCGATCAAGCTGCCGCCCGGCTATTCCATCGAGTTTGGCGGCCAGTTCAAAAACCTGCAGGAGGCGCGCGCGCGGCTCGCGATCATCGTGCCAGTGGCGCTCGCGGTCATCTTCCTGCTGATCTTTTTCGCGTTCGGCAGCCTGCGGCAAACGCTGATCGTCTATACCGGCATCCCGCTGGCGGTCACCGGCGGAGTGTTCGCGCTGTGGGCGCGCGATCTGCCGTTCTCCATCTCGGCGGGCATCGGGTTCATCGCACTCTCCGGCGTGGCCGTGCTCAACGGCGTCATGATGGTGAGCTACTTCAACGAACTGCGCGAGCAGGGCCGCAACGTGCATGACGCCGTAATGGAGGGCGCCCTGACGCGTTTGCGCCCGGTGCTGATGACGGCGCTCGTGGCGAGCCTTGGCTTCCTGCCGATGGCGCTCGCGGACGGCGCCGGTGCCGAGGTGCAGCGTCCGCTCGCGACGGTCGTCATCGGTGGAATCATCAGCGCGACGTTTCTCACCCTCGTGCTTCTGCCCGCGCTCTACGAACGCTTCGAGCGCGACCGCACAAACGGCGCGAAGCCTGTCGTTTCAAACTCAACCGGAGGACACGTATGAACTCATGGCGTCTGTGTTTCGCAGTCGGCGTGGTCGGCCTGGCCGGCTGCGCTTCGGTGCCGCTGCCACCCGCGGCGGCGGCGGTCAACCTCGACCGCGTGCCGTCGAAATCGCTGGCGGTTTACCAGCCCAAGCTCGTCGTGAAGGATGGGCGGCTGATGCTGGACGGCTGGGTCTATCGCCAATTCGGCGCTCAAACCACGGCGCGGACCCACATCGATGTCTCGTTTCTCGACGCGACCGGCCGCGAGCTGCGCAGCGAACTGACCCGCTTCGCGCCGCGCGATCTTCGGATGAGCGGTCACAAGATGGCCCATCGCGGCCATTACACGCTGCCGATTCCCGCGCTGCCTGCCGGAACCGACACCATCCAGGTGCGCGCTCACGACGCCGACGAGCATTAGCCCTGATTTGCCCCGCCACATTTGTCTCCCATGAAAACTACCCGTTACCTTGCTGCTGCGTGCATCGCGCTCGCGGCCTCGGCCGCCGCGCTCGTTGCCAAGCCGATTCCTGGCCCGAAAGGCGGCCGGATTCTCACCACCGATGCGCCGCACGCGGAATTCTTCGTCGAGAAGGACCGCAGCGTCGTCGTTTCGTTTTACGACAAGGATCTAAAACCGGTGCCGCTCACCGGTCAGGTTGTCTCGGCTACGGCCGAGGCGAAGACCGGCAAAGTGAAGCTCGATTTCGGCGAAAAAAACGGCGCCCTCGTCTCCACGGCTAAACTCCCGGAGGGCGACGATTACAACGTCGTCGTGCAAATCCGCGACAACGCGACCGCGCGTCCTAAGAACTATCGCGTGCTTTTCCACGATGAAGTCTGCGGCGAGTGCAAGCGTGCCGAGTATGCGTGCGTCTGCGACGATGCCGGCAAGGAGCACGCGCACGATCACGACAAGAAAAAGAAGTGATTCCGATGAAAACGATCATCGCTTTCATTCGCCCCTCGAAGGAAGAAGCGGTTCGCGACGCTTTGCATCACGTGCCGGGCCTGAGCGGCGCGTCGTTCAGCGACGTGCGTGGGTTTGGTCGTGGTGGGCGCCACGGCCATTCGCAGGACGAAGAAGCGGAAGCTCTGCTCGGCACCGCGCGCAAGGTGCGCGTCGAGGTGATGGTGCCGGAAGATCGCGTTGCCGCGCTGACGAAGGCCATCGCTGCCGCCGGGCACACCGGCAACCGCGGCGACGGCAAGGTGTATGTCATGCCGCTGGAATCCGCCGTGCGGGTGAGCACCGGCGAAATTGGAGATACAGCCGTGTAGCTCCCGACGAGCCTTGCGGTGCCGCGATGGAAAGGGAACCCGCGAAAACAGCCTCATTACCCGGTCGTTTCTCGCCGTGGATTCCATGCGCCCGACATGGCAAAGGCGATTTGCCGGCACTGCCAGCCCGCGAACAGGCGCAACTGAAACCTTCCTCACTCGTGCGTAAGAAAGCCACCGGCAAAGCGGAGCGCGCGCCGGCCTCGTGTCCGTCGAGCCTGTGCTGCGCCGTGCAGCTCTTCGGAAATGGAGGACGCCTTCACCGCCATTTTTCCGAGAGAGCTTGGCGTTCCCGATTGACAATCAACCATTGTAGTTGCGACGTATTCTCAATCGTGCGGCGCGTTTACAGTCTCATCGCTTTGGTGCTGGGAGTCCTGTGGCTCCCTGTGTCGTTACGCTGCGAGATAGGGCAGGCTCTGCCTGATGCCGCTTTCTTTGGCTGCTCGACTCCATGCGACGGGACGTCCGACAAGAACTGCACGGACGGCTGCGTCGTGCTTGAGACGGGATACGTCAAGTATTCCAGCGACGACGCGAAGGCGCCGCCGCCGCCCGAGGCTCTGCTTTGCGCCTGCGCTATTTGCCTTCGTTGCGATTTCGCCGAACCCGATCTGGCCCTCGAATTGATGCCGGGACGGGACGATCACGGGGACGAATTCCAGCGAACGTGGCATTTGGTGCAGCGAGCGGCTCCGCTTTCTCGCGCCCCTTCGGTTTGATCGCCTGACCGGTCCCTGCGTCGGACCGGCGCGATTTCTTCGCGATTCATCGCGCCCCACCGCGCCGTTGTGCGTGCTTGGTGGCCGTGTCCCGCGTTTCCCCGTCATGTCCCGCTCCTCTCCCATGAAGTTTTCCCGACCTCCCATTTTCCTCCTCTTGGCCAGTGCCGTGCTCGGCACCGCATCCTTCGCCCATGCCCAGGAAGCGCCGGCCGCAGTCGCTCCCTCCGAACTCGTGCAGGAAATTCTCTCGAAGAATCCCGAGTTTGCCTTCTATCAGGCCGAAATCGGCACGGCGAAGGCCGGCCTGCGCGCGTCCGCCGCCTTCAACGATCCAGAACTGTCGCTTGATCTCGGACGCAAACGCGTGCGTGAAGCGAATGGATCGCTCGCGGGCGAAGGCATGGCGTGGTCCGTCTCCGTGACGCAAACGTTCGAGTGGCCGGGCCGGATCGCGCTGCGCAAAGCCATCGCGAATCGTCAGGTCGAGCTCGCGGAACTCGGCCTGAACCGTTTTCGCGCGGCGCTCGATGCCCGCGCACGCACGCTTTCCTTCGGACTCTATGCTGCCAACGCCAAGGCGGCCGCGGTGCGCGAAGTCGCCGAACGGTTTGCGGCCCTCAAGGAAACCTTCCTCGCCCGTGACCCCGCCGGAGTCACGCCTTTGCTGGAAACCCGCGTGGTCGAAGCCAGCGAGCTGTCGTTGCAGCGTCGCGCCACGCGGGCGGAACTCGACGTGCAGTCCACGCTGATCGAATTGAATCAACTGCGCGGCGCGGCGGCGGACGCCCCGCTGCGGGTGGGCGCGATGCCGCTCGCATTCAAGGAGACGCCGCAAACGGGCGTCCTGATGAACGCCGCCCGGGAAAACAATTTCGACTTCAAGATGCGGCGCGTGGAGCTGGAGCAGCAGGGCTACGAAGTCCGGCTGGCGCAGAACGAACGGTATCCCGCGATCAGCGTGAGGCCGTTCTACTCACAGGAAAAAGCCGGCGACCGGGAAACAACAGTGGGCGTCGGATTGAGCGTCCCGCTCCCCGTGGGCGGACGCACGCGCAGCGGCGTCGACGTCGCCGAAGCGCGGCGCCGGCAGGCCGAAGCCGCGGCACTGGTCGCGCAACGCGAACTCGAGCGTGAGGTGCTGACCTCGGCTCACGCGTATGCCACGAAGTCGGCGGAGGCGCGGCGCTGGTCGCCGGACGCCGTGAAGAAATTCCGCGGAGCGGCAGAGCTGGCGGATCGGCACTACCGCCTCGGGGCGGTGCCCATCGCCACCTACGTTGAGATGCAGAGCAGCTACCTCGAAGCGGTCGAAGCGCTTTTGGAAACGCAAAGCGAAGCCCTTGAGGCCGGGCTGAAGCTGCAACAACTCACCGGCCTCGAACTCAACTTGATCGAAAAACTACCATGAAAACATTCCTTGCCACCCTGCTCGTCGCCGCCTCGTTGCTCTCATTCTCGGGCTGCAGCCGTTCGTCCGCGGAGACAGTCAGCGCCCCTCCTGCCGCCAAACCGGCCGCGCACTACAAGGCGGGCCACGGACTCCAACTGACACCCGTTGCGACGCAATTCATCGGACTCAAAATCGGTGAAGTCGGTTCACGCGACATCGGTGAAACCAAGACGGTCCCCGCCGTGCCGGTCGCCGCGCTGCTCCGGACGGTGAAGGGCGACTTCGTGTATGTCTCGAATGGCGGTTGGATGCTCCGCACGCCTGTCAAAATCGGCGCAAATGATGGCGCGTGGTTCGAAGTGAAGGACGGCCTCTACGAAGGCGATAGCATCGTGACGCACGGCACCCAGGCGCTCTGGATGGCGGAACTGCAAGCAGTAAACGGAGGCGTCGCCTGCGCGGACGGACATTGATGCTG
>CAZENI010000548.1:0-5643 GCA_964513055.1 uncultured Opitutus sp.
GGCCGCGATGTCGCGCAGCGAGGTGTTGATGCGCGTGCCGGAGAGGGTGTTCGTCGCGCGATAGCCGGTGTCGCGCTCGGCGTTCACGGTGAAGGGGCTCAACTCGACCACCTCGGCCGGCCGCACGGGAGTGGGGGGCGGGGCGGGAACGGTCTGACCTGCGGCGGATGTCGCGACGCAGAGCGCGAGAGAAACGACAACGCGGGCCTCGGGGCGGAGCAGACGGGGTTTCATGGGCGGTTCACGAACGGGCGGATGCTGGGGTTGGAGGTCGACGCCGTCCTGCCCGGATGCGATCGACGGCGAAAAACAAGCCTCAGCCTCATCCGCGCCCGGTCCCGGACAAACGGTTTGACTAGGTATGCAGACCGGACCAGCCGCGCGCCGCGTCAGCGAATCGGCGGCGGCGCCACCGATTCCCCCGCGATCAACTCGGGCACGAGCAGGCGCTGATCGCCGGGCTTCGCGGTGCCCTCGATGGCCTGGCGCACGCGATCGAAGAGCAGCTTCGCCGCGACCTCCATGTTCGCCCGGTAGAACGCCGGCCGCGGCCGCATGAACTGCAGGAACGGATCCTCGCTGCGACAGATGAGCGAAACGTCGTCCGGCACGCGCAGGCCGCGGCTGGCGAGGTGGGTCGCGACGGTGGCGTAGTGGTGCGAGTGGCTGACCACGAATGCGGTCGGCCGCTGCGGCGCCCGCAGCACGCCGTCGAGCTGCCGGCAGAGCGCATCCGGGTCCGAGTCGGGCCGCTCGATGAGGACGGGCACGGCGGTGTCACCGCGGTGTGAGGCGAAGGCCTCGCGGAAGCCGCGCACGCTGTCCTGCTCGCCGGCGCGCTGCGTGTCGTAGGCCACGAGCGCGATCCGCCGGTGGCCTTTCGCGAGGAGCAGCGCCGCGGCGTGGCGGATGCACGCGTGGTAGTTGATGCCGGTGCCGCTGAGCGAGAGGCCGGCGTAGACGTTGCCGTAGACGACGGCGGGTTCGCCGCTGCGGGCGAACCATTCCTGCAGGCGGTGGTTCGCGAGCACGAGAATCCAGCACGCCTTCGGATGCGTGCGGACCAGTCGGGGCATCAGGCGTCCCGGGTCCGTGCGCGTGAACCGCTGCCCTTCGAGCAGCTCGAGATTCAGGCCCGCCTCGGCGCAGAGGCCGCGGAAAATATCCAGCACCTGCAGAAAACGCGGCGGCATCCGGTAGACCGGCTCCGGGCAGATCAGCCCGAGCTCGCGCAGCGACGCCGCGGGCGCCGCGGCTTTTGACGCGGCGCGCGGGCGCGGTGCGATGATGCGATAGCCGCGATAGGGATCCACCTTGACGCGGCCGCGGGCCTCGAGGCGCGCAAGGGCGGCCCGCACGGTCTGGCGGCTCACGTTCAGGATGCGCTGGAGGCTGCGCTCGCTCGGCAGCCACTCGCGCCAGCGCTGCGCGGCGATCTCGTTTTCGACCGCCTGGGCCACCTGATCGGCGAGCAGCACGCGACGGGGTTGGGCGAGGGCCTGCATGCGGTTTCGATGGTGCAGCCGGTGGCGCGATGCAATCGGAACCCGTGGCGCGTGGAGCCCGAGCGCAGTGTCGCGAGTCGCGGGCTGACACGAGGGTTGACGCGCCGCGCGACGGTCCTTTCGTTGCGCGGGTTGCACGCCACCCCCCGTCAACCTGTCGCCAGCGCGTTCACTTCCGGCCAGCGGCAGGTGCTGTGGATTCTGTGGATCACCTACGGCTCCTTTTATTTCAGCCGCAACAATCTCGGGGTCGCGCTCCCCGGGCTGCAGGCGGAATTTGGATACACGAAGGCGCAGCTCGGCACGGTGTTGATGTCGCTCAAGCTGGCGTATGGCGTCGGGCAGTTCATCAACGGCCAGCTCGCGGAGCGCTGCTCACCGCGCAAGCTACTCGCGGCGGGACTGCTCGCGTCGGCGGGGCTCAACGTGGTGTTCGGCTGGGCGACGGCGCTGTATTTCCTGACCTTCGTGTGGGCGTGCAACGGCTACGTGCAAGCGCTGGGCTGGCCGCCGACGATGCGCGTCGCGGCGAACTGGTTTCCGCCGGCACAGCGCGGCCGGGCGATCGGGATCATCGGCACGGGCTATCAGCTTTGTGGTGCGCTGACGTTTGTGGTCGCGGGGTGGGCGGCGCACGAGTTCGGCTGGCGCGGCGCGCTCTATGTGCCGGCGGTGCTGGTCGCGGCGAGCGCGGTGCATATGTGGTTTTTTCTGAAGGATGCGCCACCGGCGGATCAGAACGTAGCTGCGAGCGTGAGCGAGCGGACCAGCCTCGACCACTCGCTCACGCTCGCAGCCACCGGGCAGCCTTCGCCCGCGGCGCGGTCGTTCCGTGCAAACCTCGCGATCACGCTGGGCAACCCCGCGCTGTGGCTCGTCGCGCTCGCGCTCTGCCTGCTCGATGCGTGTCGCTACGGATTCACCGACTGGGGCGTGACGCACCTGAAGGAAGTGTTGAGCGACAACGTGAGCACGGCGGCGTTCAAGTATGCGGTGCTGCCGTTCGGCGGGATCGCCGGGGCGTATTGGTCGGGGTGGGCGACGGACCGGTATTTCGCGGGACGGCGCGCGCCGGTGGTGTGCGCGCTGTTGCTGACGCTCGCGCTGCTGGGGCTCGGCTACGATCGCGTGATCCACCTCGGGTTCCTGCCCTCGATCGCGATCCTGTTCGCAATCGGGTTCTGCATTTTCGGCGCGCAGGTGCTGCTGGTGGGGACGATGCCGGTGGATCTCGCGCGGCAGGGGACGGCGGCCGCGGCGGCGGGCTTCGTGAACTTCATGGGCTACATGGGCGCCGCCGCGGGCGACAAGCTCACCGGCCACATCGCGGAGGACCACGGCTGGGAATTCGCGGTGCGCTTCTGGGCGGCGTGCGCCCTCGGTGGCGCCGTGGCGATCGCGTTTCTCTGGAACACGGGCCGGAAACCGGCAGCGTCGGACTCCCTCTCATGACCAAAAAGGCTATCATCATCGCAGCAGGTCGCGGTCGCCGGTTGATGCCGACGACGGCGGACACGCCCAAGTGCTATGCCGAAGTCCACGGACGCCGCCTGCTCGATCACGCGCTCGCGGCGTTTCGCGGCGCCGGGATCACGGACATCTGCTTCATCGGCGGCTACCAGATCGAGAAAGTGAAACGCGACTATCCGCAGTTCACGTTTCGCGAGAACGCCGGCTGGGAGCACAACAACATCCTGCTCTCGCTGATGCACGCCGAGGATCAGATGGGCGACGGCTTCGTGTGCTGCTACTCGGACATCCTGTTTACGAGCGAGGTCGTGCAGCGCGTGCTCGATCATCCAGGCGACCAGGTGCTGAGCGTCGACACGCAGTGGCTCGAGCGCTACCAGCACCGCACGCTGCACCCGCCGGACGACGGCGAGAAGGTGACGGTGCACAACGGCGCGGTGACGCGCGTGCACCGCGGCATCGTGCCCGTGCAGGCGCACGGCGAATACACGGGCATCGCGAAGTTCTCGGCGGCAGGCGCGGCGAGGCTGCGCGAGGCGTTTCACCGCGCGAAGGCGAGCTACGCGGGCAAGCCGTTCCGTGAGGCCGCGGTGTTCGAGAAAGCGTATCTGATTCTCCTCTACCAGGAGATGATCGAGGCCGGCGTGACGTTCGGCCATGCCGATACGCCGGGCAGCTACATGGAGGTCGACACGCAGGAAGACTTCGAACTCGCGCGGCGCTTCTGGCCGAAACCCTAAGCCAAACAAGTGAGAAACCGCTAATGGGCGCTGATGGGCGCGAATGGCGGCGACTGAGAATTCAATTGGAACCACTAATCTACACTCATGGATGGGAATTTTTAGGAATTCAGATCGGCTCGATTCCGACATTCCCAAAATTCCCGACGATGGGTGTGAATGAGTGGTTCCTCCGAATTAGCGTCCATCAGCGGTCATCAGCGGTTTCGTCTTCTGCCTTTTGTTTTTCACCATGAGCAAACCCCTTCTCTTCCCGACCTCGGTCGTCGGCTCGTTGCCGCGGCCGGCGTTTGTCCTCGACCTGATCAACGACCGGCCACCGCTGCCGGCCGACGTATATGCGCACGAGATGGAGGCGGCGATCCGTTATGCGGTCGCGCTGCAGGAACACGCGGGCATCGATGTCGTCACCGACGGCGAGTGGGGTCGCAAGTCCTACATCGGCGTGATCGCCGAACTCGCGCACGGTTTCGAGGTCGGCCAGTTTCCGGACGGACGCCCGTTCACGCTCGTGACCGGCCGGCTGGCGCCGAAGAAGCCCGGCTTCATCGCCCAGGAGGTCGCGTTCCTGAAAAAAATCACGAAGCGCCAGATCAAATCCACGCTACCATCGCCCGCGCTGCTCGGAGAGCGGATGTGGAATCTGGACCAGTCCGCGCGCGCCTATCTGAAGCGCGACGATTTCGTGCGCGCCTGCGTGCCGATCCTGCGCCGGGAGCTGGAGTTGATTCGCGATGCCGGAGCGGACATCGCGCAGATCGACGATCCGCACCTCTGCCTCTTCGTCGATCCCGAGGTGCGGGCGCGCTTCCCTGACCCGGACGCGGCGGCGGCGTTTGCCGTGGAGATGGTGAACGAGCTGGTGAGCGGCATCACGGGCATCAAGCTCGCGGTCCATCTCTGCCGGCGCGCAGGCGGTCGCGCGCGCGGCGAGGTCGGACACGCCGGCGGCTACGGACCGATCATCGGGCATCTCAACAATCTCAAGGTGCACCACCTCACGATGGAGTTCACCGCGCCGCAGGCAGGCGACATGACGGTGTTTCGCGAGCTGCGGGAGGATTTCGAGATCGGGCTCGGCTGCGTCGACGTCACGCCCGGGAGGATCGACTCGGCCGAGACGATTGCGGCGCGCGTGCGCAAGGCCGCCGAGTTCCTCGACCCGAAGCGCATCACGCTGAATCCCGACTGCGGCTTCGCGCCGGGTTCGGGCGCGGTGGTGAGCCTCGACGAGGCGTATCGGAAACTCTGGAACGAAGCCGAGGCCGCGCGGATCCTGCGCGCGGAGTTCGGCTGAGCGCGTGCGGCCGGAGCGGGCTGCCCGAAGGTGCGTGATTTGAGCGCTGGCGCCGCAAATCCGTCGACAGGCCGACGGCCTGGAGCGAGCGTGAGTGCGCGGTTCACGCCGCGCGCCCGGGAATTGCCCGCCCGTTCAGCCCGGCTTCAACCGCCCCGCACGAGCAACCACGTATCCGATCGGCCTCCGCACCCCACCATGAAAAAAAAGCGTTTCCCCTCCCTTCGCGCCGGCTGGTCCGCGTTGCCCGCCGCTCCGGCGGCGCTGCTGGCGGTGGCAGCCTCGGTCGCGCTCGCGATCTCCGCCGCGGCGCAGCCGGCGGCGGCCGGCGCGCGATCATCGCGCACCTCGAGGAGGCCCTCCCGGCGCTGATGGGCGAAACCGGCACGCATGTCGTTGCCGGTTAGGGTCACCTCCCTCGGCAGGTTCGCGCGCGCGGCGCTTTCTTCCGGCGAAGCGCGGGTCATCGCGCCAGTTCTCCGGCGTCCGGTAGAAGTAGGTTTCCGAGAGCGTCTCGAGATGCGGCGCCCACTGCGCGGTGTTCTCTTCGAGTACGACGATGTCGGCATCGCTGTCGACGATATAGGCGATGGCCTCGTCCTTGCGTTCGTTCCGGTAGAGCAAATTGAAC
>CAZENI010000549.1:0-5618 GCA_964513055.1 uncultured Opitutus sp.
GCGAAGTCGGCGGTTTCAAAATCGAATTCCGCTCGACCAACGCCGACAAAATAAATCTGCGCGGCACGATGGAATATTCCGCGAACGTTTCGCCGTCGCCCGTAGGCATCGTGAGCTCGCTGGAGCACGCGGCGCGCGGAATCGACGAGCAACTCAGTCGCTGCCGGGAAGACTTGGCCTGCACCAAAAGCAATTTGGCGGAATTGACCGCGCTGTCGGGCAAAGATTTCGAGCACGAGGAGCGGTATCGCGAACTGATCGCCCGGCAGGCCGAACTCGTGTCGAAACTCGATCTCACCAAGAATCAGGCGTCGAGCCAGCAGGGAGCCGAGCCCACTGGCGAAGTGGAGTCGAAACCGGAGACTGGCGAATCGGAGACGCCCGCTGTTGAGCGCAAACCGGCGGAGTTGATGTCGCCGAAGGAATTCCGCGAAGCCGGGCTCGGGACCGCAAACGATGTCGCAGTTCTCAGTGCACTGCGCGAACGCAAGCCTGTGTCGGCGCTTGCGGTCGACGAATACAATCTGAAGCACGCGTTGCCGCGTGGCTACCGCAGGGACGGCGAGTTTTTCATTCCACCCAGTGTAAAGCTGTCTATTGCGACGAAGCCACATTCGACCGAGTCACCAGCCGAAACGCCCGAATCCGTGAAGCGTCCGGTGTCCACCAAGGTTGCACGGCGCAGGTGCACCGAAATTAAGCTATCCGCCTGAGTCATTGCACCCGCCGTGTCGACTCCACTCGAAATAAAAGACGATGAACGGGTGGTCGCGTCGCGGCTTGCTGAACTCAAAGCTGTCGTCCCTGCCGGTCACGAGATCGTGATGATGCTGCGAGCTAGGGATGGCGTTCGGGTATTTACCTCGTCAAGGCCAAGCGACGCCTCCTGGGAGCACGAGGCACTGATTCCGTATCCTTGCTATACATTCCCGCGAACGAGCAAATCTGGTCCCATTCGTCGGTCGTCATGCCTAGTGGGTTCGCGAACGCGATGATGTTGGCGGCTCGATTTTTTCCGACGCGAACAAAGGTAACGTAGGCTGTTATCGCCCGCCCATTCTTGAAGAAAAGACGCAGTGCGCCCATGACGCGACCTTGCGAGATGGACAGCTTCGCCGTCTTTGGCGCGGATTCCGTCGCGTATTCAAGCGGCAGTTTCCAAAAGGGATCGGGCGTCCGTCCATCCGGCCACACCTGAATCTTCGTGAGGACAGCGCGAAGCTCAGAGCGTAGTTTTTCCCGCAACGCCGTGTCCGACGGAACATCACGAGCGAACGTGGTTGGCGTTGAAGCGCTCACTCGCCGTAGGTCGTCCAAGTGAAGCTGTGCCCCGTCCCGTTCCTTTCGTAGTTCGGCGAGCCTAAGTTCGAGCTGTTGGACCTGCGTCTTTACCGCCTCTCCAAAAGCGCCACCTTCGAGCACAGCCTGCGCAGCGTTTACCAGCTTGCGGTTGATGGTCGTTTCTTCGCGGGAGAGGTTTTCGAGAAGTGTCGCGAGCCGATCCTGCTCTGTCGTGTCACCGTGAAAAAGCCGGCTCCAATCGATCTGACCGCACGCGGAGATGACGCACCTCTCAAGATGCTCGGCCGACCAACGAACTGGGCTCTCGCCTGACTTCAAAAGATTGGCGGCGGTCTGATAAGTGGGGAACGTGCTGCCTGCATTCGTATGGATATGCATCGTGCGGCCATGCGCGTCGGTCAGTAGCCCGGACAAGAGCCGAACCCACTTATCCGGACGCCCTCCGGGGTTGCCCGTGACGCTCGGTTGCGCGTCGGCAAATAGATCATCGGAAACGACGCGCGGGAAATAGTCGGCAATCGGATCTCCGTCTGCCACGCGCTTGCCGTAGGCTCCACCCTCATACCGGCACGGTTGGTATTCGCCGACTACCGCGCGATTCTTGATCACTTTCGCGATGCGGGTGGTGGACCAGCCGGCCCGACCCCACGGGGAAACTCGCCGGGCGCGCAATTCCTGTGCGATGCGACCGTATCCCCAGCCCGACACCGCCCATTTGAAGATCTGACGCACCACTTTTGCGCGGTCCTCATTGAGCGTGTAGCTGGCTCCCGAAAAATCGGATCGGGTGCCATACCTCTTTACGCCGACGACGCGAATCCAAGGATGCACCCACGTGGAAATGACTTTGCGCGAGGCAGCCGCCTCACGACGTTTGTTGCCCCACACCGCGCAAAGACGTTTTGATTTGGTCAGCGACTCCTCGTTACCACGTGCGAACGTGATGAGCGCGACGATCAGATGAGAGACATCCTGCGCGATGTTCTGGCGTGTGTAGCGTCGCCGGTCTTGCAGCGTAATCACATCCACGCCCGCTTCGACAATTGTTTCGAGAACGTGCATCGCTTTCAGCGGGTCGTGCCGGGAGATGCGGTCCAGATTTTCGACCAAGAGCACGGAGCCGGGGGCGACGGAACCTTGACGGACGGCATTTAGGAATACACCCAACGCACCAACTTCGACGTTGCGGCCTTTGAAGCCTGAAACTCCTTCGTCCCGTAACGAGGTGTCGAGCGCGAGGTCTACACCCTCAGTCTTGCACCATTGCTCGGCAGCTTCGATCTGCCGACGCACGGAATCGCCGCGGCGTTGTTTTTCAGAGGAGAATCGAGTGTAGCTGTAAGCTTTCGGAACGGGGCTCATCGTCGGGAAATTGGAGGCAAAAAACGGCGGAGTCAATGGTGTGAGATATTTACTAATGTATGAATACATGGAGAAGCACAGCGTCGCGCGGATGATCGGCGCGCCGCCGGGCTACGTCGGTTACGACGAGGGCGGGCAGCTGACCGAGGCGGTGCGGCGGAAGCCGTATGCGGTGATCCTCTTCGACGAAATCGAGAAGGCGCACCCGGATGTATTCAATGTCCTGTTGCAGGTGCTCGACGACGGGCGGATCACGGACTCGCAGGGCCGCACGGTGGATTTCAAGAACACCATCATCATCATGACGTCGAACCTCGGTTCGCGTTTTCTGCTCGAAGGCGTGACGGGCAGCACGATTCCCGAAAGCGTGCGCGAGAGCGTGATGATGGATGTGCGCAAGGCGTTCCGCCCGGAGTTCCTCAACCGGATCGACGAGACGATCCTCTTCAAGCCGCTGACGCTCGAGGAAATCACCACGATCGTGGACCTGCTGCTCGTCGACCTGAACAAGCGCCTCGCCGAGCGCCGCGTGACGGTGACGCTCGACGCGAAGGCGAAAACGTGGGCCGCCGAGAAGGGCTACGACCCGGTCTTCGGCGCCCGGCCGCTCAAGCGGTTTCTCCAGCGGAACGTCGAAACCAAGCTGGCGCGCGCCCTCATCGGTGGCGAGATCGCCGAAGGCGCGGCAATCACGTTCACTGTCCAGGATGACGAGTTGGCGCTGGTGCACGAGGCGACCGTCGCGAAGAAGTGATCGCGTTGTCGCGATAAGCGTCGATTCTGCGCGACCCGCGCTCGGCGCTCAACAGCGTGCGCAGACTGCAAGGTTGCTGCCGACCAGCCGATCGAATCCCGACAGCTCGTGATTGTTGGTCGAGATCCTGCCGGTCGGCATGCTCGAAGGCATACGCGTGGACCACCTTGAAGAGGATCCCTTTGTGGTCCGCCAGCCACTCACCGAAGATGCGATCCCGCTCGCGGTCGGGCATGGCTTTAATCTCCCTCGCCGAGACGGGTGGCAATAGGCTGGAGGTTAGGCGCAAGCACACGCGTCGGATCATGGGCGTTTGATGCCGTTAGTAGCGCCGAGCAGGTCTTTTCTTGCACCCGGAGCAGCGGTTGTTCGCCCTCGTGCCGTCCATCGCGTCACTCGCGCTTCACGCAGCATGGTGTTCGCTGCGGCCGCCGATGTTTCGCGGCGCGATGTTCCTAACGCAAGAGCCCAGAAACACGTCTGGTCTTGATTCTTGATCGCATCGGCCGGGACGTGCCGCCCGGTCAGGAGTCAAGACCTGACGTCTTCCTGCTCTCCGCGCAGCAGCCAGGCGGTTCTCCTCAGAAAGAACTTTTCCGCAGAAATAATATTTTCTCTGAAAGAAGCGGAGCGGGATGGGCGTAAGGCGCCTTATGTCCCCTGCCAGCGCACCTCTCAATCGCGCCGCGCGCCGCGCCCAATGAACATTTTGAGCGTCGATGCCGATCCCGATTATGCGGCTCTCCTGGAGCGGCATGGTCGCGTGACCCTGGCGCAGCGGTTGGAGCATTTCGAGGTGGTCGACTCCGGTGAAGCCGCCGCGACCCGGCTCGGCGCGTTTTCCTTCACGCTGGTGCTGCTCGATCCCGTGCTGCGGCGCGGTGGCGGCTTTGACCTGCTCGAAGCGGCGCACACGCCCCCCGGCCGGGTAACCGCATCGGCCGGGGCACATCGCCCGGTCAAAAGTCCAGACCTGACGCATTCCTGCTCTCCCCGTTCCTGCTCTCCCAAGCTTCCCCCGGTTTACCTCCCTTCACCTATGAAATCTGCCTTCCTGCTCCTCGCCCGCGCCGTCGCCTGGGTGCCCGCGCTCCTCTGCCTGTCGCTCGGCCTCTCTGCCGCCCGGGCGGCCGCCGCCACCGTGTTCGACTCGACGGCGTTGGCGTCCGGCTTTAATTTGGGCGTGGGCGGCAGCAACTCGATCGCACAGCGCTTCACGACGGCTGCCAGCGGTCCGCTCACGCTCACCACCGTTTCCGCTTTGGTGCCGGATAATGTCAATGGCGCCCCCGTGCCACTCGTCACCATCAATGCCGATTCCGCCAATTTGCCTGGTGCGGTCGTGGCGACGTTGACGCGGTCGGGGAGCGTCACGCCGAACAGCCTCAATACGTGGACGGGCCAGGTGACGCTCGCGGCCAACACCACCTACTGGGTCGTCTTCGCCCTGCCCGGTGCCGTCACCGATCCTTTTGATCCCGCCTACCAAAGCTTCGCCATCCGGATTGGCCAGGCCACAACCGGTGGCGCGGGGACTTGGTTCACCAGCCAAGACTACAGCAGTGCAACTAAGGCGACGGGCTCATGGCAACCTTACGATCGTTTTCTGGCTGTCTCGGTGGTCACGGCGGATGCCCCGGTGATCACGAGTCCGCTCACCGCCGGTGGCACCTTCGACACGGCGTTTACGGCCTATCAGATTGCCGCCACCGGCACGCCGGTGAGCTTCTCGGCCACGGGCCTGCCCACCGGCCTCACGCTCGCCACGGCGACGGGTCTCGTGACCGGCACCCCGACCCAGGCCGGCACGTTTTCCGTGACGCTCGGTGCGACCAACGCCGCCGCCGAAACCGCCTCCGCCACGCTCACCCTCACGATCGCTGCCCTTGCGCCCACCGTGACCACGCCCACCGCCACGAGCCTCGCCAGCGCGACCGCGACGCTGGGCGGCAACGTCACCTCCGCGGGCGGTGCCGCGCTCACCGAGCGGGGCATCGTTTACGCCGTGACCGCGACGAATGCCAACCCACAGATCAACGGCACCGGTGTCACCAGGGTCGCCGCCGCCGGCCTCACGACCGGCGTCTTTACCGCCGGTGTCACCGGCCTCACGCCCGGCGCGGCCTATTCCTTTGCCGCCTACGCCATCAATGGCACCGGCACGAGCTACAGCTCCGTGGCCACGTTCACCACAACGTCC
>CAZENI010000550.1:0-5590 GCA_964513055.1 uncultured Opitutus sp.
TTCTACGGGACCAAGGGCATCATGAGCGTGACGTCGCACAGCGGCTCCTGCCGCCTCTTGCCGGAAGAGCGCATGCAGGCGATGGCGGGATCGCTGCCGCCGAAAACAATCCCGCGTGTCTTCGGCGGCCCGTTTCCCGAGTGGGCGTCCGCCATCCGCGGCGGCCCCAAGTGCGGCTCGAATTTCGACTACGCTGCCGGCCTCACCGAAGTCGTTTTGCTCGGCGTCGCCGCGCAACGCGCCCAGGCCCGCCTCGAGTGGGACGCCGCCGCCGGCCGTTTTCCCAACCGCCCGGATTGCGATGTCTTTGCCGGTCCCGGCTACGCGTATCGCCCTGGTTGGGGCGTGTAGGCGGGGCGCCGGTCGTTCTGGCTGGAAGCATGACGCCGGCTGATCGGCACGGCGCCAGAGCGACGGCTTGCACCCGAATTGAAGGGTTTCAAAGACACTGCAATCGCGTCCGCGTGCAGCGGAAACACGCTCTTTGCTGCACCCCTCGTCCGTTCGTCCCCAACCCCGACAGCCCCGGACGCCAACAATTCTTAAATGAACCCCCAAATCCAGGTGAGGACGTTAGTGTTTATCGTGGCCGGCCTGAACGCCGCCGTCGCACTCGCCCAAACTGCGCCGAAACCCACCTCGGAAGAGGTCTACGTGCTGGGCGAGTTTCGCGTGAACACCGCCAAGGACGATAGCTTCATCGCAACGGAGAGCGCATCCGGCACCCGCGTCGCCACCGAAATCATCAACCTGCCGTTCGCAGTGTCCGTGCTTACCGAGGACTTCGTGAGAGAGTTTCAGCTCTTCGATCTCGACCAGCAGGCGCCGTTCATTTCCGGCATGGCCGCCGGCGATCCCGCCCAGGGAGGCGGTGGCGGCACGCGTTTGCGCGGGTTCGGCGTGCCGTATTTTCGCAACGGCTTCTTCCGGACCCAGGCGCCCGACTCGAACAGCATCGCGCGCACGGAGGTCATCAAGGGCCCGCAGTCGGCGATCTACGGCCGGGTCTCCCCCGGTGGCGTGATCAATTTTATTTCGAAAAAGCCCGGGACGAAGTTCGCCTCGGGCCTTAGCTACGTGACCGGTTCCTACGACCATCAACGCATTGCCGGCGACGTCACGGGTCCGGTCATCCCGGGCAAACTCTTCTACCGCGTCGACGCCACCTACTACGATTTCGAGCGCCCGACGGATTTCTGGTTCAATCGCACCGTCAACTACTCGGGCTCCCTCGCCTACAAACTCTCGCCCTCCACGCTGATCACCCTCGAGCACGAATACACCCGCCGCGTCATGCAGGGCGGCCAGGCTTTCACCCGCTGGACGCGCGTGAGCGGCGCACAGACGATCACGGACGGCTCGACCTTCTATATGCCCGACCGGCACCTCGGCGAACGGTTGACTCGAGCAAACACGAATGGCGCCCTGCAGCGGATCACCCGCGAGGCCAATTCCAGCTACCTCACGTTGGAACACCGAATCGATGCGGACCTGAGCGTGCGCGCGAATATCGCCTATACGACGCGCGAGTTTCTCAAGGACCATAGCACCTCCACGCTCGCGACGTGGGCGACCAATCCCACGGCGGCCCGCCAGGCCGTGCTCAACACGCTCGTCGGCACCTGGGTCGACACCACGCGCGGCATCTGGACCGGCGACCGCGCCGGAGCATATCAGGCCATCGGCTATGAAGAAAAAGGCGCCCAGATCGATTTGACGAAGAAATGGAACTCGCGCTTCAAGCAGCGCACGCTGTTCACATTCGACACGTTTTACAACGACCAGGCCACCGACACCTATGCGCTCAGCGGCGCCGCGCTCAACACCGCGCTAAACGCCCTCGGGTTCACCACCCCGGCCCAGTTGAATGCCTGGAAGAACCCGGATCCGTTCAATCCCTCCGTCTCCGGTTTTTACCCCGTCCCCGCGTTCAACAAAGCGACCTGGACTCTCGCGGCGTCGAAGTTCGATCGTTTCTACTACGGCAGCCTGCTCAACCACACCGTCGAGCTGATGGATGGACGCCTCGTTTTGTCCGGGTCTGCGCGCCAGGATTTGGCGAAATACACCGTCAATACGACCGAGGGCCAAGCGAACAAGTTTACCTACAGCACGGGGGCCAACTATCACGTGCTGGGCCGTCGCCTGGTCGCCTACGGCAACTTCGCCAGCGGCTTCAATCCCGCGCCGCAATTCGACGCCAACACGGGCGCGCTGCTGGGTAACTTGGAGTCCTTCGGCGGCGAGGTCGGACTCAAGGGTGTGTTCCTGGACGACCGTTTCTCCTACACCGTGGCCGCGTTCAACGTCGAACAGAAGAACGAGGTCACCGACAACCCGGCGAATCCGGGCGGCACCGACCTTTCCTTGCCGCGTTCGATTCCCGGTGCCGGGACCCGCGCGCGCGGCCTGAGCGTGGATGCGGGCGGCAGTCTCACGAAAAACCTGACGCTGCTGGCCAATATCTCGTGGAACGATGTCCGGATCGTTAAGCACGCTACGACGGCCAGCCTCATTGGCACGCGCCCGACCGGCACCACGGCCATGCCCGTGCGCACCTACTCGCTCGCCGCACGCTACAATGTCCGCGAAGGCCTCCTGCGCGGTCTGCGTCTGGGCCTGACCTACCAGTTTGCGGCGAAGCACCTGCGGGTCGCTCCGACGGCCACGGCCACGGCGATCTCCGTGCCGTATTACAACCAGCCGCTCGACGAGTGGGGCGCGGTGGTCGGCTACGCGTTCAAGAAGTTCAAGAACGGCACCAGCCTCGATTTGTCGCTGAACGTGGCCAATCTCCTCGATCAAGAAGACATGACCGTGGCCGCCTACTACCCCGAAGGCCGCACCGTGCGATTCACCACTGGCGTGCGCTTCTGATTCTGATCTGACAGCGAGCCGTTGGTCCAAAAAACAATGCAACCCCTGCGTGCGCTATCTTACCTCCTTACTCTCGTCGCAGGCACGCGGCGCCATCCCATCGCGCCTCCGCTTCGCCTGAGTGCTGCCGTCGCGGCCTTGCTCGCTTTCGGGGCCGCCGCCTCCGCCACGGAAACCGCGCCGCGTCGCCACGTGAGTTTTCGCCCCGGCCAGCCGTGGCCCGACACGCAGGGCACGCACCTCAACGCCCACGGTTTCTGCATCCTCGATTTCGGTGGCCGCCACTACTGGTATGGCGCGCACAAAATCGCGGGCAAAACCGAGTCCGAGAAAAACGAGGCCGGCGTGCGCTGCTACGTCAGCGACGATCTCCTCAACTGGCAGGACGCGGGGCTGGTGTTGGATGTCTTCGCGCCGGGTGCGCATTCCGAGCTGGCCAACGCCTCCATTCTCGACCGGCCCAAGGTGATCTATCACGCCGCCACCAAGAAGTTCATTCTCTATTTCAAGCTCTACCCACCCAAGTCGCAGGGCGGAAAGTCCGGCGTCGACTACGCCTACGTCGGAGTCGCCACCGCCACGCAACCCACGGGACCGTTTCACTATCATGGCCGGTTTCTCGGCGGCAACAGCCCGTTCGGCACGGGCGATTTCGCCATTTTTGCGGACACCGATGGTTCGGTTTACCACCTCGGCGTGCGCAAGCCCGACAAAGCTCACGTCGGCGGACGGCTGTCCGACGACGGGCTGCGGCCCGCGGGCGATTACGTGGAACTGGCCGGCATCACTCCCGCGACCGAAGCGCCCGCGCTGTTCCGTCGTGGAAACAAAATATACTTTCTCGGTTCCGGCAGCACCGGTTGGGCACCCAACGCCGCCCGCATGTTCGTCGCCGACAAGGTCACCGGTCCCTATCAGGACCTCGGCAATCCCGTCCGCGGCGTAAATCCCCACAACGATCTCGGCCCCGAGAAAACCTTCGGCGGGCAAAGCACGTTTGTTTATCCTGTCGCCGGTCGTCGCGACGCGTGGATTGCGATGTTCGATATCAATCTGCCGCAGAATCCGATCGACTCCGGCTACATCTGGCTCCCCATCGAATTCGAAGGCGACCGTCCGATCATCCGCTGGCGCGACCAGTGGGACTTGTCCGTTTTCCCGAAGCAATGACCACGAACTTGATCTCCAAGCTCCCGTCGCTGGTCGCCGCTCTTCTGCTTTCCTTCCTCCCCGTTGCCGGTGGCGCCGCCGAACTCGCTTCCGAGTTTCACGTTCGCGGCGGCCTGCCCAATGTCGCCGCCAAGATCGCCCGCGGCGAAGAAGTGCGCGTCGCGTTCCTCGGCGGCAGCATCACCGCCGCCGCCGGCTGGCGCGTGTTCACGCTCGAGCATCTTCGGCGCACCTACCCCCAGGTAAGATTCACCGAGATTCACGCCGCCGTCTCCGGCACCGGTTCCAACTACGGCGCCATGCGACTCCAACGCGACGTTCTCCGCCACCGGCCCGATCTCCTTTTCGTCGAGTTCGCCGTCAACGATGGCGCCGGCTCATCGCTCGTCGAAGCGCAGATGGAAGGTATCCTCCGCCAAACGTGGGCCGCCCATCCGTCGAGCGACGTGTGTTTCGTCTACACCGTCTCCGAAGGACACCTCAAAGATCTCCTCGCCGGCGGTCTGCAATCCACCGCCCGTTCGATGGAAAAAGTCGCCGCGCACTACGGCGTGCCCTCCTTCAATTTCGGCATCGAGATCGCCCGGCGCGTCGCGGCCGGTTCCCTCGTGTTTACCGCACCGGCGAGCGAGCCGGCCGATGCCGCCGGGCACGACGCCCGCGGTCGTCTGATTTTCACGCGCGACAAGACTCACCCGACCGACGCCGGCCACCGCGTCTACACCGCGCGCCTCGCCGCCTCGCTGCCCGAGTTTCTCCGCACCGGTCAGCCCGGACCGCACGTTCTGCCCGCACCCGCCCGCGCCGATCACTGGGCCGGGGCCCGTCTCGTCACCGTCCCCGAGGTCAATCACGACGACCTCTGGCTTGCCGTGCCCGAGGGCGATCCGCACCTGACCACGCAGGCAGGGGAGGATCTCGTCCCGCCGCTTTGGGTCGCCTTTGAACCCGGTGCGAGCATCGAGTTCCGTTTCAACGGCACCGTCCTCGGTCTCATCGGCCTCAAAGGCCCCGAGAACGGCCAATTCCGTGTCACCGTCGACGATCGCGACTCCGCGACCGGCACGCTTTTCGACAATTACTCCACGCCCGGGCGATTTTATCTCAAGCCGTGGTTTTTCCCGAGAACACTCGCAGCCGGCGAGCACCGCGTGCGCCTCGAGATCCTCGCCACCCAAATCGACAAAGCCGCCATCATGGCCAGGGCCGGCACGCCCATCACGGATCCGAAACCCTTCGCCGCCCACGGCCTCTATCTCGGCGGCTTCCTCATTGTCGGTGAGCCCGTCGGCACGAAACCGCCTGCGGCGGAGCGCGCCCGGACTTTCACCGCGCTCGATCTCCCGATCGCACCCACGCCACCTCCCGGCTACACGCTCGCCTGGGCCGATGAATTCGACGGCATCGCCCTCGACACCAAACGCTGGCTCTACCGCACCGATACGCGCTACTGGAGCACGCAGGCGCCGGCCAACGTCGCCGTGCGCGACGGGTTCCTCTGGCTGGAGTGCAAGAAGGAAAAGACCGCCCGCAGCGACTACAC
>CAZENI010000551.1:0-5590 GCA_964513055.1 uncultured Opitutus sp.
GCAGCAGTTGGTGCACCTGGGTCGAGTCGGCCACCACCGGCCAGAGGTCCGGTGCGGCCGCGACGGTCACCCGGATGTTCTTCGAGAACGTCTGCTGCGCGATCTTTGCCATCTCGCGCAGCAGTGGATCGAGCCGCAGCACGCCCCGCTCGCCCTCGACGCCCCGGCTGAAGGTCAGCAACTGGCGCACGAGCTCCGCTCCGCGGCGCGCGCTCTCCTCGATCGAGGTCAGAATCTGCTCCACTTCCTTTGGCGGCAGCTTCCAGCGCAGCAGCGGCGCCGACATCAGGATCGGCGCGAGGATGTTGTTGAGATCGTGCGCGACCCCGCTTGCGAGCGTGCCGATCGACTCGAGGCGCTGCGCACGGAGGAACTGGCTCTCCATCGTCTTCTGCTCCGAAATATCCTCCGCGACGCCGACGACCCGGCTGACCTCGCCTCCCGGCGACCGCACCGGAAACGCCTGATCGCGGATCCAGCGGATCGTGCCGTCGGGCCGCACGATGCGGTAGCTCTCGTCGTAGGTTCCGACGGCCTGCTTCTCCCGCACGGCCCGGAGCACCCGCTCGCGATCCTCCGGATGCAGCGAGTCCCGCCAGAGGGTATCCATCGTGTAGATATCCGCACAGGAGCGCCCCCAGATGCGCTCGAAGCCCGGGCTGACGTAGATGATGCGGCCCGTCCCGCTGTCGGTCATCCAGAACACCTCGTGGATCGACTCCACCACCTGCCGGAAGCGCTCCTCGCTCTCGCGCAGCGTCCGCTCGGCCTGCTTCGCCTGCGTGATGTCCGTCACCATGCCGAGCAGGAACTTCTCCCCGTTGAGTTCAATCATCTCCGCCGAGACGAGCACATCCGCGATCATCCCGCCCTTCCGGCGGATCTGCGTCTCGATGTTCTGGCGCCGGCCCTTCGCCGCGATCTCCGCGGCGATCAGCACGCGCTGCGCCTGATCCACCCAGAGGTCGATCTCGAAGCTCGTGCGGCCGATCAGTTCGTCGCGGCCATAGCCCGTGATCTGCGCGAACGCCGCGTTCAGATCCACGAAGCGCCCGCTGGGATACTGGCTCAGCGCCGTGCCCACGGGGCTCGCATGGAACACCGTGGAGAACCGCGCCTCGCTGTCCCGCAGCGCGGCCTCGGCGCGGCCGCGCTCCGTGACGTCGCGCGTCACCAGCACGATGCCCGTCGCGACGCCGCGCCCGTCGCGCATGAGCGCAGCGTTGATCTCGCCGCGAAACGAAGTGCCGTCGCGCCGCAGCAGGTTGTATTCGTTGGCGCCGATCCGGCCCTCGGCGACGATCAGCCGGATGTTGGTCTGCGCGCGCGCCCGCTCCTCCGGCGGCAGGAACTCGAGCACGTTGCGGCCGTTCACCTCGGCCTCCTCCGCAAACACGAACAGCTCGCGCGCCCGCGGCGACGCGAACCGGATCACGCCCTCGAGGCTGATCACCACGATCGCATCCGGCGACGCCGTGACGAGCGTGCGATACTGCTCCTCGCTCTCGCGCAGGGTCTGGTGCAGCGCCTGTTGATCGCGGCGCATCCGCTGCTGCTCGAGCGCGCGCTCCACGGCGAGCGGCAGGCGCGTCAGCCGATCCTTCAGCAGGTAGTCCACGGCGCCGCCGTGCAGGGCTTCGACCGCGTAGCCCTCGCCGATCGCGCCCGAAATGATGATGAACGGAATCTGCAGCGCGCGCGCGTTCAGCAGCTCGAGCGCACGCAGGCCGTTGAACTGCGGCAGCTCGAAATCCGAGAGGATCAGATCGAGTTCCGGCTTGAGCGCGGCCAGGAAGGCCGCCTCGTCGTCCACCCGCGTCCAGTCCAGGGCGAAGCCGGCCCGCTCGAGCATGCGCACGATCAGCTCGGCATCGGTGGGGTTGTCCTCGACGAGCAGGACTTTCAGGGGACGCTCCATGGTTCAGACGGATATGGCGGTCGCGGTGCGGCGGCGCAACTGCTGCGCTGCGTTGCTCGAGCGGTGGTCGTTCATGACGGCTCGGGAATCGGCAGCTTGAAAGAGAACGTCGCCCCCGCCTCCACCGCCGCCTCGGCCCAGACCTTCCCGCCGTGGCGCTCGACGATCCGCTGCACAATCGCGAGCCCCACGCCGGTGCCCTCAAAGTCCGCCGCCCGGTGCAGCCGCTGGAACACGCCGAAGAGCTTGCCGGCATACCGCATGTCGAAGCCCGTGCCGTTGTCGCGCACGAAATAGACCGCGCCGTCCGCCTCCTGGCGGCCGCCAACCTCGATCCGCGCCACCGGCCGCCGGCGCGAATATTTCAGCGCGTTGGAGAGCAGGTTGACCCAGACCTGCTTCAGCAGCGCCGGATCGCCCTGGCACTCCGGCAGCGCCGCCACCTCGAGCTCGACGGCGCGGTCCGGCTCGAGGGCGCGCAAGGCCGCCGCGGTGCTGCGCGCGAGGCCGGTCATGTCCACCGCCTGCCGGTGGAGCGCGGTGCGGCCCAACTGGGAGAACGCGAGCAGGTCGTGGATCAGCGTCCCCATGCGCTTCGTCTCCGCGCGAATCGTATCCACCTTGCGCCGCGCCTCGGCGGAGAGCTGGTCGGCGTTGTCCTCGAGGAGCGCCGTCGCGAAGCCGTCGATGCCGCGCAGCGGGGTCCGTAAGTCGTGGGAAACCGAATACGCGAACGCCTCCATCTCGCGGTTCGCTGCCTCCAGCTCGGCCGTGCGCTGCGCCACCCGCCGCTCGAGCGTGGCGTTGAGCTGGCTCACCTCCTCCTCGGACCGCTTGCGGTCCGAAATGTCGATGTCGATGCCGAGCAGGCGCTCCGGCCGCCCCTGGGCATCGCGCCAGAGCCGGCCGCGCAGCAGGCCCCAACGCACGCGGCCGTCGCGGAGGCAGAACCGGAGTTCCGTCGTGTAGAACCCGTCGCCCGTCATCGCGCGCACCCGGGCGAGCTGGTGCCGGACCCGATCCTCCGGATGGATCAACGCGAGGAACGCCTCGAGCCGGCCGCTGAACGTGCCCGGGGCGTAGCCCATCATGCGCTCCATCTGCTCCGACCACACGAGCCGCCCGGAATCCAGGTGATTGTCCCAGACGCCGATGGAGGCCGCGTCGCTCGCCAGCCGGAGCCGTTCCTCGCTCTCGCGCCACGCCGCCTCGGTCCGCTTGCGCGCGGTGATTTCCACCGTGTGCCCGTGCCAGGCGATGGCACCGTCCGCCATTCGCTCCGGCATCGAGCGCGCCTCCAGCCAGATCCAGCCCCGGCGCGGATGCGCGATGCGGAACTCAGCCAGGAAAATGGTCATGGTCTTCGCCGCCTCGGCCTCGGCCGCACGATAGCCCGCCTGATCGTCCGGGTGTATCGCCTGCAACGCCGCCGTGGCATCCACCCGCACCTGTTCCGGCGTCAGCCCCGTGAGTTCCTCCCAGCCCGCGCTGACATACGGCAGCGCGACGCGGCCGTCCGGCCAGGTCTTCAGCGTGTAGATCGCACCCGGCACGGCCGCCGCGAGGTTCGACAACTGCGCCTCGAGTTGCAGCCGCCCCGCGACCTCCGCCTCCGCCCGCTCGCGTTCCGTGATGTCGCGAACGAAAGCCGCAAAGGTCCGCACGCCGTCGACGCTCATTGGCACGACCGCGATCTCGAGGGGAAACTCCCGCCCGTCCCGGCGCCGCCCCCGCGCCGTGCGCGGCCCGCCGGGCGCGTGACCGTCCTCCCACCACCGCGCCGCCGGCGTCAGCCCTTCCGGGATGAGCGCGGCGAGCCCGCACGCACGCAATGTCGCGCACGACCCGCCGAAGATCGCCTGCGCCGCCGGGTTCGCCGACTCGATCCGGCCCTCGGCGTCGAACGTGATGATCCCGTCGGTCGCCCCGGCCACGATCGCCGCGAGGTTCGCCTCGTTTTCATGATGCACCCGGTAGGCGCGGACCAGTTCCGCCGTCCGCTCCGCCACTCTCGACTCCAGGTTTGCCTGCGCCGCCTGCAATTCGGCCCGCGCCCGGCGGCTGCCGGCGAAGTCCCGACCGATCGCCGCGAGCAGCACGGCGACGAACGCGAAGAGCACGGCCCCGCCCACCGCCGTGACCGCGTTGGCCGTCTCCGCCGTCTTGTCGGCCAGCGCCTTGCGCTGCGCGAGCAGCGCGCGTTCCGCCCGCTCCATCTGCTGCAGCAACCCCGTGATTTCATTCTGCAGCGTCCAGCCCGCCGCAGTGGGCAGCGACCCGCTCAGGGCCTCAATCCCCTGGCGCTGGCGCAGCGCCAGCACCGCGCTCGAGGCCTCCAGTCGCTGTCGCAGCATGGGTTCCATCCGATCGAGGTCGGCCTGCCGCGCCGCGTGGCCGCCGGTCAGCAGGCGCAGGCGGGCGACCGTGGCCTGGAGCTGCCGGGCCGCCGTCTCGTGCTCGCTCAGATACCGCGCTTCGCCCGTAATCGTGAAGCCACGCTGCGCGTTCTGCGCGCTCGTCATGAGCGCCGTCAGCTCACGCAAGGTCGCGATGACTTCATAGGTTTGTCCGACCCGCTCCATGTGCTCGCGCAGGCGCGCACCGCTCACGAACGTCGCGAGCCCGATCGCGGCGGTCACCGCGAGGCCGATGCTGAAGCCTGCGCGCACCTTGATCTGCGCGCGCTCGAGTCCCGCCGCTCCGCCCGGCGCCTCCGTCTCCCGCCGATCCCTCGCCCGCATCTCCGTCATCAGGCTGATCAGCACGCCGACAATGATGAACACCATCCACAGCACTCCGTCGGACAGCCGCTCGATCTGGAACGAGGCGAGCGGCGCAAAATAGAAGAGAGTCGCCCCGACCGCCGCCACCGCCGTGGCCAGCAGGCCCGCGCCCCATCCGCCCAGCCGCGCGGCGAGTGCCACCGGCAGCAGCAGACCCACGAACACCAGCCGGACATCGATCCACGCCTCGACCGTCGACCCGAGCAGGACGAGCGCCAGCATCGCGGCCACCGTGAGGCCATGAACCCGGGCGCGGGATACGCGCCACTCGGCGCCGGGTGCCGCGGCGGGTGCGACGGAGGCTGGAGGCGGTTTGGCCACGGGTGATCGTTGTCGGTATTTTCGCCGGGCCCGACTTTGGCGGGCGCCAGTTCGCCCGGACAGAATCCGGCGCGCCACCACACCCTGCCGCCGGCCGGGCCCGTTTGCGAGCCGCGTCTTGTCGCTCCGGCGTTCATTCGGAGCCGGAAACGCCCGCACGGCGTGTCCGCCCCCGGTCGCACCACGCGCCCGCGCGCTACGAACCGGATCGTCGCGCCGCGCCTTCGGCCAGCACCTCGTTGATCGTTTCCAGCAGCCGCTCGACCGTGAACGGCTTCTTCAGCGTGCGGTTCGCACCGAGTGCACCGGCGATCTTGAGGTAGAGCGGCGCATCATGCGCGAGCCCGCCGGACATCGCGATGATGCCCACGTCGGGGTGGAGGCGGCGCAGTTGGCTGATCGTCTCCGTGCCCTCCTGGTTTGGCGTCACGATGTCCGTCAGGACCACGTCGGTGGGCTCGACGCGGAAGAGCCGCATGCCCTCCTCGCCATCGCGCGCCCGGCGGACGATGAAGCCGCGCTCGGCCAGGGCGTCGGCCAGCGCCTCGCGGAACAGTTCGTCGTCTTC
>CAZENI010000552.1:0-5579 GCA_964513055.1 uncultured Opitutus sp.
GTCGTCGGTGCGGGCAGGTCGAAGGCCCAGAAGCCACCGTCCATCATGTGGCAGCCCATGTCGCCGAGGGCGCCGGTGCCGAAATCCCAGTAGCCGCGCCAGTTGAACGGCAGGTAGGCGGGATCGAATTCGCGCTGGGCGGCCACGCCGAGCCAGAGATCCCAGTCGAGGGTCGGGGGCACGACGGGCAGCAGCTTGCTGTGGTCGTGGCCCTTCACGCCCTGCGGCCAGATCGGGCGGTCGGTCCAACTGTGCAGTTCCTTCACCTCGCCGAGGACGCCGGCCTGATACCATTCCTTCAGCAGCCGCGTGCCTTCGGCGGCGTGGCCCTGGTTGCCCATCTGCGTGGCGAGCTTCTTCTCGCGCGCGATCTGCGCCAGGATGCGCGTCTCGGCGATCGTGTGACACATGGGCTTCTCGACGAAGACGTGCTTGCCGAGCGCCATCGCGCACATCGCGATGGGGAAGTGCATGTGATCGGGCGTCGAGATCGTGACGGCGTCGATCTGGCTGCCGAGCTTGTCGAAGAGCTGGCGGTAGTCGCGGAAGCGCGGCACCTGCGGGTGCGCCTTGAACGTGGCGGCGGCGCGCGCGTCGTCGACATCGCAGAACGCCACGAGGTTTTCGCCCTTCATCGCGCCGACGGCCGCGCCGCCGCGGCCACCGACGCCGATGCAGGCGACGTTGAGTTTGTTGTTGGGCGACTGGCCCTGCTGGCTGCGCAGCACGTGCGGAAAGGCGAGGGTGGCGGCGGAGGCGAGCGAGGCGGACTGGAGAAAGCGGCGGCGGGAGACGTCCGGGGATTTCATGGCGAAGAAAGGAGGTGTGGCGAAGAGAACACGAGGCCGGGGCGATGTCGCGTCATTTGAGCGGAGAAACGTTTGCTCAGGCGCGAGCCAACCGCGGGTGCGACCATTTTAATTCAGAAGCCAGGAACCCAGGAAGCTACCCATCAGTGGTTTGTTTCCTGGTTTCCTAGCTTCTGAATTAAGTCCTCAGTCTTTGAATTGGGTCTTTGACGGAGGAGGAAGAAAGTCTTCATTCAGCCGCGTTACTCCCACCGCTCCCGTTCGTCACTCCGCCCACATGTCGCACCACGCCCCGCGCCTCGAGGATCAGTTCCTGACCCGCCGGGATTTTTTGCAGCGCTGCGGCATCGGGTTCGGCGCCCTCGGGCTCGCGACGCTGCTCGGGCCGCCGGCGCAGGCGGCGGAGGGCGGCGCGGGTTTCAGCCTGAACAACCCGCTCGCGCCGCGCGCGCCGCATTTTCCCGGGAGGGCGAAACGCGTCATCCACATCTTCGCCAACGGCGGGCCGTCGCAGGTCGACACGTTTGATCCGAAGCCGGAGCTGACGAAGTGGCACGGCAAGCCGATCCCGATCGATCTGAAGACGGAGCGGAAAACGGGAGCGGCGTTCAAATCGCCGTTTGCATTCAAAAAATACGGCAAGAGCGGCACCGAGGTGAGCGAGCTGTTTCCGCACGTGGCGGGGCACATCGACGACATCGCGGTGATCCGCTCGATGCATGCCGACGTGCCGAATCACGAGCCGTCGCTGATGTTGATGAACTGCGGCGACGCGCGGCTGCCGCGGCCGAGTCTCGGGTCGTGGGTCACCTACGGCCTGGGCTCGGAGAACCAGAATCTCCCCGGCTTCATCGCGATGTGTCCGGGCGGTTATCCGATCCAGGAATCGCAGAACTGGCAGAGCGGCTTCCTCCCCGGGATCTACCAGGGCAACTACATCAACACCGCGAACACCGACATCGAGAAGTTGATCGAGCACATCGCGAACAACGCGACCTCGCGGACCGAGCAGCGCGCGCAGCTCGATTTGCTGCAGAAGCTGAATGCGAAGCATGCCGCGAAGCGCCAGCAGGACGCGCAGCTCGAGGCGCGCATCCAGTCCTACGAACTCGCGTATCGCATGCAGATGGAGGCGACGGATGCGTTTGCGATCGCGCGCGAGCCACAGGCGGTGCGCGAGCTGTATGGCGACACCACGCAGGGCCGGCAGCTCCTGACCGCGCGGCGGCTGCTCGAGCGCGGCGTGCGTTTCGTGCAGGTGTGGCACGGCGACGGCCAGCCGTGGGACAACCACGACGACATCGAGGTGAACCACCGCAAGCTCGCGCAGCAGAGCGATCAGCCGATCGGCGCGTTGCTGACGGATCTCAAGCAGCGCGGCATGCTCGAGGACACGCTGGTGATCTGGGGCGGCGAATTCGGGCGCACGCCGGTCGTGGAGTTGCCGACCGCAGGCGCCAACGCGGGCAAGGTGAACGGCCGCGATCACAATCACCACGGCTTCACGATGTGGCTGGCCGGCGGCGGCGTGAAGGGCGGCACGGTTTACGGCGCGACGGACGAGTTTGGTTTCAAGGCGGTCGACAAGCCGGTGCACGTGCACGATCTGCACGCGACGATTCTGGCCCTGCTCGGCTTCGACCACGAGAAGCTGACGTATCGCCACGCGGGCCGCGATTTCCGGCTGACGGATGTGCATGGGAAAGTCGTGCGGGAGCTGATCGCGTGAAGCAGGCGGTGGTCGAGTTCGCACGAGTGAGGGGCCTTGCCTTTGGGCTGATTGGATTCGCGCTGGCGTCATCTGTGTTCGCCGCCGATCTCCCGCCCGGGCACGTCGAGTTTTTCGAGGCGAAAGTCCGGCCGATTCTCGTGGATCACTGTTACAAGTGTCACAGCGATGCGGCCGGCAAATCCAAGGGCGGCCTGCTGCTCGATTCGCGCGATGCGCTCCGCCAGGGCGGTGGGACGGGCGCGGCGATCGTCGCGGGTGATCCGGAAAAGAGCCTCCTGATCGAGGCGGTGCGCTACAAGTCCGAGGACCTGCAGATGCCGCCGCCCGACGAGGGTGGAAAATTGTCGGCCGAACAAATCGCCGCGCTGGAGCAGTGGGTGAAACTGGGCGCGCCGGATCCGCGCGTGGGCGGCAAGCCGCATCCGATGGACATGGCGCGGGCCCGGCAGCACTGGGCGTTTCAACCCGTGGTGAAGCCGGCGGCGCCGGCGGTGAAGAACGCGACGTGGGTGAAGACGCCGGTCGACGCGTTTGTGCTGGCGCAACTCGAGGCGAAGGGTCTTTCGCCCGCCGTGCCCGCGGACGCGCGCACGTTGCTGCGTCGCGTGACCTACGATCTCACCGGGCTGCCGCCGACGCCGGCGGAGGTCGACGCGTTCGTGGCGGACCGCTCGCCCGACGCCTATGCGCGGGCGGTCGAGCGCCTGCTGGCGTCGCCGCACTACGGCGAGCGCTGGGGCCGCTTCTGGCTCGATGTCGCGCGCTACGCGGACACGAAGGGCTACCTCGCGGGCAACGTCGAGCGCCGCTACGCTTTCTCGCACACCTATCGGGACTACGTGATCCGCGCGTTCAACGAGGACAAGCCGTTCGACCGCTTCGTCGTCGAGCAGCTCGCGGCCGATCAACTGCCACTCGCCGAGGACAAATCGGCGCTGGCGGCGCTCGGCTTCATCACGCTGGGCCGGCGGTTCCTGAACAACCAGAACGACATCATCGACGACCGGATCGACGTCGTGACGCGCGGGCTGATGGGACTGACGGTCTCGTGCGCGCGCTGTCACGATCACAAATTCGATCCGATCCCGACGGCGGACTACTACTCGCTGCACGGCGTGTTCGCCTCGTCGGAGGAGCCGGCGGACAAACCGCTGCTCGGCCCGCTCGTGAAGTCGGAAGCGTATGAGCAGTTCCTTCGGAAGCAGGGCGAGATCGAGGCGAAGATCAAAGCGCGCGAGGCGGAAGAGGTGAAGAAGTTCCTCGCGGGCGTGCGGGAGAAAACCGGGGATTACCTGCTCGCGGTCCACGATCTCGCGGCGCGGCCGCCGACGGAGAAGATCGATTTGTTCGCGGGGCCGCGGAAGCTGAACGTCGAGGTGTTGAAGCGCTGGCAGCCGTTCCTGGCGGAGCGCGCGAAGACGGGCGATGCCGTGCTCGCGCCGTGGTTCGCGCTGGCGGCGCTGCCGGAAAAGGAGTTTGCGGCGAAGGCGGCGGAGGTGATCGGAGACTGGCAGAAGCTGGTAGCGGAACGCGTGAGCGTTTCGCAGACGGGCGAAACGCTCACGCGTTCCGCTACGATGAATGCCACGGTCCTCGCGGCGTTTATCTCTTCCGAGAAGCCCCTCGCGTCGCTCAAGGACGCCGCGGCGATCTACAACGGCATCTTCGCCAAACAGGCCGCGGCGGTTGAGGCGCCGGCGGAGGCGACGCTGGAGCAGCGCGCGATTCGCGCGCTCATTTTTGCCGACAGCGCGCCGCCGGCGCTCGGCCACGACGAGGTGGCACGGATGCTGAAGCGGCAGATCGACACCAAGACCGCTCCGCTGAAGCGCGACATCGAGGCGCTCAACTGGACCGAGCCCGGCGCGCCGCTGCGCGCGATGGCCCTGGTCGACAAGGCGGCGCCGGTGACCCCGAAGATCTTCGTGCGCGGCAACCCGGCGAACCGCGGGGCGGACGTGCCGCGGCAATTCCTCGAGGTGCTCGCGGGCGGGAAACGCACGCCGTTCCCGCGCGGGAGCGGCCGGCTCGATCTGGCCGAGGAGATCGTGAGTCCGAAAAATCCGCTGACGGCGCGGGTCTTCGTGAATCGCGTCTGGGGCTGGCACTTCGGGCCGGCTCTGGTGCGGACCCCGAGCGATTTCGGCGTGCGCACGGAGGCGCCGGTGCAGCGCGCGTTGCTGGACTGGCTGGCCGCCAGTTTCGTGGAGCAGGGCTGGTCGGTGAAGCAGCTCCACCGCGCCATCGTGCTCTCGAACACGTATCGCCAATCCAGCGACGCGGCGCCGGCGGCGGCCGCGGCCGATCCGGACAACCTGCTCGTGCATCATTTCCCCCGCCGGCGGCTCGAACTCGAGGCCCTGCGTGACACGCTGCTGGCGGTGGCGGGCACGCTCGACCCGAGGGCGGGCGGAATCCCGGACGACCTGGCGAAGGAGCCCTTCACCACGCGTCGCACGGTCTATGGCTTCATCGACCGGCAGAACCTGCCCGGAATGTTCCGCACCTTCGACTATCCGAATCCCGACGTGAGCAGCGCGGGGCGTTTCGCGACCACGGTGCCGCAGCAGGCGCTCTTCATGATGAACAGCGCCTTCGCGCAGGAGCAGGCGCGCGCGCTGGTGCGGCGTCCGGAAGTGGCGGCCGCGAAATCCGACCGCGACAAGGCGGCGGCGATGTATCGCGTCGTTTTTCAGCGGGCGCCGGATCGGGAGGAACTCGCGCTCGCGCAGGACTTCGTCCGCCGGCCGGCGGCTGCGGCCGAGGTGCGGGTCGGGGCGTCCGCGGGCTGGCAATACGGCCAGGGGCGTTTCGACGAGGCGACGGGGCGCGTGCGCGATTTTCAGGTGATGCTGGTGCGCAAGGACGGTCGCGTGAGCCCGGTCGCGGCGTTTCCCGACGAGAAATTCGGCCGGCTCAGCGTGACCGCCACCGGCGGCCACCCCGGCAAGGATCCCGCGCTTGCGAGCATCCGCCGCTGGCAGGTGCCGGGCCGGGGCCGGGTGAAGATCGAGGGCACGCTCGGGCATGCGAGCGCC
>CAZENI010000553.1:0-5569 GCA_964513055.1 uncultured Opitutus sp.
GGTCCTCCGCGAAGCGCTCAAACGCTGCTCGCCCGCCACCTACTACGCCGCCTGCAAGTTCCGCGCGACCGGTGACGCCGCCGAGCTCCGCCTCGTCGTCCTCGGCGTCGTCGAGCGCTTCGTCGAGCGCGACCTGCGCAGCCGGCTCAGCGGTCCCCCGGCCGCCGCCGCCGCCCTCCGCTTGAGCGAGGACCTCGGCCTCGACTCCCTCACGATGATGGAGGTCGTCATGATCGCCGAGGAGGTGCTGGGCATCACGATCTCGAATGAGGAACTCACGCGCCTCCGCACCCTCGGCGCCGTCATGCAGTTCATCGAGGGCAAGGCCGCCAAGCCCGCAAGTGCGTCTGCGATGCCCGCAGCCGATAAGTCCGGGCTCGATCCGTGGGATCTTTCACGCGTCGGCGAAGAAGTCCGGCAGATCGACTCCCGCGCCTCTGCTCCGCTGGTGCCGCTCGTGGACCAGCGCCCCACCGCGGCATGAAGCTCGCCCTCGCCGCCGACCCTGTTGGCCCGCTCGATCCCCGAGATTGATTGGGTTCTATTCCAACGGCCATCGGCGGAATGTGTGGAATTTTTCCCAACCCACCCACTGCACTTTCGGGCCCGCGCAAGCGTTTACCCGCTACGGCTTCGTCACTAACGGAATTCATCAACGCTTGGCACAACGACTGCGATCCGCTGCGACCCATGCAGACCCCCTTTCCCGAGCAAACCTCCGTCGCCACCTTCTTCAGCCGTGAGCGGCGCCGACAGCGGATGCTGCAGTTTCTCGAGACGTTTGAGCGGCGTTCATGGCGCTGCGCCCCCGAGCTGCCCTTTCTCTTCCCCCTCGCGAAAGACGACCTGCGCGAGTCCACGCTCCTGGGCCAGAGCGACCCGCAGCGCTAATCCGGATATCTCGCCGTGATGCGCAAAGCTCTCCGAGAGATATCCGTCCACCGGCAGGCGGACTGAAGATGTCGCGGTCAGCCCCGACGAAGTCGGCCCGACAGGGCGAACATCTCACACCCCTGAGCGTGAGATGTTCGGGCTAAGCGGCCGTGCGCGTTCTCGTATTGGCTGCCAGTTTGACTGCCGTCGGCTGCGCAACCGGCGCCGCTGTTCAGCGACATTGTTTGCCTCTGAATCCAAGAAGCCTAAAAAGTCGCCAAGGCCAAAGTCCGGGACTCTCATACCTCCTGCTGAGACAGAAATCGCGCCAGGTCGTGTCGTGGCTCATCTTTGACGTTCGGCAAAAGTATGAAGTGCGCACTCAAGGTTCTTCCAGTCTTGGCTCTTCTCACGTTGGCCTCCTGCCAGACGGACGCGATTGACAGCTCCGCGTCTGCGCTGCCTGCACCGACTTTCCCGCCGGAATACTACTTCCCCCGAGGCACCTACAGCGCACAGCTATATTCCGGGATGATGAGTTCCATTGGCCAAGGCACCGTTACCATCGGAAGGATCGAAGGCTTCTACCTGCTGAGCGTCAGGGACGCGCGCGGAAAGGCATACCTGGCACGCGTGACTGAAGACCTCTCCGAGTGCATATTCCCAGGCAACATCAAGCTGCCGTCCAAGGAGGGCTTCGCACGGAAGTCCGGCGGTGCATTGGGACGACGCATCGACCGCGTTTGGTCGACCGAGCGCTACATGGTCCTTGTGGGAGTGACCTTGGACGACTCCAAGCATGTTGTTTACTTCCGAGACCGTGCGACAAACGACCCGTTGATTGTTGCCAAATTTGAGCCGAACAACGCGCCAGAGCCAGCGTCCGGGACTGTCACGCCTCCCGCAGAGCGATGAATCACGCCAGTCCCTCCCGTGCCTCACCGGTGACGTTCGCGTCCAAATCCTGCCTGCGAAAAGCCGTGGAAGAAAAACGCGCCGGGCGACTGAAGCAGCCCATTCTCCTCGCCCGCGTTCGGGATGAGCCGCCGTGCGTCAATCCTCATACCCGCCAACACTCACGGATCTCCCATTGTCCCTGGCGCCGAGTTTCAGGATGAAAGGCGCCGCGATCTTTGCCCACTGCTCCGCCTTCGGGTAACTCGCCGCGCCGTCGGCCCAACAGGACCGCAGCATGTCCGTGTCGATCACTCCGGGATTCAGCGGCACCGCCGCCATCCCCGGCGGCAATTCCTCCGCCAGCGCCTTCGTGAGGCCCTCGATCGCCCATTTCGACATGCAATAGGGTCCGACGTCCGGCGAGACGCTCCGACCCCAGCCCGAGCTGAAGTTCACGATCACTCCCTTCTTCCGCGCGACCATCGCCGGCACGAAATGCCGAATCACGTTCTGCGTTCCGCGGATGTTCGCATCGACGAGCTTGGTGAACTCGCGGTCGTCGAACTCCCAGGTCTTTGCGAGCCGGTTCATGATCGCCGCGTTGTTGATCAACAAATCCGGCGCGCTGTCGTTCTCCAGCACCTTGGCCGCCCAGATCGAGACCTTGGTATCGAGCGCGACATCGACGACGGAAAAGTCATGCGGCGCCTGATGCGTCATCCGCAGATCGAAGATGGCTTCTCCGCTGCGGCCGCAGCCGATCACCGTGTGGCCTCCGCGAATGAACTCCTCCGTCAAGGCGCGTCCCAACCCGCGAGTGACCCCGGTGATGACGATCTTCATGTGCAACTGCTCATCGCCGCGATTGGCCGCCAATCCAAATCAAAAATGACCGGCCCTCCGCGCCCCCTCTGCCGTTTCCGCGTCACCTCGACTGCAGACTGTGCTTGTTCAGCCCGACCTTGCGACAGGCGTCCCAGACGAAAGTCAGTCGCTCGAGCGTCGCCTTCTCGTCGGAGCGGATGAGCACCGGGATGTCCTTGCTCAGGTCCTTCACCGACTGCAGCGCCGCGGGCAGCTCTTCATCGGTGATCGGCTTCCCTTGGAAAGTCAGCTTGCCGTCCTTGTCGATTGAGATGGTGACGTTCCCGCGGAACTCGTTTTTCCCCGCGGTCTCCACCTTCGGGAGCGTGATATTCAAGGTCGCCGCCGACTTGAACTGCATCGTGACGAACGCGAAGAAGATCAACATCACGAGCACGTCGATCAGGGGCACGAGGTTGAGTTCGGGCCGCTTGCGTCGCTTGTGGGCGAGCAGGCTCATTTCCGGGTCCGCTGCAGAATCCGCTCGAGCAACACGTCGAGTTGCGCGGCATAGTTCTCGATCTTGCGCTGCAGGTAGCCGCTCGCGACCAGCGACGGGATCGCGATGCAAAGGCCGATGACCGTCGCCGACAGCGCGAGCGCCACGCCCTGCGTGAACGCCACCGGATCCGGCAACCCGGTGTCCGGGGAAATCTGCGAGAACACGCGCAACAAGCCCATGACCGTGCCGGTGAGTCCGATCAGCGGCGCCGCCGCGTAGATGACATCCAGATACGGGATGCCGCGCTCCATCCGGTTGATCTGGAGCCGTGCATACGCCTTCACCGCTCCCTCGTCGTTCTTGTGCAACTCGGCAAAGTCGACGATTCGCGCCAGCACCGTGTGCTTCCCTCCCACCAGTGGCCGGCCCTCCACCACGGCATCCATGAGGTCCTGCGGGATGATCGCCGCCTTGCGCAGCGCGTAGGCGCGTTCGCAGAGGATGAAAACCAAAGCGACCGAGCAGGCGATCAGCGGGTAGAGCAACGCGCCCGCGCCCTTGAGGACGGAGATGAGGTTAAGCGCTTCGGCGACGGCAAAAAACATGGCTGGAGAGGAGAACGTGCCGCGGTGGGACGCCGCGGCGAGGGAAAAGTTCAACGAAAAAACCGCGCGACCGTCCCCGGTCGCGCGCCCATTTCACGCCGCCAGATACGGCAGGCGGGCCGCCGTCGCCTTCATCGCGGGCATGCCGTCGAGCAACTCGCCGATGGCGTCCCAGCGTCCGTTCACGAGCGCGTCGCGCGCCGCCGCCCGCACCGCCGCCTTCACGGTCGCGCCGCCGAAACGAATCTCCTGCCGCTCGACGTCGGCCACGATCTCGAGCTGCGGGTTCGCCTCGATCGCCGCCGCGATCTTCGCGATGTCCTCCCGCGCCGCCTCGAAGCACGGCATGCCGAGCGTCGTGCAGTTGCCGAAGAAAATCTCCGCGAAGTTCTCCGCGACCACGGCCTTGAAGCCGTATTTCTGGATCGCCTGCGGCGCGTGCTCGCGCGAGGAGCCGCAGCCGAAATTGGCGCCCGAGAGCAGCACGGTCGCGCCCTTGAAACGCGGCTCGTTGAGCGGGTGCGGCTTGTCGGTGCCGTCGGCGTGCTTGCGCACGTCGAAGAACAGGAACTCGCCGAGCCCGTCGAACGTGACGCACTTCATGAAGCGCGCCGGGATGATGCGATCCGTGTCGATGTCGTTGCCGGGGACGCACACGCCGCGACCGGTGATGGAGGTGATTTTTTCGAGAGCCATAGGGAAGTGATTAAACCGCTAATGGGCGCTGATGGTCGCTAATCGCTGAAGCATCAGCGCCCATTAGCGCTGGTTAGCGGTTTGGTTGGTTTCAGTTGTTGGCAACGCCGAACACCTCGCGCGCGTCGGCCACGCTGCCGGTGACGGCCGCGGCCGCGACCATGAGCGGGCTCATCAGCAAGGTGCGGCCCGTGGGACTGCCCTGGCGGCCCTTGAAGTTGCGGTTCGACGAACTCGCACAGAGCTGATCGCCGATGAGTTTGTCGGGATTCATCGCGAGGCACATCGAACAACCCGCCGCGCGCCACTCGAAGCCCGCCTCGACCAGAATCCGGTCGATGCCAAGCTTCTCGCACTGGAGGCCCACGATCTGCGAACCGGGCACCGCGATGGCCTTCACGCCCGCGGCCACCTTCCGGCCCTTCACGAACCGCGCCACCTCCTGGAAATCGCTCAGCCGGCCGTTGGTGCACGAGCCGATGAACGCGACGTCGATCTTCGTGCCTTTGATCGGAGCGCCCGGACGCAGCTTCATGTAGGCGAGCGCCTCCTCGATTGAAGCCTTCTCGTCGACCGTCGTGACTTTCGTTGGATCGGGAATCGACTCGGTGATCGAAATGCCCTGGCCGGGATTGATGCCCCAGGTGACGGTCGGCGCGATGTCGGCCGCGTCGATGTTCACCACATCATCGAAGTGGCAACCCGGATCGCTCGCGACACTCTTCCACTGCGCGACCGCGGCATCCCATTTCGCCCCCGTCGGCGAATAGGGCCGGCCCTTCAAATACGCGAACGTCGTCTCGTCCGGGTTCACATAGCCGGCGCGCGCGCCGCCCTCGATCGACATGTTACACACCGTCATGCGCTCCTCCATCGTGAAGCGGTCGAAGACCTCGCCGCCGTATTCGTAGGCGAAGCCCGTGCCGCCGTTCACGCCGAGCGTGCGGATGATGTGGAGAATGACATCCTTCGCGTAGACGCCGGGCCGCAGCCGGCCGGTCACATTGATCCGCCGGACCTTCAACTTGCCGAGCGCCATCGTCTGCGTCGCGAGCACGTCGCGGATCTGCGTCGTGCCGATGCCAAACGCGATCGCGCCGAACGCCCCGTGCGTGCTCGTGTGCGAGTCGCCGCAGGCGATCGTCGTGCCGGGCTGCGTGATGCCCTGCTCCGGTCCCACGATGTGCACGAT
>CAZENI010000554.1:0-5531 GCA_964513055.1 uncultured Opitutus sp.
GACGACCGCCGCTACCTGTAGTCAAATTCTCACCAGCCGTTGGTATGAGTCGGACAATCCCGGCAACCTCCCTTGAAAGGGCCGGGCGCCGGGTGATGGCCATCGCCCGCCAGATTGAACCTCGCCGCCCCGCTGACAAAATCCGCGTGCTTCCGGTGGGCGACAGTATGATGGCCGCGAGGAAAATGAAGCGCGCCCGAGGATCAGGTTTTCCTCCGCGTGACCTGAAGCCGGTAGAGATCGATCGCGAACTGTCCGGCGCACGGCAGCAATTGCACAGTGGAGGAACTTCGCGTCCACTGGCTTCCATGCGCCGTGCCCTGCCCTGCTTTCCCATTGCCCCTGGCTTTCCCGTGCGCTCTCGCCGCCACGTCTCGCGCTCTCTCATCGCCGCCCTCGCCCTCGCCGTCTCGTCCGTGCTCGCTCAGACACCGTCCGCCGAGCCCGGCTGGCCCGCCATCACGCGCGAGAACAAGCCCTGGACCCGCTGGTGGTGGCCCGGCAGCGCCGTCGACAAGGCCAGCCTCACCTGGCAGCTCGAACAGCTCGCCAAGGCCGGCATCGGCGGCGTCGAGATCACGCCCATCTACGGCGCCAAGGGCTACGAGTCGCGCTACATCGATTTCCTCACGCCGAAGTGGATGGAGATGCTCGAGCACACCGGCCGCGAAGCGCAGCGCCTCGGGCTCGGCGTCGACATGGCGACCGGCACCGGCTGGCCCTTCGGCGGCCCGTGGATCGACGAGGCCAACGCCCTCCAGCGCGTCGTGCTAAAGGAAGGCAAACTCACCGGCGAGCCTTCGAAGATGATGGTGAAACGCGCCGCGCCCGGCAACGAGGGCCTCGTCGTCGACCCGTTCTCCCCCGACGCCCTGAAGCGCTACCTCGCTCCGTTCGACAAGGCCTTCGCGGCGTTCCCCCGCGGCCTCATCCGCGGCCAGTTCCACGACTCCTTCGAGTATTTCCAGGCGAGCTGGACCGCGAAGCTCCCCGAGGTCTTCCGCGCCATGCATGGCTACGATGTCCAGCAGTTCGCCACCGAACTCACCACGCGCAATTCCGCCGACGTCAAAACCATCGACCGCGACACCCTCGCCCGCGTGAAGGCCGACTACCGCGACACGCTCGCCAAGCTTCACCTCGACTACCTCCGCACCTGGGTCGCGTGGTCGCACGACAAGGGCTTCCTCGTGCGCAACCAGTCGCATGGCGCCCCCGCCAACGTCTTCGACCTCTACGCCACCGTCGACATCGCCGAGACCGAGATCTTCGGTTCAACGCCGTTCCCCATCGCCGGACTCCGCCGCAACCGCGACGAGATCCGCACCGGCAACGAGCAGGATCTCCCCGAGCCGCTCGTCGTGCGCATGGCCTCGTCCGCCGCACACGTGACCGGCCACAAATACGCGTCGAGCGAGAGCGCGACCTGGCTCCGCGACCACTGGAAGGAATCCCTCGCCTACGTGAAGCCCGAGCTCGACCGCATCCTCGCCGACGGCATCAACCACATTTTCTACCACGGCACCGTCTTCTCCCCCCAGGACGCCGCGTGGCCCGGCTGGCTCTTCTACGCTTCCACCCAGTTTCAGCCGAACAACACCTGGTGGGACGACTTCGGCGCGCTCAACCGCTACATCGCGCGCGTCCAGTCCGTCCTGCAGGCCGGCCAGCCCGACAACGACCTCCTCCTCTACTGGCCGCTCTCCGACGTCTGGGACCACGCCGACGGCCTCGCGAAGATGCTCACCGTCCACGACGTGAAATGGCTCACCGAGCAGCCCGTCGGGAAAATCGCCGCCAAGCTCGCCGACCTCGGCTACTCCTTCGACTACATCTCCGACGCCTTCCTCGCGCAGACCCGCGTCGAGGGCGGCGAACTCGTCACGCCCGGCGCGCGCTTCAAGGCCCTCGTCATCCCCGCCACGCGCCGGATGCCCGTCGCCACCCTCGAGAAAATCGCCGCGCTCGCGCAGGCCGGCGCCAAGGTGATCTTCGAGAAATTGCCCGAAGACGTCCCCGGCTACGGCCGCCTCGCGGAGCGCCGCGCACAGTTCCAGGCCGCGCTCGCCAAACTCGGCACCCGCGCCGACGTGCGCGCCGATGTCATCGCCGCCGCCGCCCCGCACGCCCGCCGCGAGGCGCTGACCGACGCCGGACTGAGCTTCATCCGCCGCCGCGACGACGCGGGCGGCCACGCCTACTTCGTCACCAATCTCAGCGCCAACGCGTTCGACGGTCGCGTGAAACTCGGCGTCGCCCCGGCCTCCGTCCAACTGCTCAACCCGCTGAACAGCCAGCACGGCGTCGCCGCCCACGGCCCCCAGGGAACCTACCTCCAGCTCGCCTCGGGCGAATCGCTGATCATCCGCACCTCGGCCCGGCCCGACGGCGCTCGGCTGATGGGCCCGGCCTGGCCCTACCGTGAAGCCGAACCGCACGGGCTGATCCTCACCGGCCAATGGTCGATCGCGTTCACCAAAGGCGGGCCCGAGCTTCCCCCCGCGCTCACGACGGCCGAGCTGAAATCGTGGACCGATCTCGGCGGCGACGAGGCGAAGCGCTTCGGCGGCACCGCGCGTTACACCCTTGAGTTCAACATGCCCGCAACAAAGGCCGACGACTGGCTCCTCGACCTCGGCGATGTCCGCGAGAGCGCCCGCGTGCGACTCAACGGCAAGGACGTCGCCACGCTCTGGAGCCTGCCGCTGCGCGTGCGCGTCGGCGAGTTTCTGCAGCCCGGCCGCAACGTGCTCGAGCTCGACGTCACCAACCTCGCCGCCAACCGCATCCGCCACCTCGACCAGCAGAAGGTCCCGTGGAAGATCATGCGCGAGATCAATTTCGTGAACATCAACTACCGGCCCTTCGACGCCTCCGGCTGGGCTCTCACGCCCTCCGGACTCCTCGGCCCGGTCACGCTCACGCCGCTCAAAGCGCTGAAGCCCTGATTTGGAATGCGGCGACGTGTCGCCGCTTTTGAAAGCGCCGACATGTCGGCGCACTCCAAAGTCCCGTCTACAGCCAGCGCGGGCGGTCCAGCCATCCGCCGAAATCGTTTGAGCGCCGGATAATCCGCCGCACGCTTCCCGCATGTCGCTGCGAATCGTCCGGGAGGGTCGTTGATGCCCGAATCGCTCAAGATCGTCCTCGAAATCCTGCTCGTGCTCGGCCTCGTGGCCGCCAACGGCTTCTTCGTCGCGGCCGAGTTCGCCCTCGTCAAGGTCCGCGCCAGCCAGCTCCGCCCGATGGCCAAGACCGGCGGCTGGCGCGTGAAGTTCGCCCTGCAGGCGACCGAGCACCTCGACGCCGTCCTTTCCGCCACGCAGCTCGGCATCACGCTCGCCAGCCTCGGCCTCGGCTGGATCGGCGAGCCCGTGATCGGCCACCGTCTTGAGCCACTCCTCCGTTACTTCGGCATCAGCGATCCGGCCGCCATCAAGTCCATCTCCTTCGCCGTCGCCTTCGCGCTCATCACGTTTTTCCATATCGTCCTCGGCGAACTGGCGCCCAAGTCCCTCGCCATCCAGCGACCCAAGGCCGTCTCGCTCAATGCCGCCGGCCCGCTCGTCATCTTCTACCGGATCTTCTTCCCGTTCATCTGGGTCCTCAACGGCGCCGCCAACCGCATCCTCCGCTGGTGCGGCCTCGAACCCGCCGGCGAGGGCGAGCAAGCCTTCAGCTCCGAGGAACTCGAATACGTTTTCAGCCAGGCGCGGCACGCCCACCCCGGCGACGCCCTGATCAACCGCATCATGGTGCGCTCGCTGCGGCTCCGCACCGTGACCGCACAGCAGGCGATGCGCCCGCGCGACCAGATCGTCGCCCTCTGGCTCGACAAACCGCTGACGGAAAACCTGCGCGTCGCCCAGACCGCCGGCTTCAGCCGCTTCCCCGTCTGCTCCGGTTCCCTCGACGAGATCAAGGGCATCGTGCTCGTGCGCGAGTGGCTCTGGCAGACGATCGCCCTCGGGCCCGAGGCCTCCTTCGAACCGCTGATGCGGCCTGCGCTCACGTTCACGCTGAAGACTCCGATTCACACGATGATCGAACTCTTCCGCACCTCGCGCGTGCACCTCGCCGTCGTGCTCGACCACGAGCAGAAAACCGCGGGCATCGTGAGCTTCGAGGACGTGCTCGAGGAAATCGTCGGTGACATCCGCGACGAATTCGATCTCGGGCGCGGCCCGGTGTTCGAGCACACGGACACCCTCATCATCGTCAGCGGCCTGTTCACGATGCGCGAACTGCAGGCGGAAACCGGCTGGGCCTTCGAATGGCAGCCGCGCGAAACGGTCGCGACCTGGGCGGAGCGCCATCGCGGCCAGGCCCTGAAACGCGGCGAGACGTTCAGCATCGGCGACTACCGCGTGACCGCCACCGATGTCACCGCCGAACGCCCGCGCCGCCTGCGCGTGGAGCGCCCGCCCGCCGAAGTGAAGTAGTCTTTCCCTTCCACTCTCATGGGATCTGCGACCTCACCCCGGGCACAGAAAACCACCCCACCCTCCGCCGCCTCCATGTGGCTCGCGGGCTGGTCCGGGCGGCGCGTCATCCTGGTGAGCGCGCTCGGCACCGCAGTGCTCACGATTTTGTGCTTCGCGCCGCGCTACTGGCTCTGGCCGGTCGCCGGGCTCCCGCTCGGCGAACTGGTCGCACTCCAGCCCGAGTTCCACCGCGCGTTTCACGCGCTGCATCAACTGCAGGATCCGTGGCAACGCATCGACGACCCGGTCAATCGCGTGATCGAGTGGCGCCTCCTCTGGCCGGTGCTCGGCCACGCTCTCGGCCTGCCCAAAGGTCTCTACCTCGCTCTGCCCCATCTCGGCTGCCTCCTCGCCCTCGCCGCCATCGCCGGTGTCGTGTGGCGCGTCATACAGCAAGCGCTCCCCACCCTCGCCGCCACGCTGCTCGCCGCCACCTCGTCGTGGTTCTTCGTGTCGACCGGCTGGCTCGCCTACTTCGACTCATGGTTGATGCTGGCCCTCGTGCTGGCCAGCTTCGGACGCTCACGGTGGGTGCTCTTCGGCGCCGCGCTGCTCGCGCCGTGGATCGACGAACGCTTCATCCTCGCCCTGCCGCTCTGCTTGGCGGTGCGGACGCTGGGCTCCGACCGCTCAGCGGCTGCGGAGCGCGGTGAACTGCTGCGCGACGGCGCCGCGCTGCTGGCCGGCATCGTGCCCTACCTCGCCGTGCGCCTCGGCGCGGAAGGCCTCGGCGCGCGCGCGACCAGCGGCGCATATTGGGCCGACCGCCCGCTGCTGCCCGCGCCCTTCTTCGTGATGCTCTGGGGCGCGTGGAACGGCCTGCGCCTCGGCTGGATCGTCCTCGCACTCGGCGCGCTCGCCGCCTGGCGCACCAGCCGGCAGGTCGGCGCGTGGTTCGTCATCGGCGCCACCGTCATCGCCAATCTGCTCGTCGCCGACGACGTCAGCCGCTCCGCCGCCGTCGCCCTGCCCGCGCTGCTCGCGGCCTTGCTGCTCGCCTGGCGATACAGCCCCGCCGAAGCGCGCCGCCTCCTGCCGCTGCTCGCC
>CAZENI010000555.1:0-5523 GCA_964513055.1 uncultured Opitutus sp.
ACCTTCCGCGCCAGCGACCTCTTCCACGCCGCCTCCTCACCCTACCCCACCCGTTGGTGGGGCGCCCCCGGCCAGGAAATCCTCCTCTCCCGTCCCGCCAAACTCGCCGAGCTCCCCGCCGGCTTTGCCATCCGCCTTCGCGGCCTCGCCTCGTCGCCCGAAGTCGAGCTGCCCCCCGCGCCCACGCAGCCCCCCGCAAGTTCCACCGCCGCTCCCCGCCTCGTCGAGCTGCGCCAAGTGACCATCGCCTCTCGCGGCCTCTCTCCCACGACCCCGCTCCCGGCCCTCTTCGACGGCCACAACGTCACCTTTCTCCCGAACTCACCCATCACGATCGCCGCCACCGCGCGCCTCGTCGGCGGCAAGCTGCCCTACAACCCGCTCGTCATCCTTCCGTCCGCCCGCTTCGCAACCCGCGGCGTCACCGCTCACTTCGCCTCCGCACGTATCGACGGACCCTGGACGTCGCGCGCCGACGAGTTCATTTTCTCCGACGGCGCCGCCGCCGGTCCCGGAAGCCGCGTGGATTTTCACCGCACTGCCGTCTACGCCAACCCTCTCTTCAAGCTCCAACCCGGCGCGCAGATCACGTGGCGTAATCTCTTCGCCTCCGTCGCCGACGGCTGGCCCGCCGCGCTCCCCGCCGGCTGGCGCCTCGAAAACGTCCGCATCGTCACCGCCGTCCCGAACGCCGCCACCCCCGTCCTCGACCTCCCCGCTCCGCACCGCGGCCAGCTCTACGTCCTGGCCTCCGCCAATGCGCCCGCGCAAGCGAAAGTCGCGTCCGTAGATCAGCTCCGCACTGCCCTCCGCACCGCGAAACCTGGCGTCGTGATCGAGCTCGCTCCGGGCAACTACGAGCTCACCGAGCCCGTTCCCCTTCCTGGCGGCATCAGTCTCCTCGGAACACCCGACACCCGGATCACCGTCGCCCGCCGCAGCACGGGCGCCTTCACCTTCCCCGGTCCCGGCGCCGCCCGCCTGCGCGGGCTCAACATCACGCTGGACCAAAAAACCTATTCCGACGCCCCCGATCCTGACAAAACCGCCTACCACGTCGGCCCCGCGGCCTGGCTTAGGGTGGACGGCGGCTTTTGCGGCAATTGGACCGACTCCTCCCTCACCTACGCCCACGTCGCCGCCTCCTCTCGTCTCGAGTTTCAGTCCCACCTCACCCCGATCGGCTCCATCGTCCGCGCGCCCGACACCGCCGTGTTTGTAGCGGGAAACTACCCCGACCCGCGCCACCTCGTGCGCGACCACATCGCCGTGCAATCCCGCGAGACCCTCTGGCGCGACGCCGCCCGCCGCTTCGAAAATCAGTTCGCCCGCGCCACCGCCCCCCAGTCCCGCGCCGACACCGCGCGCGCCTTCGGTCAGGCCATCGGAAAAACCGGCGCCCTCACCCGCGCCAGCAGCATGCTCTCCACGCGCGCCATGCTCCAGGCGCTCATCCCCGCCATGCTGCGCTTCCCCACGGAAGCCCCCACGCTTCTCTCTGCCGCGTCCCGTCTCGAAACCGCCCACAGCCTCACGATTCGCGACATGGTGCCCGCCAGCCTGCGCCCCTATTTCCAACGCCAGGTCGACGCGTATGCCGAGTCCCAACGCCTCGCCGCCCGCGGCGTCACGGCAGACTCGGAAACCATCTACGACATGCTCGCCGCTCACCCGCCCGGCAGCCCGCATCACGCCGCCGCACAAAAGGCGCTGGAGCGCGGCCTCACCAAGGAGCAATTCGAAGCCGAGCTCGTCACCCAACAGCAGAAAGCGACCCAACTCGCCAGTGCCCTCGCCCAAAGCCGCAAAGAGGACTTCGAGCGCCGCGTCGCCGCCTACAAACGCGCCGCCGCCGCCGAAGCGAGATACGGCCCGCCCGCCTCGAGCTCTTCCAGCGCGTCCGCCTCGACCTGGTCCACCAACGTCTCCGTCCCTCGCCTCGCCCCCGCGTGGACGCCCAGCGCCTCGCAACAGATGTCCAACTACCGCCACAACTTGAACGTCCAGATCATGAGCGTCACCCGGCGCTGACACAATTACTCCGTCGCCGTGAACGAGTGGAACGCCGACACCGTCTTCGTTCGCGGCGTCATTGTCGGAGCCGCCGACCGTAGCACGGCATCCAGGTCGCCCCGCTCGCCGGCCTCCCGCTGAGCGTGATCGCGCGCGCCAAGACGATCCTCGCGAAACTCGAAGGCGACGACACGTCGGTTTCGCCTCCTGCCCCGCAGGCCAAACCGAAAGAGACGATTGCGGTCGCGCCGGCGGAGGACTCGCAGCTCAGCTTGCTGTGAGGACACAGGCCGCCTGCCTGCGCGTCACACCGAAGCCCGCGGGCGCCCGCGCGCCGCTCACCCCGACTCGCCTCGCGATCAGGGAGACTTCGGCGTTGGCCACATCGTGTATCGGTGCGTGACCGCCCCGGTCCGTCGCGTCTCGCTTTCCGCGCGTTCGGGATACGCGCGCACGTATTCGACGAGCGCGCGCTCGGGCGACACGTTGACGCGCAGGATGCCCGACGCGCCAGCGATCACACCGCTCTTGTAGCCGTATTCGGAGGCGCTGCGCGTGTTGTCAGTTCGGGAGTGCCCGGGCTGAGGCACGAGTTGGTAGACAATGCCGTCGCGCTCCTGCTGCGCGTAGAGATGATCGTGGCCGTGAAAGACTGCCGACACGCGGTGCTTCACCAGCAACGCGTGCACGGGCATCGGCCAGCCAGGGCGCTTCTGCGCGAAGGTTTCGCGTCCATCGATCTCCTTGCCGCCCCACTCGAAGAAGTGTGACGCCTCCGCGCCGCCGCGGCCCTCGGGCGTCTCGCCGCCGGCGAGGTGATGCAGGAAGATGAATTTGAACTTGGCCGTGCTGCCCGCGAGCGTGCGGGCGAGCCACTCGTATTGTTCGCGGCCGAGCGTGCGCCCCCAGTTGTCGACGGGACCATCGCGCCCGCCACCCCGCGCCCGCACCGAATACCAATACGGATCGAGCGCGACGAAGAGGGCATCACCCCACTCCCACGCGTAGAAGTTTTGGAGTAGGCCCGCGGTGCGGTGCGGCGTGGCGTTGCCCGAGTAGAATTCGTTTGGGACCGGATTGGGGAAAAACTTTTTCCGCGTGAGGTTCGACCACACCGCCATCGCCTCGTCGCCGCCGCGGCCCGGTTGCTCGCCGTCGTGATTGCCGAGCACGAGGAAAACGGGCGCAGTCGGCCCCACGATGCCGAAGTAGTAACGCTGCGCGAGATAGTGCGGCAGCGCGTCGGTGTAGCTCGGGTATTTGTCCGTCATGAACGTGTCGCCGAGGTCGACGTGGAAATCCGTCCGCGCGGCGATCGCGTTGCGCAGGCTCTTTTCGTAGATCGCCGGATCGATGCCGTAGTCGAGGTGCGGGTCCGCCTGGATCGTGAAGGCGAACGGGCTTCCGCGGGGACGCGCCGTGGTGAAGGAAGACTCGGCGGTGCTTTCGAAGCGGGCGACGCCAGGTGCGCGGGAAACGAAGCGGTAGTGGTAACGCGTGCCCGCTTCGAGCGGCCCGAGCACCACCTCGGCGGGCTCGCCTTTCGCGAAGCGCCGCCGCGGCGTCTCGTGCGTGAGCGCGCCCGGCCTCACACCGTAGGCGACGTAGCCCTCGCGCTCCTCGTAAGCGAGCACACTGAGCGTGATCTCATGATCGGTCGGACGGCAGAGAATGAGATCAAACGGTTGCGCCGGCACCTCCGTGCGCATCGCGGGCGTGGGCAGGCGCGCCTCGACGTGGCGGCTTTCGCCACCGCCTCCACCGCTGCCCTTGCCGCCCTTGCGCGCCGGCTCCTCGGCGGCAAGGCCGACGGCGAACGAGACGAAGAGCAGAATCCAGCACCGCACTTTCATTCGTCATTCCTTTTCTTGCCGGCCTTCCCGCCCTTGCGCGCGCGATCGTCCTCCGCGGACGGGGCTTTCGCTGGATCGAAGTTTGAGTTTTTCACGGCCATCTGCGCGTTGACCGCTTTGAGGTAGGCGTCGAGGCGGCCGGTGAGTTCCGCGAGTTTCTCGGGCTGCGCCGACGAGAGATCGCGCGACTCGCCCGGATCGCGTTCGAGCTCGAAGAGCCGACGCGTGCCGGTTTCGTAGTTGCGCACCAGCTTGTAGCCGCCGGCCAAGATCGCGGTCGCGGGGCCGCCGTTGCCGAGGTCGTAGTGCGGGAAATGAAACACCAGTTCCTCGCGCGGGCGGCGCACCACGCCGCGTCCCGCGGGATCGCGCAGCACCGGCGCGAGGTTGCCGCCCTCCACTCCGGCGGGCGGTGGCGCGGTCGAACCGGCGAGCGCGGCAATGGTCGGGAGGAGGTCGAAGCCCGCCACCGGCACGCGCGAACAGACGTCGCCCGCGATCCCCGGACCGCGCACAAGAAACGGCACGCGCAAGCCGCCTTCCGTCACCGCGCCTTTGCCGCCGGCGAGGGGCGCGTTGGCATTGCGGCCCTGACCGCCGTGGTCGGCGGTGTAGAACACGAACGTGTTTCTCGCGAGCCCGTGCGCATCGAGGGCGGCGAGAAGCTGCATCACCGTCTTGTCGATTTCGTCGGAGTCCGCCCTAGCCGTGTCGCGATCACGCGCGCCGCCGCCCTCTTTCCGCTCCTGATTCGGGTAGTGCGAGAGTTGAAGGTAGAACGGTCTTCCGGCCTGCTGCGCGCGCTGCATGAAAGCGATGCCGCGCTCCGTCATGCCGTAGGCTTGTTTGGGATTCGGGCTCGCGACGTTGTCCGGCCCGCCGTTGTTCGTCGGGCCATCGCTCGCGTCGAAACCGTGGCGCGCCGGATCGGTGCGACCGACGTGCCACTTTCCGAAATGCGCCGTCGTATAGCCGAGCGGCTTGAGCGTCTCCGCGATCGTGATCGTCTCGGTCGGCAACTCCAGCAGCGGCTCGGGCGGAATCAGCGCCGTGCGCACCGGGCCTTCCCCGCGGCCGACGCCCACGTAGGTCATGTGCAGCGCGGCAGGACTTCTGCCGGTGAACAGCGCCGCCCGCGACGGCGTGCAGCGCGGCGAGGCGGCGTAGCCAAACGTGAAGCGCATGCCTTCACGCGCGAGCCGCTCGACCGCCGGCGTCTGGAACACGCGGCTCTTCGACTCCGGCACGCGGTCGTCCATCTGCACCGAGGTCTGCGCCCAGCCCTGCGCCTCGGCCATGATCACGACGAAGTTCGGCGGCGATTCGGCGGCGGCCGCGGCGAGCATCATCCCCGCAGGCAAGAGAAAGAAACGGAGCGGGTTCATGGGCGATTATCCTTTTGCCTGCCTTCGGAGTCGGCCTTCTCCGCGCCCGTAGGGCGCGTGTAGGTTACTTTCATTTCCGCGTGATCGAGGATCAAATCCTTCATCGCGGCGAGCAACCCCGCGCGATTCACGCCCTCCGGCAGGCCGGCGATCTGCAGCGGCGCGGTCAGCGCGTAGAGCGTGACGACGTAGGTTTTCGCGCCCGGGCCTTTCGAGTGCGGCGGCGCATAGCCGGCGCGGCGAGTCACGCTGTTGTTGCCGAGAGTGCCGAG
>CAZENI010000556.1:0-5514 GCA_964513055.1 uncultured Opitutus sp.
GGCCTGGCACCAGGCGGCGCTGCGCGAGAAGCGTCAGAACAGCTTCGACGACCTTCATGCCGTCGCAGAGGATCTGGTCGCGACCGGCGTCAGCGCGAAGGGCAGGATCGCGATTTCGGGCCGTTCGAACGGCGGCGTGCTGGTGGGCGCGGTGGCGGTGACGGTCTGGGCGGCGTTGACGGGGACGGCCGAGGCGGCGAGCGGCGCCGTGACGGAGACGGTGGGCGCGGTGCCGGCGCTGACGGTGATGGTCACGCCGCCGGCGGTGGCCTGGTTGCCGGCGCTATCCGTCACCAACGCGGTGAGGGAATAGGAGCCGGTGGTGAGGGGCGTCCACGACGCGGTGTAGGGGAAGGTCGTGTCGGCGGCGCCGAGCGAGACGTTGTTGGCGAAGAACTGGACGCTGGCGACGGTGTTGGGGGCGACGGCGCTGGCGATGGCGGTGATGGGGTTGACCGTGCCGACGCCGACGGTGGCGCCGGTGAGCGGGGCCGTAATGGAAGCGCTGGGACCGCTGCCGACGGCGGTCGTGAGCGTGATGCTGGCGGAGGTGGTGGTTGCGCCGAGGTTGTCGGTCGCGGTGGCGGTGATGGTGTAGCTGCCGGCGAGCGTGGGCGTGAACGTCGCGGTGTAGGGCGAGGTGGTCGCGGTGCCGAAGGAAGTGCCGTTGGCGAAGAACTGGATGCTGGCGATCGAGCCGTCAGGATCGGTGGCGGTGGCGGTGATGACGTTGGCGGAGCCGACGTTGACGGTGCCGGAGGCGGGCGACGCGATGGCGACGGGGGTCGGGGCCTGATTGGCGGCGACGACGACGCTGGCGTTGGCGCTGGTGGCCTGGTTGCCGGAGCTGTCGACCGCGACGGCGGTGATGGCGTAGGTGCCAGTGGCCGTGGGCGAGAAGGTCGCGGTGTAGGGGAAGGTCGTGTCGGTGCCGAGCGAGACGGTGCCGGCGAAGAACTGGACGCTGGCGATCGTGGCGGGCGCGACGGCGGTGGCGGTCGCGGTGACGGTCGTGCTGGTGTTGACGGCGAGCGCGGCGGGCGCGCTGACGGTGACCGTCGGGCCGCCGGTGGCGGTGAGGACGACGGCGGCCGAGGTGGTGGTGGCGCCGAGGTTGTCTGTCGCGACGACGGTGAGGGAGTGCGCGCCGGCGATGGTCGGGGTGAAGGTGGCGCTGTAGGGCGACGAGGTGTCGGTCGCGAAGACGGTGCCGTTGCTCAGGAACTGCACGCTGGCGATGGTGCCGTCGGGATCGGCGGCGCTGGCGGCGATGGTGTTGGCGGAGCCGACGGCGACGCTGCTGGCGGCGGGCGACGTGATGGCGACGCCGGTCGGCACCTGATTGGCGGCGACGACGAGGCTGACGCTGGCGCTGGTGGCCTGGCGGCCGGAGGAATCGGTGGCGACGGCGGTGAGGGCGTAGGTGCCGTTGGCGACAGGCGCGAAGGTCGCGGTGTAGGGCGTGGCGGTGTCGGTGCCGAGGACGACGCCGTTGGCGAGGAACTGCACGCTGGCGATGGTGCCGGTGACGGCGGAGGCATCGGCGGTGACGGCGATGCTCGAGCCGACGGCGAGATTGCCGGCGGCCGGCGAGGTGATGGAGACGGAGGGCTCGCCGCCGCCGCTGACGCCGACGGTGAGGGTGTTCGACGTGGTGGTCGCGCCGAGGTTGTCGGTGGCGACCGCGGTGAGGGCGAAGCCGGCGCCGCCGATGAGGGGCGTCCAGGTGCCGGTGAACGGCGAGGAGGAATCGACGCCGAGGGAGACGCCGTTGACGAAGAACTCGACGCTGGCGATGGAGCCATCGGTGTCGGCGGCGGTGGCGGTGATGGTCTGCGTGGTGCCGACGCCCACGCTGGCGGCGACGCCGGCGATGGAGATGGTGGGCGAGGCGTTGGCGGCGACGTTGATCGTCACGGCCGAGCTGGTCGCCTGATTGCCGGCAGTGTCGGTGGCGAGGGCGGTGACGGAATAGGCGCCGGTGGCGGTCGGCGTGAACGTGCCGGTGTAGGGAAACGACGTGTCGGTGCCGAGGGAGGTCGGGGCCGCCCCACCCGTGCTGACGAGGAATTGCACGCTGGCGATGGTGCCGAGGCCGGCGGTCGCGGTGGCGGAGATGGTCGCGCTGGAGTTGACCGCGAGCGAGGAGACGGCGGCGGGCGAGGTGATGGAAACCGCGAGGGCGCCGGCGCCGGCCACGGTGACGTTGACGGTGGTCGCGGTGCTGGTGGCGCCGAGGTTATCGGTGACGGTCGCATCGAGCGTGACGGCGCCGCCGACCGCAGGGGTCCAGGAGGCGGTGTAGGGGGCGGCGGTGTCGAGGCCGAGGCTCACGCCGTTGGCGAAGAACTCGACGCTGGCGACGGAGCCGCCGACATCGGCGGCGGAGGCGGTGATCGTCGTGGTGGTGCCGGTGCCGATGCTCGAGCCGGCGACGGGCGAGGTGATGCTGACGGTGGGCGTCTGGTTGGCGGCGACGGTGACGTTCACCGCGGCGCTGACGGCCTGGTTGCCGGCGCTGTCGGTGGCGATGGCGGTGAGGGCGTAGGTGCCGGCGGCGGCGTTGAAGGTCGCGGTGTAGGGCGCCGTGGCGTCGGTGCTGATCGGGACGTTGTTCGCGAGGAACTGCACGCTGGCGATGGTGAGGCCGGTCGGGGGCGTGGCGGTCGCGGTGATCGTCGTGTCGGTGTTGACGGCGAGCGAGGTGCCCGAGGTCGGCGAGGTGATGGCGACGGCGGACTGGTTGCCGCCGGTGACGGTGATCGTGTTGGTGCTCGAGGTCGTGGTGGCACCGAGGTTGTCGGTGGCGATCGCGGTGAGCGAATAGGTGCCGGCGACGGAGGCGACCCACGTGGTGGAATAGGGAGAGGTAGTGTCGGTGCCGAGGGAGACGCCGTTGGCGAAGAACTGCACGCTGGCGATGCTGCCATCGGTGTCGCTCGCGGTGGCGGTGACGTTGTTGGTCCAGCCGATGCCGACGCTGGAGCCGTTGGCGGGGGCGGTGACGCTGACCGCGGGCGAGGAGTTGGCGGCGACGACGACGCTGGCGGGCGCGCTGGTGGTCTGGTTGCCCGAGGTGTCGGTCGCGATCGCGGTGATGGCGTAGGTGCCGTTGGAGGTCGGCGAGAAGTTCGCCGTGTAGGGGAACGCGGTGTCGGTGCCGAGGGTGACGCCGTTGGCGAAGAACTGCACGCTGCTGATCGTGCCGGTGGCGGCGGTCGCCGTGGCGGTGAGGGCACCGGTGGAGTTGACGGCGAGCGCGGCGGGGGCAGTGACAGAGACGGTGGGCGCGGCGCCGGAGGTGACGGTCATGGCCACGGCGGCGGAGGTCGTCTGGTTGCCGAGGTTGTCGGTGGCGATGACCTGGAGGGTGTAGAGGCCGGTGGTGGTCGGGGTCCACGTGACGGAGAACGGCACGGAGGTGGCGGTGCCGATGCTGGTGCCGTTGACGCGGAAATCGACGCTGGCGACGGAGCCGTCGGTGTCGGTGGCAGTGGCGGAGAACGTCTGCGGGACGTTGACGTTGATCGTGCCGGCCGACGGCGAGGTGACGGCGACGCCGCTGGGGGCGGCGCCGGAGCTGACGGTGACGCTGATGGCGCTCGAGGTGGTCTGGGAGCCGAGGTTGTCGGTCGCGATCGCGGTGAGCGAGTAGCCGCCGGCGACGGTGGGCGTCCAGTCGAAGGTGAACGGGGCGGAGCTGACGGTGCCGAGGGTGGTGCCGTTGGCGAGGAACTGGACGCTGGCGATCGAGCCGGCGGAGGACGCGGTGGCGGTGATCGTGGTGATGGCGTTGACCTGCACGGTGGCGCCGGTGAGCGGCGCCGAGATGCTGACGGTCGGGGCGGCAAGGCTGCTGACCGTCACGGTGGCGCTGCCGCCGCCGGTGGTGGTGGTCTGGTTGCCGCCGTTGTCGGTGGCGACCGCGGTGATCAGGTAGGTGCCGGTGGCGACGGGCGTCCACGAGATGCTGTAGGGGAAGGTGGTGTCGGAACCGATCGAGACGCCGTTGGCGTAGAACTGGACGCTGGCGATCGTGCCGTCGGCGTCGGTGGCGCTGGCGGAGAGCGTGGTGGCGCCGCTGACGAACATCGTGGTGGGCGCGGAGCTGATCGAGACCGTGGGCGCGGTGGCGCTGACGGCGGCGATCGTGATGCTCACGTTATTCGAGACGGCCTGGTTGCCGAACGAATCGATGGCGAGGGCGCTGAGGGTGAACGAGCCGACGGCGGTGGGCGTCCACGAGGCGTTGTAGGGGAACGAGGTGTCAGTGCCGAGGCTGGTGCCGTTGACGAAGAACTGGACGCTGGCGATCGTGCCGCTGGTGGCGGTGGCGTTGGCGACGACGGTGAGCGTGCTGTTCACGTCGTAGTTGGTGCCGGTGATCGGGCTGGAGATGGAGACGGTGGGCGGCGTGCCGGCGGAGGGCAGCGCGTTGATGCGGCGGTCGTGGAGGACGACGTCGCGGAAGGTATTCGTGTCGGGCGAGGTGCGGTTGGTGGCGCCGTGGGTGAGGCCGCCGGTGTTCTCGGCGTCCGTCGGGAACGCGACCCAGCGGCCGTCGCCACTGATGACCGGATACAGGTCGGACGCGGCGGTGCTGGGCGTGCCGAGCAAGCCGAGCGTCTGGTAGCCGAAGCGGTTGACGCTGACCATCGTGGTCGAGCGATCGCCGGCGCCGGTCTCGTCGAAGGTGCCGTCGACATCGAAATCGCGGTCGTGAACGAAGATGTCGACCGCGCCGTTGGCGTCGGTGGCGGAGGACTGGCCGCCGCTGTCGCCGGCGGTGAGGTTGTTGGCGAGCGAGGCGAAGGTGACGTAGCGGCCGTCGGCGCTGATGCTGGGATTGACGCTGCCGAGGCGCTGGTCGGGCGGGCCGGCGGTGGTGGGATCGCTGGCCTCGGTGCCGGAGCTGGAAACGCTGACGCGGACGACGACGGGGGTGCCGACGGGGGCGTTGTTGTCGTAGACGAAGATGTCGGAGACGGCGTTGGTGTCGCCGGCGACGAGATTGGTGGCGAGCGAGCCGAAGGCGACCCAGCGGCCGGTGGAGTTGAGCGCGGGCGCGTGGGAGAACGCGTCGCCCTCGGCGGCGGTGGTGTTGGCGACGCTGACGAGCTCGATGCCGCTGGTGCCGGTGCCGACGTTGGCGCGGGGGCGCAGGTAGACGTGCTGGCGGGCGGCGGTGGTCGCGGTGGTGACGAGGTTGGCGACGGTGGCACCGGAGGTCCGGGAGACGAAGGCGATGGTGCTGCCATCGGAGCTGATCACGGCCTGGGCGGCGGACCCGTTGCTCGGCACGCTCGCCGGCAGGGTCGCATCGACGTCGACGAGCTGCGTGGTGTTCGAGGTGCGGTCGCGCAGGTAAATGTGCGTGCCGGAGGAGATGGTGTAGTTGGAATCCAGATTCGTCGCGGTGGACTCGAACACGACGTAGCGGCCGTCGGAGCTGATGGAGGGCTTGAAGCTGGAGCCGTTGCCCTGGGTGCCGGCGGTGGCGACGCTCTCGCGCGT
>CAZENI010000557.1:0-5501 GCA_964513055.1 uncultured Opitutus sp.
TCTCGATCGCGTGGGCGGTCGTCGAACACCTGCACCGCGGCGCCGAGCGCGGTCCGCGCACGCTTTTCGCGACGCACTACCAGGAACTCACGCAGCTCGACAAACACCTGCTGCGGCTGCGCAACTTCTCCGTCGCCGTGAAGGAATGGAACGACGAGATCGTCTTCGTCCGCCGCGTGATCCCCGGCGCCGCCGATCGCAGCTACGGCATCCAAGTAGCCCGCCTCGCCGGACTCCCCCTCAGCGTGATCGATCGTGCGAAGACCATTCTCGCGAAGCTTGAGAGCGACGACACCTCGGTCTCGTTGCCCGCCCCGCAAGCCAAGCCGAAGAAGAAGATCACCGTCGCGCCGACGGACGATTCGCAGCTAAGTTTGCTCTGAGCGGCTCACAGAACGTCACCCGCCTTGTGGCATATAGCCTGCCGTTATCGGCCGATGTCGATCGTCCCAATCTGGCTCGGCCAGGAATCGGCCAGAGCCCAGCTCTACCTTGCGGTTGTAAAGATTGAGCCCGCACGCCCGTTAGCGTGCGAGCCGATTGGTCCGCTACATTCAACGCTGCTCAGAAGGCGAACCGCACCCCGGCCCGCCAATTCCACGAGTCGAAACGGCTGCGATGCACGTCGGTATAGCCGAGGCTCGCGAAAAGCGCGGCGGACCGGCCGAGCCACCAATTGCCCTCCGTTTCGAAGGTGACCTGCTGCGAGCTGCGCCGGCTCCCGCGGAAGTCATCCAGATAGGAAACGCGGGGCGTCAGCGTCATGCCGGCCAGCGGAATTTCGCATCCGACGCCGGCGCCCCACAGCCAGTCGGAGAAAGCCAGTCGGCCGGTGCCCGATTGGTATCCAATAACCAGGGATGCGAAGGGCTTCGTGCCAGCGTGATTCACGAACCACGTCGCAGCGCCACTGAGCAGGTTGGCATGACCTTCATTCTTACCGTGCACCCAACCGTAACCAATCGTCCCGGCCAGGTCGAGGTGGTGGGCCACGGCTACGTTCCCGGTGAAGCTGCCGTCGTAAATGTCCCGGGCATGGTTGATTTTGGTCCAGCCGAGGCTGAATTCGGCATAATTCTGGCCAAGCGCCCCGCGGGGCGCCTGGTCTGCGGTGGCCGATTGCGCGTGGCAGGTCACCGCGGCAACTAGAGCAGATAGGATAATCGAGCAGTAGATGACGCTTTTCATGGGTGAAAATTGAAGCGCGCGCTTTGACGCTCGCCTCGCCTCGCAGGGCGCAGAAAAAAATAATCGTCCGCCAGATTCTTCTGGAACCGCGCCTGGTCCGCCGTTGGTCATAGCCGCCTTTTGGCCTGGCGACCCGTCACGTCGCGCCGCCCGTTCACATTGCAGCCGACGGCCAAGAGGCCAGGTAACCGCCGCGCATCGCCAAGTTCACGCGAGTGTCCCTCATCTCGCACGAACTGGCGTGCGCGGCCCATCTATGTTCGCGGCCGCGCCGGCAACATCGCCCCTCATTCAATTCAAGTGCGAGGCACGCGGAGCATCTCCACAAATCTGTCACAGGTTACCGCAGGACTGTGTCACCGCGACACAGTGCGCAGCCTGTATAGTTCGCACGACATCGTTGAAAGTTCGAAATTTGCACGCACGAGCTGCGGTGGAACAGAGTCTGCAGGGAGGCAGTCGCATCCGACAGCCAGCCTGTCGGCAGCCAGTTGATTCGGTCATCCGGATAACGGGCGGTTCCGGATGAAACGAATGGGCCAATCATCCGCCCAGGACCTAAAGGACATCGTTTCAAACATGAATGCACTGACTCGCTGGGATCCGTTCCGTGAACTCGAAGACATGCATCGCCATCTTTCCACGCTGTTCGATGGCGATTCCTCAGCGCGCCGCCGCAATGGCAAGGAGTCCATGACCGTTGCCGAGTGGGCGCCGATGGTCGACATCGTCGAAGATGAGAAGAACTACGTCATCAAGGCCGAGTTGCCTGACGTAAAGAAGGAAGACGTGCACGTGAGCGTCGAGAACGGCGTTCTCACCATCACGGGCGAGCGCAAGGCGGAGAAGGAAGAGAAAAGCAGGAAGTATCACCGCGTGGAGCGGTCGTATGGCTCATTCGCGCGGAGCTTCGCCCTGCCTGAAAACGTGGAGGCGCATAAAGTCTCCGCTGCGTATAAGGACGGACTGCTTACGGTTTCCGTGGCCAAGAGCGAGAAGGCCCAGCCGAAGCAGATTGAAGTGAAGATCGCCTAACCGGTGTCAGGGCGCCCTGCGGCGCCCCACATTTGCTGTTCTTTCCTCCCATGAAACGTTTCAACTTGCTCACATTCGCCTGTGCGTGGCTCGGATTGGCCATCCTGTCCGGCTGCGCTACCACGAAAACTCCGGCGGTTCCCGGGACGCTTGCGGTGCACGTGAACGTGCCGCCGCACTGGAACGTATTCCTCGAGGACCGAATCACCGAGGCCCTGACCGATCAGGTGCGCGAGGTTTTCCACCAAGCCGGTTTCGACCGGCCGGTGACCGAAGCGCGCTACTTCGAGGACGTCGATCGGGCGCCCTATCTGCTCACGATCAACCTGAACGAGTGGCGCATCAACCGCGTCGGCATGATCGACTGCACCTTCACGGCCGAGCTGAAGACTCCCGCCACGACGAGGCATCTCGGCGTCTATACGCACACGACGATGCGCTGGTTTGGCGGCCCGGGACGTTTCGGATTGGCGCGTTCGTTTGAGGAAGCTGCCGATGGTGCGATCCGTGACCTCTGCAACGATGTCGCGAAGACGGAACTGCTGCCTGGGCTCCGCACCCGGGCGGCCTGAGGTTCCACGAACAACGATGAAACCCACGCACGCTGCATCGCCGGAGGCTTGAGCGATGCTGGCCGGCTGCGGAGGTCTGCCTCAGCCGGCCACCTTCATTGATTCACCGAAAACCGATTCGTTGAAACCATGAAACTCTCCAATCGATTTCTCCCTATTGTGACTTGGATGATTGTGGCTGGCACGTTGGCGCTGGGCGCACTCGCACTTCACGCCACGACGACGACTCCGAAGCTGAACCTGCAAACCAAACCGATTTCTGCCGAGACAAAGAAGGCGACGAGCTTCGCGCCGATTGCGAAGAACGCCGCGCGCAGTGTGGTGAATATCTACACCTCGCGGACGTTCCGCCAGGATAGGGAGCCTTTCCTCGACGACCCCATGTTCCGGTTCTTTTTTGGCGAACCCCGTTATGGATTTCGCCCGCCGCGTGAGCATCGCAGCGAAAATCTCGGTTCGGGCGTGATCGTAAGCTCCGACGGTTACATCCTCTCGAACAATCACGTTGTCGAGGACGCCGATGAGATCAAAGTCGCGCTTGCTGACGGCAAGGAATACATCGCCAAGGTGATTGGCAGCGATCCGCCGACGGATGTCGCGGTCCTGAAGATCGAGGGCAAGGACCTGCCCGCAATCTCGATTGCTGACAGCGATCATCTCGAGGTCGGCGACCAGGTGCTCGCGATTGGCAACCCGTTCGGCATCGGCCAGACGGTGACCGTCGGCTATGTGAGCGGGCTCGGTCGCGGCGGATTCGGCATCGTCGACTACGAAGATTTCATCCAGACCGACGCCTCGATCAATCCGGGCAATTCCGGCGGCGCACTGATCGACGCGGAAGGCCGGCTCGTCGGCATTAATACCGCCATCATCAGCCGCACCGGCACCAACCAGGGGGTCGGCTTCGCCGTGCCGATCAATCTGGCGCGTTCCGTGATGGAGCGAATTATCAAGGACGGCAAAGTCACCCGCGGCTACATTGGCGTGACGATCCAGCCGGTAACCGAGGAACTGGCGCGCGCGTTCAAGCTCCAGGGCGCGAGTGGCGCATTGGTGGGCGACGTGTCGCCGCGTTCCCCTGGCGAGAAAGCGGGGCTGAAATCCGGCGACGTCATCGTCGAGTTCAACGGCAAGAAAGTAAACGATGGCCGCCACCTCCGCTTGATGGTCGCCCAGACCGCACCGGGCACGAACGTCAACGTGAAGGTCGTGCGCGACGGCAAGCAGGAGTCCTTCAACCTGAAGCTGGAAGAACTGCCTTCCGACGGCATGAGCCGGCGCGAGCGCGGCGAACGCCGTGGGTTCAGTCGCTCCACGGGCGGCGATCTCTTCGAAGGCGTCTATGTCGGCGACCTCGATTCAAGAACACGCCGTGAGTTCGACCTGCCGAGCCATGTCCGGGGCGCGGTGGTAACCGACATCGATCGGAGTTCAGCAGCCGCGCGGGCTGGACTGCAACCCGGGGATGTCATTCAGGAGATCGATAGAAAGCCGGTAACGAACGCGGATCAGGCCATCGAATTGAGCCGGAACCGCCGCGGTGGCAGCGTGCTGTTGCGCGTCTGGCGCGACGGCGGCAGCCGCTATGTCGTCGTCTCGGACCGACGGTGATTTGAAGCGACGGTGCTCCCGAAGCGCCAAGCCCCGTAAGATCGAAGTGAAAGTCGCCTGACCAAGAGTGAGCTCGGCCTCGCGCCGGGCTCCCCCTCCCTTTCAACCCTCGTTTCGCACCATGAACACTCCGGCATTCTCCAAAGTATGTCTGCTCGTGTGCGGCCTTGGGCTCTATTTCGCCCCGGCCTCGGCTGCCTCCGGGAATCCTGGAGCGCGCGCTACCTTGAAAGTCCAGGTGAACATGCCTCCGGCCTTGAATCTCCTCCCGGGTGAACCTCTGTCCAACTTCATCGCGGCGAGCATCAGCGATGCTCTCGCCCGACAAGGACTATCGTTTCCCGTGGCCGAGCTTCGATCCGTCGAAGCTGCCACCAAAGTCCCCTATCTCCTGAAGATCGAAGTCACTGATTGGCGCACGACCATCGGCGGGGATTTCATGTGCACGCTCAATGCGACGCTGCGAACGCCGCAGGGTGAGCGCCCAATCGGTGTCTACTCGGATACGTGTTGGGCGCCGGGGGTAATCTATGCCCATTCGAAAAGCGCTTATTTCCCGACGCGGCTGGAACCGATTCGCGCGCTCGTCCGAGACCTGGAAAACTCCGAGCTGCTGCCGAACGCGGCCGGGTGAGCGGCGAGAAGCCAGTCCAACTTGCAAGCGAGGCACGCCGATTTCGTTGTGAGCGCGTTTCCTAAGAACGTCTGAAAATGCCGGTCGAGTTCAAAGACTACTATGGAGTGCTCGGCGTCCACCGCGACGCAAGCGAAGCGGACATCAAGAAGGCGTTCCGCAAGCTCGCGCGTCAGCATCATGCCGACCTGGCGAAGGACAAACGTGCGGCCGAGGAAACGTTCAAGGAGATCAACGAGGCTTACGAGGTCCTCGGTGATCCCGAAAAACGCAGACGTTACGACGAACTCGGCGCGAACTGGCAGCAGGCGGAAATGCGCGGCGGTGAGCCGCCGCGTCCGAACGGCCAGCACGGATCGCAGTGGCGCGAAGTCCATCCGGACGGCTATGAGTTTCACTTCGACGGCACGGGCTTCAGCGATTTCTTCGAGCAGTTCTTTGGCGGCGGCATGCGCGGCGCT
>CAZENI010000558.1:0-5479 GCA_964513055.1 uncultured Opitutus sp.
AGCCGCTGCCCAAAACGAACAGAAGACCGGTGACGGGGGCCATGAGCCGAAGAAGGAGCGTCGCGCGCATCGCCCGACAGGAAGCGCTGCAACTCGCGCGATGCAAAATACTTTTCCGGCGCGGCGGCGGGTATTTCGTTGCAAGGCGTTCGCCGCATCGGTTTCAAGGCGGCGTCCCCTTCACCCCTTTATGCAATGGTATTACGCGATCGGTGACCAGCGCCACGGACCGGTGGAGCAGGCTGAGTTTGATCGACTTGTGGCGGACGGAACCATCACCGCCAACACGCTGGTCTGGCGGCAGGGGATGACGGCGTGGCAGCCGCGTTCCGCCGTCGTGGCCGGGGCGACGGGCAGCGCGCCGCCGGTCGACGATGGCACGGAAGTCTGCGCCGTGAGCGGCAAGCGGTTTCCGCGGCGCGACATGATCAACTACGAGGGCAAATGGATCAGCGCGGAGCATCGCGACGCGTTCTTCCAGCGGATGCGCGAGGGCATTGCGCAACCGGGCGAAAGCGCGGTGGCGGGTGGGTTTGGCTTCGGTGGATTCTGGCGGCGCTTCCTGGCGAAGTTTGTCGACGGCCTGATCCTCGGCGTGGTCCTGATGCCCCTGTCGCTCATGCTCGGTCTGGGAATCGCCGGCTCGGGCGCGGCGCAATCGGGCGACTTCGGCAAGGTGGTGATGATGCAACTCGTCCTGCAGGTATTTTCGATCAGTCTGGGAATCGCCTTCGAAGTCTTCTTCATCCGGAAATTCGATGCGACGCCCGGGAAGATGGCGCTCGGTCTCAAGCTCCTTCGTCCCAATGGGGAAAAGCTGTCGGTGGGCCGGATCATTGGCCGCTATTTCGCGCACTGGCTGAATGCGTTCACGCTGTTGATCGGTTACATCATGGCGGGCTTCGATGACGAAAAGCGGGCGTTGCACGATCGGATCTGCGATACGCGGGTGTTCAAGACGCGATGACGTCCGGTGCCGCGCTGGCCTGTCCCCGTTGCAAGCGCACGCTGGGCCCGGACGCGTGGGTCGATGCGCAGCACGGCGCCTGCGTGCGCTGCCAGGTTGAGTTTGAGTTCACCGGGTTTCCGGCCTTGCAGGCCGCGCGCACCCAGGTGGCGGCGCAGCCCGTGGTGCTGGCCGACGACTCGGTGTGTTTCTTCCACGCGGAGAACCGCGCGGAGGCGATCTGCGAGCGTTGCGGGCGTTTGCTGTGTCCGGTGTGCACTGTGCCGTTTGCGGGGCAGAAGGTCTGTCCGACGTGCATCGCGAGTTCGCGGAGCTCGCAGGCGCCCGCGCTCGTGCGCGAACGCGTGCTGCACGACGCGCTGGCGCTGGCGGTCGCGTTTCTGCCGCTGCTGATCTGGCCGTTCACCGTCCTGACCGCGCCGGTGGCGCTGGGCCTCGTGATCTACGGCTGGAACAAGCCCAACAGCCTGGTGCGCGGGCGCGGCCGGGTGCGGCTGATCGTGGCTGGCATTCTGGCGGTGCTGCAGATTGGCGCGTGGCTGGCGGTTCTGATCATCTGGTCGCAGCGCAAGTGATCCCGCCATGGCGAACGTCCCGCAAACCTACCAGCGCCTGACCCGGAACGCCGCGGGCGTGGGAACCTATTCGAGCCTCTGGCTGGCGGAGGACCACCTGATGATCGTGACGTCCAGCGGCTATCGGGAAACCTACGCGCGCCTGCAACTGGCCGACATCCGGGGAATTTTCCTGACCGCGACCCAGCGCCGCACGTGGTGGGGAATGGTCTGGGGCATCATCGGCGGGACGGCGCTGATCGTCGTCGCGATCGCGCTCGACAACGGCGAGACGCCGTTGTTTTCCGCGTTCTTTCTCGGGCTCGGGGTGACGGGGGTGATCTGGAATCACCTGCTGGGCGCGGGTTGCCGCGTGCACGTGCTGACGGGCGTGCAAACGGCGGAGCTGCCCGCGCTCGTGCGCCGGCGGAAGACGGGGAAGGTCCTCGCGCGGATCGAGCCGCTGATCATCCGGGCGCAGGCGGACCTGGCGGCCGCCCGGCCGCCCGTGCCCGTGCCCGCGCCGGTGACGGCGTCGGGAGTAAATGAACCGGCGGCGACGGCGAACGCGGAGCCGCCGCCGCCTCCGGCCGGATGAGTGCGCCGCCGATTCCCGCCGGCGCGCCGGGAGCGATCCGGCTGCACGCGCGGCGTTGCGTGCGCCATGCCGCGCGCGAGGCCGCGGCGCGCTGTCCGGGGTGCGGGGAGTTCTTCTGCCGCGAGTGTGTGGTCGAGCACGACGGCCGGCTGCTGTGCGCGACGTGCCTCGCCCGCGCGGCAGCCGGGCGGCGGAGCGGGCGGCAGCGGCTGGCGGTGATTCGCCGCGCGGCGACGACGATCGTGGCGACGCTGGTCCTGTGGTTGCTGTTCTACGGCGTCGGCGCCTTCCTCGTGCGGATTCCGCCCGATGTTCACGACGGCACCATCTGGAAGAAAAAGGTCGAGAGCATGCCGCCATGAAGTCCGCCGCACGCCACCTCGAACCGCGGGCGCTCGACCTCGTCGAGGAGGCCGTGCACGCGCTGCGCCGGGCGCCGGCGGCGACGCTGGCGATCTACTACGCGGGCGCGGTGCCGTTCGTGCTGGGGTGGCTGTTTTTCTGGGCGCACGTGACGTGGTTCCTGCCCTCGGGGGAGCAGGTCGCGTGGGGCGCGCTCGGGCTGGTGGTGCTGTTCGTGGCGATGAAGGTCGCACAGGCGGAGTTCTGCCGGCGACTGCTGGCGGCGCGGCTCGGCGCTCCGGTGCCCGCCTGGTCGTGGTCGCGGCTGCGGGCGGTGGCGATCGCGCAGACGCGCCTGCAAGCGTGGCTGCTGCCGATCCTCGCGCTCGCCATGGTGCTGGCGGTGCCGGCCGGGTGGGTCTTCGCCTATGCGCAGAATCTCGTCGTGCTCGGCGACGACGAGCGGCTGCACGATGAGGCGGTGGAGCAGGCGCGGCTGTGGCCGGCGCAGAATCACCTCGGGCTGCTGGTGATTTCCGTGCTCGCGCTGTGCGCGTGGCTGAATCTCGCGGTGGCGTTCGTGGCGGTGCCGTGGCTGGCGAACAAGCTGCTCGGGATCGAAAACGTCTTCGGGTTCTCGGGCGGGTGGTTTCTCAACACCACGTTCCTCGCGTCGGTGACGGCGCTGACCTGGCTCGCGCTGGATCCGCTGGTGAAGGCGTTCTATGTGTTGCGGGTGTTTCACGGTCGCGCGCGCCGGACGGGCGAGGATGTGCGGGTGGAGTTGCAGCTCGCGCGGCGGAGCGGCGGGGCGCGCGCGGCGGCGACCGTGGCGCTGGGGCTGTTGCTCGTGTTTCCCATCGCGACGCTGCGGGCGGCGGACAACGCGTCCCGGCCGCCGGAGGCGACCGCGGTCTCGCCCGCGCAGCTCGACCGCGCGATCGAGGGCGTGCTGGCGGGGCCCGATTTCAGCTGGCGGCTGCGGCCGACGCCGGAGCGGGCGGCGAAGCCGGCGGATGGGCCGATCGCGCGCTTCGTGCGGCAGGGCATCGACCTGGTGGCGGAAGCCAGCCGTGCAGTGGGACGGCGGATACGCGCGATCCTCGACTGGTTCGAGCGGCGTTTTTCGGGCGGCGGATCCGAACGCGAAAAAGCCGGTGACGGCGGCGCCGCCGCGCTCAGCGTCCTCCGGGTGCTGCTGTATGTTTTCATCGGCGTCGCCGTCCTGCTGATCGGATGGGTGATCTGGCTGATGGTGCGCGGCAGCCGGTTGTCGGCGCGGCCGGTGCTGGCGGCGACGGCGGTGGCGGCCGCGCCGGATCTGCGTGACGAGAACGTGCAGGCGGCGCAGCTCCCGGCCGACGGCTGGCTGGCGCTCGCGCGCGAACAGGCGGCGAAGGGCGAATGGCGGCTCGCGTGGCGCGCGCTCTATCTCGCCACGCTGGCGCGGCTCGCGGCGGAAGGACTCGTGTCGCTTGCGAAGTTCAAGACGAACCTCGACTACGAGCGCGAGCTGCGGCGGCGCGCGCTGTCGCGCACGGAGATCGTCGCGCGCTTTGCGGTGCGCCGCCGTGCCTACGAGGACGTGTGGTATGGCCGCGTGGAGCCGGGCGAACCGCAGGTGCGGGCGTGGCTGGCGGAGCTGGAACGATGAAACGCCACGGCCCATTCCTCGTGCTGCTCGGCGTGCTCGCCGCGCTGGTCGCCGGCCTCGCGAGCCTCTTCCAGCGGCGCGTGGCGCACGGCGACGTGTTTCCGCCGTATTCATCGTTGCGCGCGGATCCGCTCGGCCTGCGCGCGCTGCACGACAGCCTGGCGGAGGTGCCGGGCGTGCGCGTCGAGCGGCAGTTCAAGCCGCTTGCGGATCTGGAAGCCACGCCGGCGCGGACGATCGTGCTCGCGGGGATTGCGCCGCGGCTCTGGAGCAAGACCCGGCGCGAGGATTTCGAGGCGATCGATGCCGCGGTGCGCGGCGGCAGCCGTGTGGTGATCGCACTGCGTGCGAGCGCCGCGCGCACGGAGGGGGAAAAGGCGGACGAGCGGCGCGAGGAGGCGGAGCAGGAGCGGCGGCGGCTGCAGTGGGAAAAGGACGACGCGCGGCAGCGGAAACTCGAGTATGTGGATCTGCGCCGCCGGTGGGGCGCCGACCTGAAGGAGCGACTGTTGATCGATCGATCGGGCGGCGCGGTGCGCACGGCGGAGGAGCGGGGCGCCGGGCTGCCCGCGACGATCGCGTGGCAGAGCGACGTGTTTTTCTCACTGGAGCCCGAGGCCGGCTGGCGCGTGCTCTACCGGCGCGGCGCGGAGCCGGTGCTGGCGGAGCGCCGGCACGGGCGCGGCTCGATCGTGCTCGTGGCGGACTCCTACATCCTGAGCAACGAGGCGCTGCAGCGCGATCGCGCGCCCGCGCTGCTGGCGTGGATCGTCGGGCCGCACGCGCGCGTGGTGTTTGACGAGGCGCACCTCGGCGTGGTGGCGCAGCCGGGCGTCGCGGCGCTGGCGCGGCGCTACGGGCTTTCCGGGGCGTTCTTCACGTTCGTGTTGCTCGCCGCTCTTTTCGTGTGGCGGCGGATGGCGCTCTTCGTGCCGCCGGTGGAGGCGGCGGGCGAGGTCGCGCTGTCGTATCACCCCGCGGCGGGACTCGAGGCGTTGCTGCGCCGCTCGGTCGCCCCCGGGGAGCTTGCGGCGGCGTGTGCGGCCGAGTGGAAGCCGACCGCGCGCGAGGGCGAGCGGGCGCGCGTGGACGCGGCGCTGGCCGCCGCGCCGAAGGGCGCGACCGCGGTCGCGCGCTATAATCTCGCCGTGCGCGCATTGCGGCGGCGCTGAACCCTTTCTCTTTTCCCCATGAATCCAGCCATCGAAAAACTGAACGCCCTGCTTGCCGCGGCGCGCGCCGAAGTCGCCAAGGTCGTGATCGGCCAGGACCAGGCGGTCGAACTCGCGTTGATCACGCTGCTGACGCGGAACCACGCGCTGATCGAGGGTGTCCCCGGGCTCGCGAAGACGCTGGCGGTCTCC
>CAZENI010000559.1:0-5478 GCA_964513055.1 uncultured Opitutus sp.
GTCGCAGAACACGATTCGCAACCTCCGCGAGACCCGGCGGGGCACCGCGGAGGAGTTCGGCGTGGGGGACGATCCCGACTACGCCGGTTACGAGTTCCAGTCGCCCTTCAATGTCGCGAGCCCGCGGCGCTTCCGGAGCATGGAGCTCGCCTACAACCAGACGCTGCCCTTCCGGCATGAAGCCCTGCGCGGCATCTCGATCCAGACGGCCTACACCCGTGCCTATGCGGATGCCCGCCGCGGCGGTCTCCTCCCGCACCGGTTCACCTCGAGCCTGGGCTACAGTTACAAGCGCTTCCGTGGCCGCGCCGGCGTCGTGTGGCGCGACGACACGAACGATGGCAGTGCCGCGACCGACTACGGCCGCTTCCGCCGCCATGACGCCAAGCTGGATATCGGCGGCGAGTTCCGGCTGACGAAATACGCCTCCCTCTTCTTCCAGGGTCGCAACATCTTCAACGGTGGCCAGACTTGGATGGAAGGCCCCCCGACCAACGTGCAGGGCCAGGGCGCGGCGATCCGCGTCTACGAGAACTACGGGGCGAACTGGAATTTCGGTGTCAAGGGCACGTTCTAGCCCGACCTGATTTCCGAAGGTTCGCATTCCCACCGGCCGCGGGTTCGTCTCCCGGCCGGTCCAGCGCCCGCAGCCGCGGGCGCTTTTTTTGCGCGGAATTCCGTCAGCACGAACGGCGGAAGCGGTCGTTCGTGGATCGTTCCGGCCCCGTTGCGTGCAGAAGATAAGCGCTTGATTGGCGCCCGGATTTCAGGCCAGTTTCTAATCCCAATCAGTTGGCCAGAGCGCCGGCTGAGCTGCCCCTACCTCCCCCCGTGTCCTTGAGCGCCTTTCCTGGGCGATGCACGGCGTTCTTTTGCTAGCTACCTACCTCCATGAAACCCACCCATACCCTGACAGGACGCTGGTTGATCGCGCTCGCGATCGGCTGGCTGGCAACCGTTGTTGCGACGTTTGCCCAAGGCACCGGCACGATCCAAGGCCGGGTCTTCAACCCCGTATCCAAAGAATACGTGCGAAACGCCGAGGTGCGGCTCGAAAGCGCGCAACAAGTCGTTTACACCGAGGGTGACGGCTCGTTCCAGTTCCTCAATGTCCCGGCCGGTGAAGCCAGGATCTCCGTCACGTTCACGGGCTACAACACGATCAACGAGACCTTCACCGTCGCCGCGGGCCAGACCGCCGTGCGCGAGCTTAACCTCACGAGCACGGCCGCTGCGCCGGCGCCCAAGGACGGCGTCGTGCAGCTCTCTGCCTTCACCGTCTCCTCCGAGCGCGAGGGCAACGCCAAGGCCATCCAGGCCCAGCGCGCGGCGATGAACATCACCACCTCGGTGTCCGCCGACCTCTTCGGCGACGTGACGGCCGGCAATGTGGGCGAGTTCCTGAAATACCTCCCCGGCGTCGATCTCGACTACGTCGAGCCCGAGGCGCGCGGGCCCCGGCTCGGCGGCATGGATGGCCAATACGTGGGCGTTGCCATGGACGGCATGCGCACGGCCAACGCCGACGCCAACCGCGGCGGCGGCGCCTCTTCCCGCGCCACGAGCTTCGAGGGGTTTTCCATCACCGCCGTCGAATCGATCGAAATCAACTGGACGTCGACGCCGGCCAACGATGCCGACACTCCCGCCGGCAACATCAACATGCGCTCGAAGCGCGCCTTCGAACGCAAGGGCCGGCAGGTCAGCTACAATTTCAACACGACGTTCAACAGCGAGGAATTCACGCTCAAGAAGACCGACGGGCAGCGCGGTGGCCCGGACCGCAAGTTCGGGCCCAACTACCAGGTGTCCTATGCCGAGTCGTTCTTCAACCAGAAGGTCGGCATCCTGCTCAGCGCGAGCCATTCCTTCCTGTATAACGAGCAGATGCTGATGACCAACACGTATAGCGGCAACGCCGCGAACGATCCCGTCAACCCGCGTCCATGGGTGACGCGCGTGATCGATTTCAAGGACGGCCCCCGGTGGGACACCAAGGACAACCTTCTGCTCACGGCCGACTGGAAGGTCACGCCGCGCCTGGTCCTCTCGTTGAACGCGATGTATACCGCCGCATCGTTCGAGTTCTGGAACCGGAATTTCACGTTTAACGCCGCCAACGACAATAACAACGTCGCCAACGGCCGGCCGAGCATCCGCGGCGATGGTGTCACCACCGTCTCGGTGGACCGCACCACGACCGCCAATTTCGCGAACTTGACCAACGGCGGCGGCACCTCGGACAAGACGACCTACTCGCGGCAATATGCGCCGCGCTTCGAATACCGGAACGGTTCCCTGGTCGTCGATGGCGCGCTGGCGTTCTCGATGTCGAAAAACAACTACGAGTCGCTCGAGCGCGGTTTCTCGAACAGCGAAGGCGGCGCCGCGATCGGCGGATTCACGGCGACGCGCCCGAGCACGAAGTCGTGGGAGTGGACCATCCGCCAGACTTCCGGCGCCGACTGGTTCGACCTGCGCAGCTTCACCGACACCAACACCCGCTCTGGCGGCACGCGCGTCAACAACGACGACCGCACGTGGATCACGGAGAAGTGGACGGGGACCCTGAATGCAAGGTTTGCGCCGCGGGCTTCCATCTTCCAGCGGTTCCCGACCCTGTTTCAGTTCGGCGGGAAATGGGACGAGGAAACGCGTGACAACAACAACCACACCGACGTGAACATCTGGGCCTACACGGGCCCTGGAGGCAACACCACCACGGTGAACCCAACGACGGGGGCGAACCAAAACGTGACCTTCGGCCATTGGCTGAACCTGGGGCCGCAGTTTCAATCCACGAACGTCTTCGAGCTGGGGAAGACCAATGCGCTCACACTCTTTAACATCAGCGGCCAGCAGGGCATGGCTCCGCGCGTCAGCCGTTCCCACGTGTCCGACCTGTTTCACGCCCAACCCCAGCTGTTCACCTACATGGGCACGCCTGAGAACTACTACACGGCCTACATCTCCAACAAACGCGACTTTCGCCAGATCGTCAGCGCCGGCTATGGTCAGTCTGATGTGAGGCTCACCTCCAGGCTCCGCATGTTGTTCGGCGTGCGCTACGAGGAGACCCGCACCCGGGTCAAGTCATTCGATCCTCGCACTCGGGCGGAGATCATCGCCGCCGGTTATGCGGTCAACGCTCCGGCCACCAGCGGTGGCCGCGCGCTCACGCTCGACGGCATGAAGTATCAATTCGAGAGCCAGCCGAAGAAAGTCCGCTTTGCGAACTACCATAACTGGTTCCCGTCGGTGAACGTGAAATACCAGTTCACGCGGAACTTCGACTGGCAGGCCGGCTGGAACAAGTCCATCGGTCGCGCGCCCATCGACAACCTCGCCGGCGTCACGGTCATCGATGAAGTCGCGCAGCGGGTCAGCATACCCAACGCCACGCTCCTGCCTGAATTTCACAACAAATACCAGACCCGCTTCGGCTATTACTTCTCGGGTCGATCCCCGGGCTCGCTCACCCTGGCGTTTAGCAAGACCACCTTCCGGAACACGATCGTGAGCTACGACTACACGGCCTCCGACTGGGGCAACGACGATCCCGATCTGGCGAACTACACGTTCCGATCGACCCGCAACCTCTCGGATCGCATTACCACGACCAAGAACATGGCCTTGGGCTACCGGCAGACCCTCGGGTTCCTGCCCAGCGAGTATTTGCGCGGTGTCGGTGTGTTTGCGAACTACGACCGCACGTATGTGACGCAGAGCGGCGACGGTTCAGGGGCGCCGGCCCGCCGGAACAACCTGACGCCGCATCGGGTGGCGGGCGGGGTGAGCTATTTCTACCGCCGGTTCAACAGCTCGCTGAACTTCGTCTGGGGCGACAACCGGCCGGAGAGCGGCACCTACGGCCGTTATTACAGCCAGATCACCAAGATCGACTGCTCGCTCAGTTGGAAACTCACCAACTATGCGACGCTCTTCGTGCAGGGTCGCAACATCCGCAATGCCCCCGACATCTGGTATCAGTCGCCCCCCGGCGTGGAAGAGGGCAAGAACGGCCACTTGCGCCAGATGGAGGCCTACGGCGCGCTCTGGACCTTCGGCGTGCGCGGCCAATTCTGATCCGCTCAGCCGGCTTACGCGCTTTCAAACGCCAGCTCCCGTCGGAGCTGGCGTTTTTTATTCGAGTCTGCACGCGAGCCAGCGCCGTCGCCCGGGGATAAGTTCGTTCGCGACAATAAACGGGCCATCCCCGCCAAGCGACGCGCAGCCGCCGCGGCGCCGGTCTGCCATCATGGGGAACTCGAACTGCGTGAACACCCCCGCCTTGCCCCTTGCCCTGCTGCGTCGTCTCCTCCTCGTCGCGTCCTTCCTGCTGCTTGCAGGAATCGCCGCCCGGGCCCAAACCACCGGCACCATCACCGGGCGGGTCTACAACCCGGCCTCCCAGGAATACGTCCGCAACGCCGAGGTCCGACTCGATGGCACCTTGCAGGTGACCTACACCGAGAACGACGGCTCCTTCCAGTTCGCCAACGTCCCCGCCGGCCCCGCCGCCATCACCGTCACCTACACCGGCTATCACACCGTGAAGGAGTCCTTCACCGTCACCGCGGGGCAGCCCGCGGTGCGCGAGATCAATCTGGTCAGCGCCGCCGCCGGACCCGCCTCGACCGCCGCCACCGATGGCATCGTCCAGCTCAGTGCCTTCACCGTCTCGACGGAACGCGAGGGCAACGCCAAGGCCATCATGGACCAGCGGCGAAACATGAACATCACGACGTCGGTCTCCTCCGATATCTTCGGCGACGTCACCGACGGCAACGTCGGCGAGTTCCTCAAATATCTTCCGGGCGTCGATCTCGACTACGTCGAATCCGAGGCCCGCGGCCCGCGCCTCGGCGGCATGGACGGCCAGTATGTCGGCGTCTCGTTCGACGGCATGCGCACCGCCAGCGCTGATGCCAACCGCGGCGGCGGCGACGCCTCGCGCGCGACGAGCTTCGAGGGCTTCTCCATCACTTCCATCGAGTCGATCGAGATCAGCCGCACCACCCGGGCGGAATCGGATGCCGACTCGCCCGCCGGCACCATCAACATGAAGACCAAGCGCGCCTTCGATCGCAAAGGCCGCCACTACGGCTTCAACACCAGCCTGAACTTCAACGCCGAGGAATTCACCTACAGCAAGACCTACGGGCCGTCCGACAAGCGGGAGTTCAAGGTCAAGCCGAACTACGAATTCAACTACGCCGAAGCCTACCTGAACCAGCGGCTCGGCATTCTGGTCAGCGCCAGCCACGCCTACTCCTACACCGAGCAATACGCCGCGAGCGCCGGCTACAACCGCACGCCGACCGCCGCCGATCCGCGCCCCATGGTGATCCGCCAGATCTTCTTCAAGGACGGCCCCAAGTTCATCCTCAAGGACGCCCTGCTCCTCACCGCCGACTACAAGGCGACGCGTTATATTGTTATGTCGTTCAACGAGATCTACACCTACACCGAGGGCGA